>CALBFM010000114.1:0-12166 GCA_937893445.1 uncultured euryarchaeote
TCTACGTCGTCAATAATCAGCCAGTTCGATGTAGCAGACTCCCAGTTGATCGCGACCCAAGTGTCCGTGGAACCACCGGGGCTCTTCAGGATGATTACGTTGTCATCCTGAGCGGTGGCGACGATGTCATCGTTGCCGTCGCCATCGATGTCATAGGAAGCTATGTCCAGGATGTCTCCGTCAACGCCCGAGCTGTCGAGCTCGATGGTTATCGCAGTGTTGTAATTGGCTGTAGTGTACTGACCTGTGTTTTTGAAAATCATAATTTCTGAATTGGGTAACGGTGAACCAGTGACGTCCATACCGGCAATCAAATCCTGGTCGCCATCACCGTCCAGGTCTCCCGCAGCGAGGGTCAGGATATTGTCGGAAACGGCCTCGACATGGACAGGGTCACTGAATGTCGAGCTGCTAACTGTTCTGCCACCATCTGGCTGCTCTGGCTGGCTGTCGTCGAAGTCGATGCCGTGGCCGGAAGTCATGTCCTCAACATCGTTCCAGCCAGTCAAGTGAAGATAGTAATCGAAGTCATCCTGCAGCGCCAGTGAAAGTTCTAGCTCGCCCCCGGCGGCCGCGGCATCAATGATGCTGCCGGCTCCCCATTCCCAAGAACCACCGCTACCAGTATACACCATCTCAGCACGCTGGGTGATGATGCCATAGTGGCCGGTGATTTCGACCATGCGATCTGCACCCAGCGGCAGGCCGAACAGGCGGTAGCCGGTGGAAGCGTCATTGTCAATGTCAATCAGGACCCGTATCGCGTCCTGGCTGCTGACAACCGGAAGTGGTACGGACTGCTGGTTTCCGCTTCCGGAAGCAGGCGGCGAGTCAGAGCCACCAGTTCCCTGCGTCGGAATCGAACGTGCCTCTGCGGCAGGAACGGCAATGCCATTGAGTACCTCGCCATCCACCTGCAGGTAGAAGAAAGTCTCATCTGCTTGCGCGGCGACAGCGTACTCCCGCAGGTCAACGTGCGGATTGGCAGCGTCAAAGTCATCGCTTTTGCGTTCTACGGAATCCCAGTCATTGAACTGCCCGTCGATTACCATGCCGACGCCATTGTTGTGTGAGTTGGCGTCCTGACGAGCCTGGTCAACAATCTCAGCAATAGAGGCAGGAGCTGAGTGGATGCCGGTCACAAAGCCTGACATATCGCCGTTGCCGAAGCTGTCGGCGGTCTGCCACAACAGACGCGCGTCACCGTCCAAATTCATTCCGAGGTCAAACAGTGGCACCTGCGCCTCGACCGAGACACCGGCGGCGCGGGCCTTGATAGTGGTAAGCGGTGCGAAGCCGTTCCAGTCATGGCTGTCACGGTTGTCATCGTCGAAAGCGTAGAGCGTTGCGGTCAGCACCGCCTGCGAATGACCGTAAATCTCGACTACATGGTCTGCCCCGATGCCTGGAAGGGCGTAGCCGGTCGCTGCGTCCACGTCGCTGTCGATTAGGATGCGTAGCGTGTGGCCACTTTGCGTAGTGAATATCGGCTCAGATGTACTTGTCAACAGTGAAAGATAGACTGCGTCTGCCTGCACCGCCGTTGCGACCAAGTCGATGTTGGCATTGCCAGCGTCGCTGGGGCTATCTGCGGTGCGCGCGATGCCATCCCAGTCAGCGAGAGAGCCGTCAATACTGACACGACTGGCGTCATCAGCTTCCCAGAGTACCAGGAACGACACGCCGGCCAGCAGAAGAACAACTGCCGCTGCGGTCGCCGCCATCGCGTTCCGCGAGGCAACAGGGGGCAGGGGGATGCGAGCGAAGCCGCCAGCACCAGCACCATTCGTAAGGCCGTTACCGTTCGTCAGACCATTACCATTCGTAAGGCCGTTACCGTTCGTAAGGCCGTTACCGTTCGTAAGGCCGTTACCGTTCGTAAGGCCGGTGCGTTCTCTGAGAGCTGTTTCGCTACTCGAATCGTCTTTACTCATGATTATAGTAAATGGCCGAAGCGGAACTGCCGATTGAGAAGGGTATAAAAAACTTAATAGCATTTAAGACGTTTTTCCTTGAGCACGCAATAGACGCCATCTGAATTAACTTTTACCGGATGAAAGAGCGGTGGTCATCGGTTCTACAGGTCGAGGATAACACGCAGCTGTGCTGGTGGCCCAGGCTCGACTTGCAGGTCGTGGTAGGAAATTGCCTTCACCTCAACGCCGTAGCCGTCGCGCGTTGGCTCCCAAGTAGCCCCCTCCAGCGTTGCCGTAAGGCTGCCAGCGCTTGTCAATGAAACTTGCACCCGCCCCGGCAGGAAGCCGTCTCCATCAAACTCGACCAACAACCGCGACAGGAACTGCACTAGCAGCTGCTCGCGTGATTCTGCCGCCACATCTAGGGTACGCTGCTGCTCCACAGGTGGGAGCGCGCTGCCAGTTATCACTTCGACCAGTGCCAGCGCCGCCTCGCCGAATGCCACTTCGAGCGACGGCGCCTCGACCGCGAGGCCAATATCAGCAGTGTGCTCAAAGGTATGTCGCATTAACGGATTATACCGGGCTCAGTAAAAGTGGTAGCGGGGGATGGATTTGAACCATCGATCTCCGGGTTATGAGCCCGACGGGATTTCCTAGCTACCCCACCCCGCTATGCCGTTTCCCTGATAGGGAGCTGGTCCACGCCAGCGAGATTAAAAGGGTTGGTGGCTTCTTTTTGGCAGGAGTAACTATGTGGTTGGTGGCAGCAGCTTACTCACCGGAGGCAAACATGACGGTGGCTAGTTACGCGATACGGTGCGGCAGCCTGTAAGGTTAATTACTGGTGTGTCAGCATCGCAGGCAATGCGCTTGCGTACAACGTGGCTGGCACTACTACTGCTGGGCTCCCTACTCTCAACCCCACCGGCAACTGCCGATGGACTGCTGCCTGAGGTGTGGCTCGAAGCGGAGTTCACGGCTCCTCACCAAGCGACACTCGAACTGCAAGTCACAACTGGAGGTGGCCTGACAGGAGAGCCAGTGACCGGGACGGGGGCGCAACTAGCGCGACCCGATTTCGGAGTGTCAGAGCTGAACCGAGTGGCACGAGCACTCACTAACGATTCCGGCGCGTTCTCGGCCGAACTTCTGGCAGGACAGCTGCTCTTTGGCCATCTGCGCTGGCAGGAACTGAGCGGCAGCGGAGACTACCAAAACTCGGCCGATGTCCGTGAGGTAGCACTGTATCCAAACGGCTTCCGCATCATACTGGTACTGCAGCTCGATCCGGAGATCCCACTCGAGCTGCGTCCGCTCTACTGCCTTTACGACAACCACTTCCTAGCGGGCGAAATGCCTGCTATCAGCGGCTACGAACTAACGCTCACCACACAGGGTAGCACTAGCTTCCGTTCTTCGGGACTCCACTTCAACCACCTGCGCTGGGTGCGACTGGCGCCGGACAGCACTGCGCTCGAGACGGGAGTTACCTTCAGCAGCGGCGAACTCTACCTAGACCCAACTGAACTACTGGGAGTCGGCAGTCGTTACGATGCGCAGAGTGATATCATTATCCTCGACGAACCGGCGCCACAGAGCAATCCACTGCTAATGTTGATGCTCTACGCTCTGCTGTGTGGCAGCAGCTGGCTGCTGCTGCGGCGCAACCGCGAGTACCGACTCCGTTTCGGCATCTACCGCTGGCTGGTAGTGGGGGCGCTATTCCCGCTAGCTTTCCTGCCGCTCTCGGGGCCACTATTCATGCTTGCTGCACTGTTTAACGCGGCGTGGGATGCGGTACTGATAGTTCAAGCGCGCCCGTACAGCCGGCAGCACTCGTCGCGCGCGAGCGCGATGGTACCGATTGATAAATCTCGCGTGGATGATGGTGCCAACAGGCAGCTAACCGGGCCAGTGATGCCGCACGAACGGGAGCTATTGGACGAACTGCTTGACAGCGCTGCGCCAGACGCTCTCGACACGCTTGACCCGGCCATGGCACCACTGCTGGGCGAACAGGCGGATGAAGTTGTGTTGCCCGATAGTGAATTGCAGAAGTTTCCCACCGCCAGTTGTCCCAATTGCGATGCAGCGGTCGAGGAAGGATGGCGGGCGTGCCCCAGCTGCGGTGGCGCGCTTGGTGAAAAAGCTACTGTGGATGCACCGTCTTCTACTACTAGCCTAGACGGCGAAGTCCTGGAAGCGCGACCGGTCTCAATGGATGAGCTGCTTTCAGGCCTGAAAGATGATGAAAGTGCGGATGACAGCAATTCCGAAGGAGCACGCGAAAGTAGTGACGGAATGGACGACCTGAGAAAAAAGCTAGAATCGCTAAACGATGACTAAACGCGGCGACGGCGAGCTGCAACTGATATTATCCCAGCCAGCGCCAGAGCGGTGCTGAAGCCTGGCAGCAGCCCGGAGTCGCCGTTGCTATCATCGTCGTTCGCGGTTTCGGGGGCCTCAGCGACCTGCAAGGTAATCGAAAGCAAGTTGTCGCTGCGGTCGAACTCATCTACGACCTCGAGCATTGGATCGGCATTAAGCGAGAGCACCGTCGTGCCGGGCGCCGCCTTGCGCCATTCCAAAGTTATGATCGCTTCACCGTAGCCTGGCAGCCCTAGCGGGCGTCCCTCCTGTCCATCGAGGCGATAGCGAGCTTCCTCCCGTTGCCCCAGACTGAGCGTAACGCTGAACTCACCAGTCGCCAGACCGCCATGGTTGCGCACCAGCACTTGCAGCTGGACTGAATCGCCCTCCTGTAGTACATCCGGCGCCAGCAGCTCGAGCGGCTGGCCGTTGACCTGCACCTCCACCAGCTCAAGATCGACAACGCGCTCGACTGGAATAACCATTACCAAATTGGACTCTAATTCGTCGCTGCCGTCGCCGGGGGGGACTGAGCTGGCAGTGAAACGGAACTCTACTTCCTCGCCCAGTCGATCTTGGTAATTAACCGGCTTCAGCACCACATCCAACTGCTTGGCCTGCCCTTTCTCGACGGTGACGCTGCTAACGCTGGTCCCGCCCTCCTCCACTCGCAGGTTCCAGTCGCTGCGCGCGACAGTAGCATCAATATTGTAGGTGTCCCGGTCGCTGCCAGTGTTGTGTATCGTGACTTGGAAATGGTACTCGCCTTCCGGATTCAGCTCTTGCGGATCAATGGTGATGTGGTCGGGAACTCCTGAAAGCGTGACGCCGTGGGTGCGCACGTTGGCGGTGAGAGTGACGCGCGCATACTGCGTTGTGTCACCCTGCGAACGCACGGTCAGCAGCACCTGAGCCGAGCTGCCGCCGGGAGCACCGGCTGGTGCACCCACCTGGATAGTAGCGTAGTCGTACTGGCCGGTCGCTAGCTCCAACTCGCTATCATCGACAAGCTGTGCCTGCCATCCTACCGGCATATCTGAGTCGTCCAGCTCCAGTCCAAACGTGTCGCGGGTATTGCCAGCATTTAGAATTTTTAGTCGAAAATCAACGTCGCGGCCGCGTGCCACTTGCTGACTGGTTGCCTCTGGTTCGATAGCAGCTTCATAACGGTCGACTTCCAACTCGTAGCTGATTGTTGCCTCCCACAAATTGCCGTAGGTATCGGTTATCGAGAGACGAAAATCGTACCAGTCGGCACTGATTCCGTCATCCTGCTGGTAGTGCCAGCGCGCCTCCAGTTCCATCAGGTAAGTGTGCCGTCGTACCAGGTTTAGTGACTCTTGGAAACTGCCGCCACCGCTGACGCCAACAACACGTACGCTGCCACTTTCGTCGTCGAATGTGTCCACCCCCAGTGCGTTGGTGATGTTCACCTTCAGGAAAAGTGAGTCGCCATCCGCCTCGTCAACTCGATCGTTGCTAAAGACCGCTGCAGGGTCGAATAGAACCGGCTGCATTTCAATCTGTAGTCGTGAATCACATGCCACGCCCTCACCGCATCCATCAACAGATGCGGCCTTGACCCAGGCGGTGCGGTTATTGGTGTCGGGTGCCCAGGTAATGCGGGTCTCCAGCTCGATACCGAACACCGCGTAGGGTGGCACTCCGTCCGTCCAAGGGCCGGCGTCGTAGGGTGCATCCTCCAGTTCCATAGTATAATTGCCGGCGAGCCACCCCTCCTGAAACGATCCGGAGCGAGATACTTCCTGTGTCGAAAGATCAGTCCGCTCTCCGGTCACATTCAAGTAAAGCGTAGTACGGAAGCTGATTTCCTGTACGTTGGTCGACTCAACCCAGATTACATAGTCATGGCTGTCGCCCAGCATCACCGGGCCGCCTAGCCCCAACTGCCAGCTCGCGAGCGGCTGGTAGTCCTGCTGGACCTCGTCATTGGCGCAATTCCAGTACTTGGGGGTTGTGGCAGTCGGCTCCGCTACCTCCAGCTTGTAGACGTCGCCCAGCCCGCTGCGGCCGAAATAGAAGGGGATGTCAGCCTGCTCTGCCGCCTGTGCACCGCCCATCAGCAGCAGTGCAAGCCCAACGAATGCCAAGGGTCTGCGCCACGACATAGTACGCCCCTCCATTCGCAGAGTATTAAAGTTGCGCTGTGAAGAGCGGCTGTCCACCACGCAAAACTTGCGGTTCCCCGTCGGCAGCCACCAGCTCTCCGCGACGCCAGACACGGTGCGGGAAGATGGCGTCCCATCCTTCGTACGGCGTCCAGCCGGCGCGAGAGTGAAGTTGTTCGAGGACAATGGGGCGCGTCGCCTTGGAGTCAACCTCGATTAGGTCGGCCGGTTGCCCCGGGGCAATCCGGCCGCGCGAAAGGCCGATACGGTCGGCTGGCGCTTCAGCCATTGCGTTCACCAGTCTCCCTAGTTCGAGATTGCCAGTAACCACCTGCTGTAGCATCAACGGCAGCATGGTTTCGACGCCGGGGATTCCAGATGGAGGTGCGTCCGATGCCTTTTCCTCGGGGAGGTGCGGCGCGTGGTCGCTCGCCAGGACTGCAATGCGGCCGTCACGGAAACCGCTCCATAGCGCCGCGTTATCGCGCGGTGTCTGTAGAGGCGGGTCAACCTTGCACTCCAGTGAGTCGCACGCATCCAAGTTCAGCAGCAAGTGGTGCGGACACACCTCGGCGGTCGCACCCGCTGGTAGTCCCGCCAAGCCATCCGCCGTTGATAGATGCGCGACGTGCAACTGCGGTGATGCAGGCATTCCTGCTAGGCACTCCGCCTCGGCCAGCTGCCGGTGTGCAGTGTGCTCTGCCAGCTCGCGTGGTGGTCCAGGAGCAATGTGCGATGGGTGCTCACCGTGGATCACCAATGGGTGCCCACCAGCAGCAGTGACCTCGGTGGCGGTGGACTGGTAATCCTCCCACGAGACGCCATAGGGGTAGAGCTTCCAAAAGGCGGCCGGCAGCTCGCTAAACCACGCTTCGCGCGAAATACCGGGGCGTGCGCTGACGCCCAACCCTAAATCCACCACCGATGCTGCCGCGGCGCGTTGTGCCTTGTCAGTGAACGCGGCGGGCGAGGCAGTCGGCGGCTGGGTGTTGGGCATGTCAACGACGGCGGTGACCCCGCCGCACGCTGCAGCCGTGGAGCCGGAAGCCCAGTCTTCCTTGTGCGGGAAACCGGGATCGCGGAAATGGACATGCATGTCCAAGGCTGCAGGCAGCAACATCCCGCACACGCGCTCTTTGGCACCAGAAATAGTCTTTGCAACGCGCTTAATCGTGCCGTCATCGCCAATGGCGACGCAGCCATCCGTCAGTCCGCGCTGCGGATGCCAGAATCTACCTTCGAGAATCACGCCTCTGCCTCCGGCAGCAACGACAGCCGTAGCGTATAGGTTGCCTCGTTGCGACTACTGGCCTCGAGCAGCGCTTGCGTCAGCTCGCTGAACTCGGCAGGTGCTGTCAGCTCGAGCTGCAATTGCGCCGACGCACCCGCGGTCAAGTTTAGCGTCAAGTTGAACGGGTCCGGCTGCCATACCACTTCTCCAAAGGTGGCGTTGCCGGGATTAAGCCATCCGGTGCCGTAGGTCACGTTTGCTACAGCCAGCGTCGCGCTCCAGTCGGCCGGCAGCTTCAGCGCCAGTGTCAGGTTGTCGTGCACCTCGCCAGTGTTATTGACCCAGATAAGGGTCGAGTTCGAGCCGTCAGCGGCGAACTCCAGCTCCCCTTCGGCGGCCTTCATCTCCAGCCCGAACGGCGACGGGATGGTCATCAGCGGCGACGGGACAAAGCAAAGCAGCAGCATCACACCGGTGAAACCGCCGGCGAGCCAGCGAGGGGTGTTTAGCGGGGTGATTTCCTCCGATGGTGGCGGGTGCTCGACGCCGAGGAAGTAGACCAGTCCGGCGAAGATGGCCCATCCGAAATAGGGGTCCGAGGATTCCAAGAACGGAATTACGTCCGGTATGCCGAAGAACGCCATGAAGAGCATCACCGAGATAGCGAGGTAGGAAAGCAGCCGCGCGCGCGGGCCGAACAGTGCACGAGCGATGTGGCCGCCGTCAAGCTGTCCCGCCGGGAGCAGGTTAAGTGCAGTCACTAACAGTCCCGCCCAGCCGGCAAACGCCACGGGGTGAATCAGGTAGTTGCCACTCAGTGTCATGAACTGTTCGGCGAGCGAGGCGAGCAGGTTGAACGCCAGTGGTGTCCCGAGGAAAATCAGGTTGCCGGGGTCGACTGGCGCTTCGCGCGCCGCCTGCTCAGTGAGCCAGAAGCCGAGCAGCGTGATTGGCAACGCTGCGAGAAAACCGGCGATAGGGCCGCTGGCGCCGACGTCCAGCAGTGCCCGCCGGTTAGGAATCGGCTCCCGGATGGCGATGAAGGCACCCATCGTTCCGAGCAACAGTGGCGGCGGGATGGGGATGAAAAAGGGAAGGGATGCGTCGAGATTGTGCTTGCGTGCATAGACATAGTGGCCCATCTCGTGAATACCGAGAATAGTCAACAACGGCAGCGAGAAGGTGAGCCAGCCATAGAATAGCGTCTTGGGGTGCAACAGTATCAGCAGTAGGTCCCAGCCGCTCTCCAGCTCGTAGCTCCCAGCATAGCCAGCCCAGAAGAGCGTCCCTGCCCAAGTGGTAGTGAATATTGTCGCCAGCAGAAGGTAGAGGTTAGTGCGCTTGGAGCGGGTTTCGCGCCGCGGTTGCGGCAGCAGCACCAGCAGTAGTTCCCCTCCGGCTCGTCGCAGCATCGGGTGCAGACGCACGCCATCAGCCTCCGCCTTCAGGTTGAGTCGTAACTCCTCGAACGCTTCCCCGAGGTCTAGTCTTGGCTCGACCAGCAGCAAGTGAGCTGAGCCATCCCAGCGCGATTCAAGCACCTTCCAGCCGCGTAACTCGACGTAAGTGCGTGGGTCCTCCTCGGCAGCCACCATCACGGCGCAGGCAGGCCAGCCAGTTATACAATTTGCCGGCCGATGGGCGAGCGCTTTTATTGACGGCCGACATGGTGGTTGTTAATGGTTATTCAGAAGCCTGGGAGTGAGGTAGAACTGGATGAAATCACGGCTTGCCCTGAATGTAAATCAGAGCACTTAGTACGCGACTATACCCGCGGTGAAATGACCTGTAGCGGCTGCGGCTTGGTGATTGATGATAACTTCATTGACTCGGGACCGGAATGGCGTGCGTTCGACGCCGAGCAGAACGAGAAACGCGCGCGTGGTGGCGCACCGATGACAGTGATGGTGCATGACAAAGGGCTATCGACTGACATTGGCTGGGGCAACCGAGACACCTACGGAAATGTAGTACCTACCAAGAACAGGGCACAGCTGTTCCGCATGCGCAAGTGGCAGAACCGTACCCGCGCTTCAACATCGGCCGATCGTAACTTGGCGCTGGCGCTTAAAGAGCTGAATCGGCTCGCATCCAAGATTGGGCTGCACCGACAGGTGCGTGAAGAAGCGGCGATGCTCTACCGCCGTGCAGTTAACCAGAACTTGGTGCGGGGCCGCTCCGTGGAGGGGGTCGCTGCCGCTGCTCTATACGGCGCCTGTCGGCGCTGTGAAGTCCCGCGCACGCTGAACGAGATTACTGAGGCCTCACGAGCCTCCAAAAAGGAGGTGGGGCGCACCTACCGCTACATCTCGCGTGAGCTGAAGCTGAACCTACAGCCGGCTTCGCCTGTGGTCTACATCGAACGCTTCTGCAAAGAACTGAAGCTGCCGGGCCATGTTGAGAACGCCGCCATTCGCATCCTGAATCAGGCTGTTGAGGCTGAACTCACCTCGGGGCGCGGACCCACAGGTGTCGCGGCTGCAGCCATCTATATCGCGTCGGTGCTTTACAACATGCGCAAAACGCAGAAGCAGATTGCCATGACAGTTGGGGTGACTGAAGTCACCATCCGCAACCGCTACAAGGAGCTAGCGGAGAACTTAGACATCTCGGTCCAGGCATAGCGCGCATGCGCGTCCAGCGCAGGCGTGACGGTGTGGTAAAGCTGTGGCTAGAGCACGATGATGACCTTTACCACCTAGACCTGCTGCTCGAGCCGGGTGATGCCGTTCGCGCAAGCACTGAACGACGTGAAACTGTACAAGCGGACCGCCTGCGCGCTGAGCGTGGCCGTAAAAAGAAGCTAACGCTGACACTCGAAATCGAGAAGGTAGAGTACCAGCCGTTCGGTCAGCGACTGCGCTGTCATGGTCCGATTACTGAGGCGAAGCGCGACGTCGGTCAACACCACACACTGCTACTGGGGTCAGGCGACGACCTAAGACTCGCCAAATCGAAATGGGCACCGCACCACAAACGGAGGCTACAGGAGGCGGCACAGCCTGTGGTGCGTGCGCTTGCCGTCGCGGTCGAAGCTGATTCGGTAGTTCTAGCAGAGGTGCGTCCCTACGGCATCCGTGAGCTGCGATCGTTGAACCGCGCAGGCGGTAAGGGCACCGGCGGTGAAACGCAGAAGGCATTCTTCGCGCGAGTCTGCACGAGCGTCGCCGACGCGCTAGGCAATGATAATGGAGGTACGACGCTGATTGTCATCGGCCCCGGCTTCCTAAAGGAGGACTTGCTGAAGCAGGCGCGCGCTGATTCGCCGGAGCAGTGGGAAGGTGCGACCGCCGTCACGGCTGGACAAGGTGGCCTAGCGGGCGTCCATGAGGCACTTCGAAGTGGCAAGTTGCCGCAGGCGGCTGCTCAAGTACAGTTACAGCGAGAGTTGGAGGCGGTTGAACTGCTCAATGACGCCCTAGCAAAGAACCTAGCGACCTACGGCACAGCGCAGCTGCGTGCCGCGCTCGAGGCGGGCGCGGGCGAGCGGCTGCTAATTCTCGCGCCCGAGACGCGTTCCCCAAAAGGTCGCCAGCTGCTGGCGTTTGCTGAGCAAGCGCGCACCGAGGTCATCGAGGTCTCGCCGTACCACCACGGCGGCGAAATCCTAGCTGGGCTTGGCGGTGCGGCGGCGGTGCTGCGCTACAAATTATAACCGGCGCCACAGCGCTTAAACGCGCGCCGGGCTCGTCGGCCACATGATGCCCGGCATGGGTCGCATGAACCCGCGCATGATGAAGAAGCTGCAAAAGCAGCTGAAGCAATCGACCGAGGAAATCGATGCGACCGAGGTCATCATCCGCACGCCGGAGAAGGAACTCTACTTCGACGCACCCGCGGTGACAGCTATGGACATGATGGGGCAGAAGAGCTACCAAGTCGTCGGCGAACCGCAGGAGCGGCCGCTTGGCAGTGGTAGCGCGGCGGCTGGCAACGACGGGGGCGGTAATGGAGACGCCGCAGAAATCCCGGCCGAGGACGTGGTGCTGGTTGCCACGCAAGCTGGAGTCTCGGAGGACATGGCGCTCGAGGCACTGCGTGAGTGCAATGGCGAGCCGGCTGAAGCGATTATCCAGCTGATGGAGGACTGATGGACTTCGCGGAGACCGAGGAACAGCAAATGATTCGTGACATGGTACGCGACTTCGCTGAGAATGTCGCGGCGCCGACTGCTGGGGAGCGTGACAGGGCACAGCAGCCGCCGGTGGCTGAATTCAGGGAATTCGCTGCGCTGGGATTTGCCGGAATGACCATCCCCGAAGCGTATGGCGGGCAGAAACTCGACGACATTTCGGAGGCCATCGTGGTTGAGGAGCTCTCGCGCGTCGACCCGTCGCTCGGCGTGATGGTTGCAGTGCACGTCGGGCTCTGCTCACTGACTATCGTGCTGCACGGCAGCGAGGCGCAGAAGGAGAAATATCTCCCGCAGCTCGCAAGTGGCGAGACGCTAGGCGCCTACTCGCTCAGCGAGGCCGGTTCGGGCACCGACGCCGCCGCGATGTCGGCAAAGGCGACCG
>CALBFM010000115.1:0-1831 GCA_937893445.1 uncultured euryarchaeote
TGGAGGACCTTCACCCCGCAACATCTCCTGACGGCGTTGCATTCTAGCTATGCTTTCTGCTTGCTCAGTGGGAGAGAGTTGTCTTATCACATTGAAGGGGCCGGGTCCATACTGCTCCCTGGCAGCGCCAATTTGTTCATCAAACTCAGCTTGCAAATCATCCACAGCGTCTATCGTTCCCGGATCAACATTACTTGCGGCCCGAGCGCGGTCGCGGAGGCTATTCATTGAGCCCCCCGCATCGACATCACCACGCCCCAGGATATCGCTTATCTTCCGAACGTTCGTAACCAGCCCCGCGGATCGCTGCGATCCCGGAAGTGCGGAGAAAACGTCCTGACGGCGTGGTGCCCCACTTCTGTTGATGAATTTACCAGCCGCTCCCATCGCTAGGGGGCTTGGACCCATGCCGGGGGTGGGCATCCCGATCAAGGCACTCCTACGGCCCGAAGCAAGATCCATCCCCCCGAAGAGGCCGCCACCTGGGCGCGTTCTCCGCAGTAGGCCCTGCTGCCACGCCCTACCGATGGTAGGGGGCACCGGGCGATGACCGGGAATATGCGGCATCAGATAGCCCCTAGCTGGAGACTAAACGCATCATAATTAATCATTTTGATGGCCCCCGAGGCCGACCTATCCACGCGCCGCCCAAAGATGTACCTAGTCCCAGGATCTGACCGAACCTGTCGGGCTTACGACCAAACGTCTGTTGACTGCCACCGGGCATCATGCTTTGCAGGTACGCCAACTGGTCTCCGCCGCCTTCCCGGCCACGCAGCCACTGTTCGTAATCCCAAGCCTGTTGCAGTCTCTGGGTCTGTTCCTGTTGGGCACCCATCTGTTGTAGCTGTTGTGCGGCACCGAAGGTAGCTCCCTGCTGCATACCACCGATATCGGCCAACTGCTGGGCTGCGGCCAACTGCTGCCCCCTGAACTGTCCCCCTGCGTCGAGTCCCAACTCAGCCGCTTGGAGGCCAGCCGCTTGATTGCGGGTGGCAGCGTCTAGCCCCATCTGGGACTGAGATATCTGGCGCTGTGCATCAATCATCGCCTGACGGTCGCCACGCTGTAGAGCCGATTGCATGTTCTGTTCAGCGACCCGGATCTCGTTCTGTGCGTTCTGCATCGCGACTTGTGTCCCAAGCCGTTGGGTCTGCATACCCACCTGTGTGCCCAATTGCTGGGTCTGCATACCCGTCTGAACCCCAAGCCGTTGGGTCTGCTGGGCAGCGGCAAGACCAAGACGAGCCTCCTCCGTTTGCCGGGCTGCTTCTAGCTGCTGCTGCTGGGTGCCGCTCTGCATTATCGCCTGTTGGTTCGCTTGAGCAGCCGTCAAAGCATTTTGGGCACCTTGAATAATAGCTTGCTGTTGAAGTTCCTGCGTTTGCATACCCGTCTGGGCACCGATTTGTTGACCAGCGAGTGCGGCCTGTTGAGCGCGAGCGGCGTCCGATTCACGGCGCTGCGCCTCTAGTGCCTGTCCGGCAAGCCCAGTCTGGACCCCAAGCTGCTGTCCCTGCAATCCAGCTTGCTGACGCCGTGCAGCATCCGCTTCCATTCTCTGGGCTGCACGCTCGTAACCGGCTCCACGGATCGCGGCAACATTACGCTGCTGCGCCTCCAGCGCACCCAAGTCCTCTAATTCTGCCCGTGCACCAAACGCTCCTGTCCCAGCCTGTTGCGCTTGAAGTGCATTTAGCTGACGCTGATAATCCTCTTCCGACTGCGCTATCTGGGCCTCAACACCGGCCTGGTTCATATAGTCCGCAATCGCGGGACCGCCAAGGAACGAGGCGGCTTCAAACTCGCCGGGGGCTACGCCACCAACGGC
>CALBFM010000116.1:0-1265 GCA_937893445.1 uncultured euryarchaeote
TCTGATTATGGTAATTGCGATACTTGCGGGATTAAATGCTACGCTTACTCTGCCTGGAATCGCTGGATTGATTCTCACCATTGGTATGGCAGTAGATGCAAATGTGATCATTTTCGAAAGAATACGTGAGGAGTTGGATTTAGGAAAGACTGTCCAGGCTGCCATAAATGGAGGGTATGAGAGAGCGTTTATTACCATCCTGGATGCAAATGTTACCACGCTTGGTGCTGCTACCGGTGGCACAATTACAATGGGTGATACCGTACTGACTGCAGATGGTAGCAATGGTTTTGATATCGCCGATGCAAGTATCAGCTCCGCTAACCTTAGCAGTCAGCTAACTAATGGTGATTCAATCACTATCGGTTATGGGGCCGAGCCTGATGTTACTTATGGTATCGGTGCCGCTGGAGAAATTTCTGTGGGCGGCGACGTTCAATATGTCCAAGCGGATAACACCTTGGGCGACGCTGATGAAACCGAAACTACCACTACTTACTTCGAGCACGAGAATGGCAACGTGACAGACGATGCCGGTCGCCAAGTCTTCAAGACTGCTGAGGGAGAAATTACTCTGGATGCCGTCACTACCGGTGAACGTACCGAGAACGCTCTCGGCGTGCTGGATTCCGCGCTGGCCGATGTCGATGAAACCCTTCTACATCCACCACAAGGAAGACGAGAAAGGATCCTCGGGCGGCCAGTTGAGTCGTGGCTTCGACCTCAACTACGGGCGTGACGAGATGACCAGCGGCGGTCAGCGCGAGCATCGCGTGGACGTGCTCGAGCAGAACCTGCGGAACATGGGCCTAGAGCCGGCAGACTTCACCTTCTATACAGATGGATTCCGCTACGGTGCGCCTCCGCACGCTGGCTGGGGACTTGGTGTGGCCCGCCTGCTGATGGTACTGACCGGAGCTGGCAATGTCCGCGAGGTCGTGCTTTTCCCGCGCGACCGGAGTCGAGTCACTCCGTGACCGAAAATAACGGGTATCTAAGGCCCCTCCGCGAAACGGGGACCATGGCCAAGCCGAGATTCGCCTATTTGCTCCTGAAGGAGCATCCGTACGGCCGCGAGATGTTGCGGCAGATTCTCTCAGGGGGCTATGTCCCGGAGATCATAATCGAGGAGGACTCGGCGGTCGGAGACGAGGAGCGCGAGAAGTTCCTCAAGCGCATAGAGGGCAACCCGATAGCGCCCTCTATCGCCGAACAAGCCGCCGAAAACGGCATCCCGCTCGTCACCGTCCCAATCCACAGGTCAC
>CALBFM010000117.1:0-4209 GCA_937893445.1 uncultured euryarchaeote
CGTACTCGCTGCGGACTGAAAACGCTCAGCCGAGCCGGATGCGGCGGCCGCACTGGCAGATGAATTTGGTGCTCCGGACCGGTACGGTGTGGACGCGACCGCAGTTGGGGCAGTCTATCCGCCGGTCGTCAGCATGCTCCTCGGACGGGGCTACGTATTCCTGGCAGCGGGGGCAGAAGTAGTCAGTATCGTATCCCGAATCGGGCCAGTGCTGCAGTGTTGTGCCGTCTTTGGGGCAGTGCAGCTCGCTGGCTGAAGGTGTGCCCTGCGGCGCCGGTGCGCTTTCTTTCGGCGCCGGTGGTCCTGTCGGCTGCTTTGCCTTTTTGCGAACCTTACGTGTTTTCTTCTTGGCGACTTTACGCTTTTTTGCGACCTTACGCGGCTCTGCCGCTTCCGGAGCGGGTGGTGGCGCAGGCGCTTCTCCCTCATCATCGTCCTCCTCGTCCGCGGTGGCGACCAGCTCGCCCGTCAGCGAAGCCAGGATTTCCGATTCGGATAGTTCTGGCCGGTCCTCATCATCGTCATCTTCATCATACTCTTCCTCATCTTCGTCTTCCTCATCTTCATCATCAGCCATGTCACTCCCGATGCCAACCCCGGTTAGCGTCGACTTGAGCGGGTCGTACGCCTCCTTCTTCTTCAGCTCGAACTCTTCTGGTTTCAACACGAAATGCCAGACACCGAAGGATACCAGCAGCAGCAGTAGTCCAATCCCCAGAATGGGCAACATTGTGTCGAGTGGTGGCAGAGTGGGCAGCTTTAGTTCGAAGGTATCTTCCGACTCGTCCGGACCGATATAGACCCAGAACTGCTGCTGTGAGATATTCCCGCCAGTATCGTTGCGGGCAGTTACGGTAAACTCGATTTCTCCAAGGTAGGCGCCCTCGGCGTCGTAGCCATCGGTCCCTGCAGGAAAGCGCAGGGTGTAGCGGTCGTATACGTTGCCATCCTCGTCCTCGGGCGGGTATTCGTTATCGTCAATCTTGTCCGGCTCGTCCTTGAAGCCTATGAGCCATTCGCGCCTCGTGTCATCCAGGAACACGCCTTGCACCAGCACTAGCGCCACATCGATATCAGCGTCGCCCTCACCACCCGCTTTCTGGGGCTCAGTCAGGTCGGCGCGGATAACTATCTGCGTGCCTGAGGTCAGGGTAATATCGCGCGTATCCAAGCTGATTTCGACATAATTGACGCTTACCGTCATTTCGCCCGCTGCGGGGGCAGCTGGAAGCAGCATCACGAGCAGTAATAGCGCGGCAGCTCGCTGCCAGTCTTTTGACACGGGTCTCCGACATAGGGTCCGGATTTTAAGATTGGGGGTCTAAGAATTCAGCAGCAGTCGCTTTCCTTTCGCAGCGGCAGCCTCTCGTGCCCGCTTCGGCACAATTAGCGCTACCGCCCACGGGGGTACCGCGCGCTGCTGCAGTGCTTTCGCCAGTGGCGAGTAGCGGCGCAGCGATCGCAATCGCTCACCGTCGAGCACGCGGATGTCGGTAGAGGCTATGCGCGGTTCTGAGAGCAGCAACTCTGCCAACGGCAAATCGATGATGACCTCGCCTGGCTGGAGATTGAGCCGCTTAGCGATGCGCGCTTCCGCCCGTCTTCGATTCCCTGCGTCGGCAAACGGTTTCAGCAGTTCACGGTGCTCATCACCGATTTCTTGTGGTGAGAGTGCCCAGGCGACCTTGTAGAGCCGCCGATAGCGCAACCTTTGCAGAGTCTCGCGCTGGAAACCACCTAGTTCATTCAACTTCGCGTCCAGTTCAGTATCAACCAGTGCCTGTACTTCGAGTGCACCGAGATCCTCAATCTGCTCGACAGCGCGCGCCAGCATCAACTCGGTGATACGAACGGTCTTGTGGAAGTAGACTGCAGAGTACATCAGCGTTCGCGCCACCAGCATCCCCTCCACGGCAGGCACACCCGAACGTGCAATGACAAGTTGGTTGTTGTGTAGCACTAGCGAGTGAACCAGTCGGTCGACGTCAATAGTGCCATGTGCTACTCCTGTGTAGTGTGAGTCGCGCAGCAGGTAATCCATCTGGTCGGCGTCGACCGTTGAGTGCACAACCTGTCCGCGATACGCTGCCTCGGCATAGTGGGTTTGCCCCTCGTGCACTGCAAGCTGGGCCTGACCCCCCTCGACAGCCGAGCCAGTCACCAGTGCCGCCACCTCTTCAGGGTCGAGGTCGTGTGCTGCGAGAACCTCGGGAATGGTAGGGCCGCCAAAGCTCGCCTCGGGTGGTGGCTGCCTACCGGTGATAATTTCCTTGGTAATAGCCATGTGATCGACGCCAAGTCGTTCGTGGAGGATAGCCTCCAGTGTGTGCGAATACGGTCCGTGCCCAACGTCATGCAGCAACGCCGCAGCGGAGACCAGTGCAGTCTCCTCTTCGGGCAGCCCCAGGCTGCGGCAGATTCGACGCGCTATGTGGCCGACCCCTAGCGAGTGCTCGAGCCTGGTATGGTTCGCCCCGGGAAAAACGAGGTGCGCCAGTCCCAGTTGCCGGATGGAGGAGAGTTTCTGGAACTCGCGCGTCTCGAGCAGCGGCTCGAATGCTCCCTCGAGGGGAATTGCGCCATGCACGGTATCGTGCACTACCTGTGCCATGTCATCTGAGCGTCAGGACGGTTATAACTGCGCGGCCGCCGAAAATCTTAAGCAGCTCGAGGACCGGTATAGGGCATGGGTGAAGAGGAGCTTTCACTAACCGGAGAGCAGGTCAACCTGTCACAGTATGTCAAGGACGAGGGTGGCATCTGGAGCCTGCGACAGATTGAGAAGGTGCGCGGCTGGAACAGCATCGAGTATGGAGCTGGCCTTTCGGGCAAGAACACGCCAGCGACGGCACTATCGATGAACCGCGCCTACATTCCGCCTGGCGGGGTCGCGAAGGCGCACATCCATGTCGATTTCGACGTGATGGTTTACCTGCTTAAGGGTAGCGTGCGGCACGAGTACGGGCCAGGCTGCCGCAAGTCGGTCGTCCACTCGGAGGGTGACATGTTCTACATCGAGCCAGGGTTGCCGCACGAAGTGTTCAACTGTTCCGACGATGAGTGGGTCCACGCAGTTGTCGCACGCTCCGACGCTTCCGAATGGCAGAATATCGTGCCGTACGACCGGGACTCCGAGTAGCATTATAACTGCCCGGGAATCCGGGACGCGATGGACGACGGCGCCGGTAGCGGACAGGTGCCAGCCAGTAAGTCAATTCACGACAGCATACTAACAGCAATTGGAGATACCCCGCTGGTGCGTCTGCCGACAGGATTCGAGCCCGGTATTTCTTGTGAAATTTTACTCAAGGTTGAGTTTATGAATCCAGGTGGCAGCATCAAGGACCGTATTGGCCTCTTCATGGTCCGAGAAGCTGAGCGGAAGGGACTCCTCAAGCCCGGTGCGCGCATCGTGGAGTGCTCATCTGGGAATACCGGTGCTGGTCTCAGTTTGGTAGCGGCCGCGCTGGGATACCCCATTACGATAGTTATTCCAGACAAGATGAGTCTAGAAAAAGTTGCTCATCTCAAGGCGATTGGAGCAGAAGTTATTTTTACAAGATCTGATGTAGGCAAGGATCATCCAGAATATTATCACAATGTAGCCGAAAAACTTGTTAATGAGATTCAAGGATCATTTTATGCTGATCAATTCAATAATCCTGCAAATATTCTTGCGCATGAAGAAACAACAGGACCAGAAATTTATAATCAAATGGATGGAGATATAGATGCTTTTGTAGCCGGAGTAGGAAGTGGCGGGACTATAACTGGAGTTGGTAGATATTTAAGAAAAGTTTCTCCGCAAACAAGTATAGTTGCTGCTGATCCGATAGGATCAGTAATTAAAGATGCTGTTAAGACAGGGTCTTATAAGTATGATGGAGGATCATGGTTTGTAGAGGGGATTGGAGAAGATTTCATTCCTAATAATTGTGATCTCGAAGTTATAGATGATGCTATAAGTGTTTCTGACAAAGAAGCTTTTGAAGCCATACATATATTGTTAAAAAAAGAAGGTATTTTAGCTGGCTCTTCAGCAGGGACATTATTTGCAGGGGCCATTAAATGGTGCAAAAATCAAAAAAAAGAAAAAAGAGTAGTTACTTTAATATGCGATACTGGCAATAAATACTTATCTAAGGCTTATAATGAAAAGTGGTTAATTCATAACGATCTAATAATTAAAGATCCCCAAGGAGATCTACA
>CALBFM010000118.1:0-10294 GCA_937893445.1 uncultured euryarchaeote
ACACATGGTCCGATGTTCTACAGGGTACGGGGCGAATGAATCCCTTGAGGGCAGATATTCAGTCCATCAAACTCAAGTTTGCGGAAGAAAACTTCGAAGTTTTCAAGAAGGCCGCAGTAGGAGATGCATGGAACAAGATAGCACAAAGGTATGAACGTAATAGCGTCAGGGAGAAGGATTCATTCCTCTCGCTATCTGACATACTAACTCATAATTTTACTATGAGTGAACTAGAGGATGTTAATGTTAACGTAGAAATGATGCGTGAAGTTGCTTCTATCAATGCTGACCTGCCTATCGCTGCGCGAATCCTCTCCCGCATCCAAGCAGCCAAACCAACACAGGTCACCAGAATCATTAATATTCAGGATTCGGTAATCAGCCGTTCTACTCTGAACCTTGATGGGACAGATGAAAATATCGAGGGCAGCATCGTAAGTCGGTCCGGGTAAAAGCGCGGAGTTTACCCGTAGAAATGGCGCCCGGACCGGGATTCGAACCCGGGTTCGAAGCTCCGCAAGCTCCAGTGATTCCTAGCTACACCATCCGGGCGCGCGGCGCGATGGCGCCCCTTCTTTAAAGCCCGCGGGGAAGAGCAAAGATTAATCCTTAATACGACGCGCATTGGCGCCGCATGGCAAGCGTGGTGCTACTACTTGGCTCAGCCAGCGACAAGCCAGTAGCAGCGAAGGCAGAACAAACACTCGAGCAACTCGATATCGATTATGAAACGCAC
Source organism: uncultured euryarchaeote (assembly GCA_937893445.1). Lineage (GTDB taxonomy): Archaea > Thermoplasmatota > Poseidoniia > MGIII > CG-Epi1 > UBA8886. The sequence goes on from CALBFM010000118.1 coordinate 737, forward strand.
GTTGCGTCAGCGCATCGCACCCCCGGTCGCGTGGTCGACCTTGTAGAGAATTCTGGTGCGCAGGTATTCATTGCCATTGCAGGGCTCTCAGCAGCGCTGCCGGGAGTCGTCGCAGCTCACACGCGAAAGCCGGTCATTGGCGTACCCTGTGCTTCAGACAGCTCACCCGGCAACCTCGACTCACTGCTCTCGGTAGTGCAAATGCCGCCAGGCGTCCCTGTGGGCGCGGTCGGACTGGGTCGCGGCGAGAACGCGGCGCTGCTGGCAGCGCGCATCCTGGCACTCGGTAACGATAAAATTGCAGCCGCACTGGAAGATTACCAAGACGAGCTGGAACGCAAGGTTATTGAATCCAGCTGAAGCTCGCGATTCTTGGTGCCATTTTTCTCGACGACCGCTATTTAATCTTTGTAGCCGTGTTTCCCGATGAGTGGGACAAACGCGACGCCGGAATGCCGTGTTTCGCGCCAGTCATCACCGTCATGCTCGATTACGAGCAGTTCCTGCAACGTGCGACCGCCAACGGGTACCACCATGCGGCCTCGTACAGCGAGCTGTTCGCGCAGCGGTCCCGGCAAGCGCGGCGCGCCGCAGGTGACCATGATACGGTCAAACGGAGCCAGTTCAGGAAGTCCCAGCGAGCCGTCGGAGTGGTACACCGTCACGTTCGCAACCTCCGCAAGATTAGCGCGCGCCAGCTTCACCAGCTGCGGGATGCGCTCGACGGTGTGTACCTCCCCCTCCGGCGCGACCATCGCCGCCGCGACCGCCGCGTGGTAGCCGCAGCCGGCACCGACCTCGAGCAGCCGCTGTCCCGGTCGTGGTTGCAGTTCCTCCAGCATCATTGCTACCATGTGCGGTGCAGAGATGGTCTGTCCGCGCCCAATGGGTAACGGCGTGTCGTCCCACGCCGCGTATTTCTGCTGCTCTGGTACGAACGCGGCGCGATTAACTGAATCCATCGCCGCCCGCACCGCTGGAGTTTTCAGGTAACCGCGCCGCTCCAGGTAGTCAAGCAAACGGGTACGTGCTTGGCTCATTTCGGCCTCAGCAACCGACGGTTAACACGTCCGCACTGCAAACAGGTGGTAGCGTGCCATCCCTTGCGCGATAGACGCACGCGCGTTGTCGCTGGACCTAGAAATCCATCGCAGCCTCGGCAGACGCGCAGCCGCTGGTCGCGCGTCAGCTTCTGCCGATAGCGCTTGCCAATAAGTCGCGCCAGCTGCGCGCAGCGGTCAGCGTCGTCCTGTCGACCCTCCAGCGCCCAGCGCTCAGCCTGCTCCAGCAAGTGCGCGATGCGCTCGCGAGCGATGGCTTCCATCTGTTGCGTGCGGCGGCCGCGACGACGCGATGACATGGCGCGCGAGTGCCCGGTTTTTTAATCACCACCGGCTGCGCAAGCGTGCTGGAAGACCTGCTGCACTGGGACTCTGCTTGGGAACTCTACTTCCACTTCCTGATTTTCATCCCCATCATCCAGCGACTCATCCTGCTAGGAGAGCCGGCACTGATGGCGGTGCGGCTCCACGGCCACCACCTCAAATGGCTCTTCGAACGGCTGCGAGAAATCCCGCGCGGCTACACTATCGCTGTCAAATTCACCATCGGACTGTTGGTACCGACGACGATTGCGCTGATGCGCTTCTTCGTCCCGAGTCCTGACTCTAGCGGATATGTCGAGCTGGCCGGTGTAACGCTGCACGTTCCGGCATGGAGTGATATGCCAGATTGGCACTACCTCGCTATCGGTGCCTTCTTCATTGCGCACAGCTACCTCGATTTCCGACGTGTGTGGGACACGCGCGAATTAGCGATTCGTATCATCAGCATCGACATCAGCCTCTATCGTCCCATGGTCGACCGCATGCTCTCGATGGGGGACTGGCTCCACGGTCGTGCAGAACGTGGGGTTGAAGCGCAGCCACACGAACGGGTAGCGCGGTTCGCAGGTTATCTGGCGGGACGAGTCATCGATACTACCAACAGTGTGGTTGACAAAGTGATGGAGAAGCCGGACGCCTACGCGCGGCGCTGGATGCTGGTGAACATCGGCATTGGTCTTGCATTCCACCTGCTGCCACTGGTGTTCCTGTTCCTGCTGGTAGTAATGCAGGGTTACTAGCATGCAATCCCCACGCCCTGGCGCGTCCCGCAGCCCGCTCGCGCTGGCGGCGCTGCTGCTGCTGCCGGCTTTCGCTGGCTGCCTCGACAGCGGCGAGCCAGCGCAGTCGTCGCTCGCCGCCTCGATCAGCATGGCGCCAGGTGAACTGATTGGCGGCATCTTCCAGCCGGTCGAGTTCACCGCGAGCCAGCCACTGAGCCTGCTAGTGCCTTACCCGGTCCGCGATTCCGTTTCGGGACTGGTGCAGAACGGGACCGTGCTGGATTTCGCTGCGGCATGGGATTCACAACAGGTAGAAATACTGGCGCCGCCCGGCCACACCGAGGCCACGTTTCTGGTCGCCGAGCGAGGGCGTGATGCATGGCCATTGCGTGCAACGAACGAGAGCTGGCGCGAGTGGATGGACCGCGGCGGTCCCGCAGAGGGTATAACTAGTGGTATTGGCGCAATGCGTGTGGCTGGTGATGGAGAACTGCCAGCGCTGGTTGCTGCAAGACTCAATGCTACCGGTGTCGAGGCGTTGCAGCTTCCAGTTTCACGCCCCATGCGCGACGGAATTACCATTGAGCAGGGAGGTAACCATAGCACCGGGCTGGTCGACGGCTATTCTGTCTATGAATGGCTGGAATTGGTAACGGACGAGCAGAACGGTTACAACGAAAGATGGGGGCCATTCGTGTTACCTCCAGCACGAGACCCTGCCTACGAACGCGCGCTGACATTCCTGGAAAACGAATTTGACGCAATGGGGCTCGACGGTCAGATTCACCGCTATGAATTATCGAGCTCGCCCTACGCGGTCAACGTCTGTGGTTACCGCACCGGTACGGTCTACCCCAACGAGTGGCTGGTGCTGGGTGCGCACCTCGATATCGCCGAGCCGGGCAGCCCGCCTGGTGGCGGAACCCATATCGGCGCGCACGACAATACTGCCGGGGTGGCAATGGCACTCGCGGCGGCAGGCGCGCTGGCGCAGTTCGACAGTCGCCGCACGCTTGCCGTTTGTTTCTGGTCGAACGAAGAGAACGGCTACGATGGCGCTGATCGCTGGATTGACAATATCCCACCCGGGGTGAACATAACGAATTACCTGAACATCGACAGCGCTGGGGTGAACTATCCTGGTGAATACACGCTCGTCGTGGACGTCATTCCCGACAGTGATGACCAGCTCAACGAGCAGTGGGAGATGATTTCCCTAGCCGAGTGGATTGGATCCAGTTTCTACGACATCGCGCAGCCGTTGCGCAACGGTCGGGAGCTCTACTATACCGAGGGCTACGCAGCGATGAAGGACCACGAACACACGCACCCGGAAACCATCTCGGTGCATGAATCCCAGCGAGGGCGTAGCGACTATGTCCGCTTCGCTGATCGACTGGGGGTTGTTTCGATGGACTTCGGTGCCATAACTGGCGGCTACGACTGCTACCACGCGCCATGCGACACGCTGGATGAAATGGTCGACTGGATGGAAACTGCGAATGCCACGGGCCAGCAGAATCTGGTCGCGTCGCTGGATATGATTGCTTGGTGGTTCACCGGTCTCTTCTGGTACCTTGACGAGCGGCCGGTCTACGATAAGAGCTAGCGCGACTCAAGCTGTTCAAGCAGCGCATCTGCATTTTCACGCAGCTGACTTAGCGAACCGTTATTTTCGAGCGTCTCGGCGGCCGCCTCAATCGTCTCCGCCAGCGACCATCCCAGTTCGCGCTGGTCGCGTGCGTGGAATGCAGCGGCGTCTCCATCGTCCACGCGGTCACGCTGCTGGACTCGTTCCAGCCGCGTCTCTGACAACGCCAGTACTGCAACCGTAACGAGTGTGTCTCCGTAGGCGTCGCGGAACACCGCCAGCTCCTTCTCGCCACGCATACCGTCAATGAGCACGTGCTTCCCGTCTGTACGCAGGGCATTGATGCACGGCAGTGACCGCTCGGCCCAGATACCGTAGCCATGCGCTTCTCGCTCGCCATTGGCGACTGTGCCGACACTTGAGGGCGCCAGCTCCAGACCACGTCGCTCGGTTTCCTCCCACACCAGGTCACCGATCCGATGTACGGCCCAGCCGCGCTGCTGGGCAATCTCAGCCACCTCGCCCTTCCCCGCAGCGGGCATGCCAGTCAGCGCTACTATAACCATCAGAACTCGGACGACTCGCGGTATTCGCCGAAGACCCCGCGCAGCACTTCGCACAATTCGCCGAGCGTCGCATCAGCACGGACTGCGTCGATAAAGTACGGCATCAAGTTGTCATTGCCCTCGGCCACCTTCTTGACTGCGTCCAGTGCCTTGGCGTGCTTCTTCGGATCGCGCTCCTTGCGCAGCCGGGCCAGGCGCTCGCACTGCCGCTTGAATCCCTCGGGGTCCATTTCCAGGATTGGAATCTCGATTGGGTCATCTACCGTGTGGGCGTTGACGCCCACGACCTTGCGCTCGCCAGAGTCGATTTCGCGCTGGTAGGCATAAGCCGCCACGGCAATTTCCTTCTGGAACCAGCCTTTCTCGATGGCGGGGATGACGCCACCGAGCGATTCTATGCGGTCGAAGTAGTCGCGCGCCTGCCGCTCCAAGTCATCGGTGAGCCATTCCAAATAGTAAGAGCCACCGAGTGGGTCAACCACGTTAGCGGCGCCCGTCTCGTGCGCAATCACCTGCTGCGTGCGCAGGGCAATCTGTGCCGCCTTCTCCGATGGTAGCGCTAGCGCTTCGTCCATCGCGTCGGTGTGCAGACTTTGCGTGCCACCCATTACGCCCGCCAGTGCCTGGATTGCGACGCGTACGATGTTCACCTCAGGCTGCTGCGCTGTCAGCGAGCAGCCGGCAGTCTGGGTATGGAACCGCAGTTTCCACGAGCGCGGGTCCTTTGCCCCATATTTCTCGCGCATCTCTCGCGCCCATATTCGCCGTGCGGCACGATACTTGGCAATCTCCTCGAAGAAATCGTTGTGAGCGTTGAAGAAGAAACTCAAACGTGGTGCAAACTCATCAACACCCAGCCCACGCGCGACCGCGTCGTCAACGTATGCGAAACCGTCGGCGAGAGTGAACGCCAGCTCCTGTGCCGCAGTGCTCCCGGCCTCGCGAATGTGGTAGCCCGAGATGGAGATGGTATTCCACTTGGGCATCTCACGCGTGCCGAACTCGACCGTGTCTGTCACCAGCCGCAGCGAAGGCAGTGGCGGGTAGAGGTACTCCTTCTGCGCAATAAACTCCTTTAGAATGTCATTCTGGATGGTACCGCCCAGCTTCTCGCGCGGGATTCCGTTGTTCTCGGCGTTGGCAATGTACATCGCCCAGATAATCGCAGCAGGCGAGTTGATGGTCATCGAGGTCGTGACCTTGTCGAGCGGGATACCGTCGAATAGGACCGACATATCCTCCAGCGAGGAGACACCAACACCGCACTCGCCAAACTCCCCGGCCGCGGTAGGCGAATCCGAATCATAGCCGTAGAGTGTCGGCAGGTCGAAGGCGGTGCTCAACCCGGTCTGCCCCTGCGAGAGGAGATACTTGAAGCGCGCATTGGTCTCACGCGCCGAGCCGAAGCCAGCGAACATGCGCATGGTCCAGAGCCGGCCGCGATGCATCGTGGCGTGGATACCACGAGTATAGGGATACTCGCCCGGGAAACCTATGTCGCGGTCATAATCAAGGTGCGCGCTATCGAGTGCCGTATAGAGCCGTTCGACCTCCTGCCCCGATGTCGTGATGAAACGTTTCTGCCGCTCGGGATGCTTTTCCAGCGCCGGTGCAAGAGTCTCACGCTCCCACCGTGCTCGTTCCGCATCCAAGTCGCTGAGGCGAGGCTTCTCGCCGCTACCGCTCCCAGAAGAGGTTACATCCGGCGGAGTCATCGCGCTCCGGAGGTGCGCACGTAAAAAGGATTTCCGGCGAGCGCATGTTTGAGTTCAGCAACTAATTATCGTCGAAAAATATCTGGTTGTAGTATCTGACCGATGTCTGGCCGATATTTATCTTGCTGGAACAGCTCCTCACCTCGTCAGGTGTAATCTCCTCCAATAACAATTTTATGGCTAGATAAGGAATGTTCAGTCCCGGTGCGAAAATCTGGGTAGATATACGCGGATTCAGTTCAATCAAGTACTCCCCAATGAACTGGGCATTGACAATCCAGTCCAGTTCCAGCGCCTTCACAATATGGCTAGTGCTTTCCAACAATTCAGGGCTCTCGACCTGGACAAATTTCATCGGTAGGCCGCAACGTTCGTTGTGTCGTGATTTGATAGGACACAACAGGACTTCACCATTCTTGGTCAGGGGGTCGGTAGTGCAATCGATACCCTGGACGTATTCCATGACGAGTAATTCAGGGAACTCATCATCCTTTCCAAAGACATCCATAAACTCATTCATAGAAATGAAATAGCTGAATGGGCGCTGTTTCAGTATAATCTCCTTGCGTGAGACATCCTCAGACAGTATCCTGAAACCCCTCGAACCCTTAGAGAAAGGAGGCTTGAAACATACAGGGTTGTCAGGGTATCCCAGCTCTTCGGAGGAAGAAACAAATTGTTCGAGGCTGCTGACATGCCTGAATTCTGGGACCTTTACGGGACTGTCCTTGAAAAATGAATAAAGTTCTGCCTTGTTCTCTGAAATTTTAACTGCCTTCTCCGAAGCAACCATTACCTTGGTCCCAGCAGCCTCCAGCAGTTCCTTGTTACTGGCAATCGCGATAATCTCAGCGGATGACTGAGGGAAGAGGACATGCGGTCTTTCCAACTCAATAATCTCGATTAAGCGCGGTATGAACTCAGGACTGCCTCCCTTGGGTACTAAGTGGAAGCGGTCACACCAGTGTGCCCCGATCTTGTACTGGTCTATATCGGTCCCTATTATCTTGATTGAGCGCTCGTCAACCTGTTTCAACTGCCTGATAACAGGCGCCGCTCCAGGGCAGCCAGCTGCAGTGAGCAGCACACGAAGTTCTTCCATCCGGCGAAACAACAAACGTTCGCCACTAATAATACTTGGACGATTCCGGGTGGATACATAATTTTAAGAACGTTGGAGATTCATTCACTAACGGCCAGGAGATGGAGGGCGGCTTACGGCCTTCGGGCTGAGGAAAGTCCCCTCTCCAAGGGCAAGGCAGCCTTCGGGGGCCCGCGAGGGTCGGCAATGGAACAGAAACGACACAGCCGCCGGTTAATGGGATGAGCGCCTCGGGCGTGACGTCGCCGGCGGATTTGGTGAAACGGCCACCCCTGCCGGAGCAAGTCCAAGCAGGCGCGACGACCGGCCCGGGAGCGCCAGGTAGGACGCATAGCTGAATGCCGCCAACCTCACGCGAGTAATTGCGTGAGGTGAACAGAAAGGGGCTTATTCCCATCACCTGGCCACCTTTGCCTACAATACTTCCTGACTCCTGACGATAACTATATATATTAAACACAGCCGGGCGGCGGAGCCCCAAAGAGGGGCGGAGCAAAAAATGCCAAGCGACTGGAGCGAGGAGCCTGATTGCACACAGCGTGGTTCAGGATGGACTGATTTTGGTGATCTTTCGAAAGAAAACCCCGTAAGGAAGGTACACCGGCGGAAGCGCAAGCAGAATAAGTTGAAAGCTAGCGATAGTGAGCCCACTAGACGGCGACAACGCCGGGCTCATTAGCGCGACTAACTCTAAATCCCCCCCGCAGGTCTTCAGTCGTGAGCGGGCTGGTTGAGTGTGTGCCCAACTTCTCGGAAGGGCGCGACCGCAAAGTGATTGACACGATAGCCGCAGCCATCTCAGCGGTTGAGGGCGCCGAGGTGCTCGACATCGACATGGGTGGCGAGACCAACCGCACCGTTGTCACCTTCGTTGCATCTCCTGAAAGCGTGGGAGACGCAGCATTCGCTGGAGTCGCGAAGGCAGCGGAGTTGATTGACATGAGTTCGCACGCTGGCGCGCACCCCCGCATGGGCGCTACTGATGTGCTGCCATTCGTACCGGTCAGCGGCGTGACCATGGATGACTGTGTCGCTATCGCGCACGCTACCGGGGAGCGCATTGGGAGCGAACTGGGGATTCCAGTCTGGTTCTACGAGGAAGCCGCCCGGTCGCCGGAGTTCCGCAATCTGGCACGTGTCCGCGCTGGTGAATACGAAGGGCTTGCAAAGCGACTTAGTGAGGGGAAGCCTGACGCGGGGCCGTCTGAATTCAATGCGCGCAGCGGTGCGACTGCTATCGGAGCGCGCGAGTTCCTGATTGCGTGGAACATTAACCTCAACACGCGTGACCGAGTCTACGCCAACGAAATCGCCTACGAGCTGCGCGAACGCGGACGCTGGAAGCGCAGTGAATCGCCAGACACGTTCTACTACAAGGGCGATATAGTCTACTTTGCCGAAGGGAAATTCCCGTGCGGCAACTGTGATTTCGAGGCGGGTGATTTTGAGGCGCTGGCGGGCCACTACGCCAATGAACACGACGGCGACCTTGCTGCAGCTTACCGCGCGCGTGGGCTCGAACCAGAAGCGCTAGTGGGCAAGCCGGTCTACAAAGACGGCCGCTTCAAGAACCTAAAAGGCATTGGCTGGGAAATCCCGGAATACGGCTGCGCGCAGCTCAGCTTCAACGTTACGAACTTTCGCACAACTCCACTGCATGCAGTATTCGACGCGGCGTGCGCGGAAGCCCAACAACGCGGCATCCGCGTTACAGGTTCCGAAATCGTGGGACTGGTACCTTGGGAAACACTGCAGCAGGCGGCGGTCCACTACCTACGCCGCATGGGTAAGTCCCCTGGACTGCCGGTACCGGACCTAGCGGAAGTGGCAATCCAATCACTCGGCTTGCGCGACGTTGCTGATTTTAACCCCACCAACAAGGTGTTAGGGATGCCGAAGCAGGAAGGTGAGCTGGTAAACCGCGTCACGTTTGACTTTGTCGACGAAGTTTCACGCGACTCTCCAGCGCCTGGCGGAGGCTCGGTTGCTGCCCTGGCAGGCGCACTAGGTGCGGCGCTCGGGACGATGGTCGCTAATCTCTCTGTTACCAAGGGCAAGCAAGCGGCAAACTACGAACAGCTGGCTGCGGTTGCCGAGCGTGGGCAGGCGGTGAAGGATACACTCATCGCAGGCGTTGACGCCGACACAAGTGCCTTCGACGGCGTGATTGCAGCGATGCGCATGCCGAAAGACAGTGACGAGCAACGTGCCACACGAGATGCTGTACTCGAGTCGGGATACCGCGCTGCAACGATGGTGCCACTGGCGACGGTTGAGCAGTGCCGTGACGCGTTAGCTGTATGTAGCGAAATGGCTGGAATGATGGACAGCGCGATGGCAAGCGATGTCGGTTCAGGTGCGCTGCTGGCACAGGCTGGAGCTCGCGCCGCAGCATACAATGTGCGCATCAACCTGAAGGAAATCCCCGATGAAAAGTTCTGTAGCGAGACCGGCGATGCGCTAAACACGCTATTGGG
>CALBFM010000119.1:0-1708 GCA_937893445.1 uncultured euryarchaeote
CCTTCGGCGTACTTGTTGGTGAGGCAAGAGCCAACCGCCTCCATCACGGCGAGCGAGACGTGGTTCTCCGATGCTATCAACTCAATGGTCGACGACTGTCGTTCAGCCTCGCGCGCAATTATCTTGGCGACGGTGCTCTCCATTGCGCTGCGCAGAGGGCGTGGATTAATAGTGTTTTATTCCCGTTTGAGGGATTTACGAATCTTGGTAGCCGAGATATTACTGACATCATCGGGCGGGATGAACTCGTTGATTTCGTAACCAACGCCACGGCCGTAGTTGACACTGCTGATGTCGGGAATCGTGATTACCTTCACCATCCCGCTCGCGACCTCGTCGGCGTATTCCTCCTCGAGGCTGGTGACTACTTCATCAGTCGTGAACGGGTCGCTGTCAGTCACTGCAGTGTCCCGCACGGCAATCAGCACCGGTTCGTCAGCCTCCAGCTTCTGCGCAAAGAGCCAGCGATGGCCGTCGTGCAGCGGCTGCCAGCGACCAATGAAAAGTGCGCGCTTCATACCAGAAATTCCTCTACAATGCAGTCGATGCACGCCTCGACTGAAATATTTGTGGTGTCGATGTTGAGGAAGTTCTCCTCTGGCTGCTCGTAATCCTCGACAAAGAAAGCTTCCTTACCCCGCTTTTCAGTCGTGTGCAAGTAAATCTCGTTAACCGTGTGGCGCGCCTTGAACTCCTCGCGCAACCAGCGATAGGGAGCGACGATTGAGACAACGACGTCCTGCTCCTTGTTGTCGAGGAACATCGCTATTGATTGCGCCATGCGGATGTTGTTGATGCGCCCCTGCTCGGAATAGTCATCGTTATGGGCAAGGCCACGTAAGTCATCGCCGTCAACGTGGAAAGCGCCATCCAGCTTCTCCAGCAAAGCCTTGCCGAGAGTGGTCTTGCCACTTCCTGGCTGGCCAGTGAACCAGAAAATCATAGAACGTCAGGCTTTTCCCAGGTGAAGTTGGGCAGCTCGCGCCCAAAATGGCCGTAGGCTGAGGTTGGCGTGTAAATCGGTCGCAGCAGGTCAAGATCTTCGATGATAGCACGTGGTCGCAGGTCAAATTCGCTTCCTATTGCCTTGTGGATTTGCCCCTCGTTACCGGTTCCGAAGGTCTTGACATCTACCCAGAGCGGGTCGGCGACGCCGATGCTGTAGGCCAGCGCAACCTGGCAGCGGTCGGCCATTCCCGCGGCGACGACGTTCTTGGCTACCCAGCGCGCAGCATAGGCGGCTGAGCGATCGACCTTGCTAGGATCTTTGCCCGAGAAGGCGCCGCCACCGTGCGGGGCGTAGCCGCCGTAGGTGTCAACGATTATCTTGCGGCCGGTCAGTCCGCAGTCGCCATGCGGGCCACCGATGACGAAGCGGCCGGTGGCATTGATGTGCATCTCCGGCAGCGGGTCAATCAACTCTGGGGGCAGTACCGCCCCGATGACGTGTTCGCGGACGTCCTCGACAATCTTGGCGTGCTCGACATCATCAGCGTGTTGCTGCGCGATGACGACTGTGTCGGCGTGGACAGGCTGGCCGTCTTCGTAGGCGAGTGTAATCTGCGACTTGCCGTCCGGGTAGAAGTAGTCAACTATGCCCCGCTTGCGCACCTCCGTCAGCCGTTCGGTAAGCCGGTGCGCCCAGTAGATGGGTGCCGGCATCAGCGTCTCGGTCTCGCGACAGGCGTAGCCGAACATCATTCCCTGG
>CALBFM010000120.1:0-8995 GCA_937893445.1 uncultured euryarchaeote
ATTAGCGGCGGAGGTGCGGTGCGGGCCGAATTCGCCCGCACCGCCGAAGCAATAAATCATGGCGTTCAACGCGGGCGCCAGCGGCTGTTCGAGTGCCCCGCCTGGAGCGACGGTCAAGTGGAGATACATAATGGGAATTACAGTCTCGATACGTGCACTGACATCAAGGCACTCTCCGGCGATGACTCGCGCCTGCACCAGCCCATCATTGCTTTTGGCAAGCGGTATTTCGGCAGCCGCCATTTCCTGGTAACGCGGTGCCGTCAACTTGCGGTCGCGTGGCAGATTGACCCAGAGCTGAAAACCGTGCATGGTCCCGCCGCGCTTCTGGAAATCAGGATGAGGTATCTCTGAATGAACCAGTCCAGAACCTGCAGTCATCCACTGTACGTCACCCGCACGCAATTCACCGGCATGGCCAAACGAGTCGCGGTGGCACATGTGGCCTTCTAGAAGATAGGTCACGGTCTCAAACCCACGATGTGGGTGATCTGGTGCACCAATCGCCTCTTCTGGCGGCCACTCGACCGGTCCCATCTCGTCTAGCAGCAGGAACGGATCAACCTGGTCCAGACCCGCAGTCGGGAACGGACGCCGGACGGGGAAGCCGCCACCCTCCATCTGCTGGTGCGCGGTAACGACTGAAGCGACGGAGCGGCTCATTGGTTATCAAGCAAGTTGTGAGCTAAAGTAATGCATGCTGACGATAGAAGACTACGTTCGCCCAGGCATATGTGCGGTGCGCTTGCCAGCACCTCACGCTCCTCTTCCGTCGGGTCACGGTCATCACCAAGCACCAGCGTTAGCGGCGGTGCCGGGAACGCGTCGCTATCGCCAGCCTCGTCGAGGATTATTGGGGGAGGCAGCTGCGCCAGTAGCTCTGTAAGACCCATGCGGTGCAGCGTCAGACCAGGACTCGACTCCACAGAGTCGCGATTACGCAGCTTCACCAACCCGTTGCGCACCAGCGCCGCGGTCGAACGCTCATCGGGGTTTAGGTAGCGCACCGTTGCACCGCAGAAATGAACTGCTACTGGTGGTGCTGGAGGCCCCTGCAACAAAAGCCACACATCAGTATCACGGCGCAGCCCGTGCGAAATCCACATCGCAGCAGTGACGCAGCGTACCAGTACGTCTAGCCGGCCGGCGCCGCCACACAAGTCATCTAACTTCCAGTCGGGTGCGGTGTGCGCACGGTGACCCAGTATAACGAAATTGCGGTCAGCCGCCACGTTCCAGCCCCTCCTCGATTGACTGCTGGAACTGGTTCAGTACCGAGTAGTCGTGCGCGTCGGGGTGGTCGCACAGCACTGCCAGTGTGATGTTCTCGAAGTGACGATAATCAAAATCTTCATCTAAATCATAAGCGTGCGAGTCCATCCGATAGGGGACTAAAGCCAACGACTCGTCCTCATTGGTGGCGGCGATGAACGCCGGCGGCCCCAGTCGATGCGCTACCTTGTCGGCGCGCGAGATGTAGATATCACCCGGTTTCAGGTGGGTGTGCAGGTGCGACCAGACTCGCCCCTCGGCTGAATGCTCGTCGCAATAGCGGTACAGTGGCGACGCGTTCAGTCCGTGTTCGTTACGCTCCAGCTTGCCAATCTCTGACTCCAGCTCATCGTGGCTGACCCATTTGTCATAGACCAACTCACCAATTTCTGGTGTGCGGAATTTCAGACTCGCCGCTAGCAGCCCCGCCCGCTCAAGCCCTTCCTCACGTGAGTGCTTAATCTCCTTGGCGATCTCCCACAGCAGCATATCTGGCACCAAAAGGTGCAGATACTTGACGAATTCAAGTGGAAACTGGCGCTCACCTTCAGCTATCAATTTTTCATGCCGGGCAAAATGGCGCTTCACCAGCTGCTGGTGCGAAGGCAGAGTCGAACTACGCACCAGAAGAAAATTGCGAAGCAGGCGCTCCTGTTCTGGGTTCACCCCTTGCCAGCGCAGGGTGAATTAAACAACCAGTTCGCACCGCCAAAGTCAGCCGGTAACTCTCTGTGATGTACGCCTGCGGGACGCAGATTCATGGCGCTGATGCAGCTCCCAAAGCTCGAATAGCTCCTGAATTATTTTCCGGAAAGATGCCACCAGAGCTCCCTGAAGGCAGTTACAGTAACCAAAATGGTAGGCAATATGCCACTGCCACCTGAGGGTCCGCCAAGCATTTCTAAGGCCGAGCTGTGAGTCCCAGATATGGGTCATTTCCGCCCCTAGAGCATTTAATTCCATAACCTGAAGCCCCTCACCTTTCTGTAGAGCGGAAGCGGAGGGTACCATGACATCGAAGCGTCCGAAATGGAACCCCTTCAGCGACGATGTTAACGACGCGAGCTCGAGCTCAAGTTGCTTCGTATAGCTCGCCCAGCCGTCATGGAACCGCGCTCCTCGGCTATGCGTCCCCAGTTCACCAATGAAGACTATTTCGCCACTGGCTGGAATCTCAAGTGAACGGTCTCCAAGATTACGCAAGTGGAGCCGGCTGAAGCATACCGCACGGGGATGCAAGAGAATTAGTTGCTCAACCGAATGAAGCCCGTCACCGGTCACGAACGGGAGGTCTTTCTTGGTTATGGAAACAATGCGTCCACGCCGGTGTCCGGGCTGCCTAACCCAGAATATGCCATACTCTTCTCCATCCACAAATGATTGCAGGATGACATCGTAATCGACTAGTGCTATATCCTGTTCCAGCTCTTCAGGGGTTCTGACAATCCAGACTCCTGAGCCACGACCGCCAATATCGGGCTTTAGCACTACCGGAAAACCCTTCTCCGTAGCAAAGGCACGTGCCTGCGCCAGTCGGATCTCCAAATTAGCGGCTACTCGAAGCAGGACAAAAGGGGGAACGTAGCGGTGGGGCAGCGCACCCAACTTGTCTGATTTGCGGTTGACCAAGAATCGTCCGAAACGGCTGATGCCTGGATTGACTGCCGTTATCGTCATCGCACCGCGATATCGCACCGCGAGCAGGAACAGCCACGGCAGCAGAGGCAGGTAGAATAGCCAGGGTGGCCAGAACTCCCAAGAGCTCCACCGCCTGAACCAGCCCGCGAGAAGCCGCCAGCGCCGCCAGAACATGACTTGGCAGGGTTTATCCGCTATTAGCCAATTGGCGAGTAAATACACACTGCGGGCGCCGGGATTTGAACCCGAGTTAGAGGCTTGGGAAGCCCCGGTGATACCAGACTACACTACGCCCGCGGCGGCGGCGCGATGCCGGTACCTGATAAAGCGGTTACTAGCGCTTGAAAACCCGCAAAGTGATTATGGTTTTTTGGGAAATACAACCTTGAACGTACTGCCCTTGCCCAAAGCAGAATCGAGGTGCAGTTCGGCCTTGTGCTTGGTCACTATCTTGTTAACAACGTGAAGGCCCAGACCGGTTCCTTTCCCAGCCTCCTTGGTAGTAAAGAAGGGATCGAATATCTTCTTTTGGGTTTCTTCATTCATCCCGGTTCCCGTGTCAGTAACAGAGATGTAACATGTCCCGTTATCCACACCTGTTGCCACAGTGATGGTCCCGACCGACTCCATCGCGTCCACGCCATTATTGATGAAGTTCGTGATTATCTGCGTTATCTCTGACGTGCTTCCTATAGTAGTAGGCTTGCCTTCGTACTGTCTTACTATTTTCACCTTGTTTAGGTTCCTGGTATGCTTGGAGAGGGCTAATGATTTGTCAGCAACCTCATTGAGGTAAATAGTTGAATCACCGAGGGTACGTGCGTCGCGGGCGTGACCTGAAAGGTCACTGACAATAGTGGCCATTCTCTTGGAGGCGTCAATAATCTCCTTTGCGTCGCTACGCATACGTTCCAAGTCATCGTCCTCGGCAATGGATTCCGACATGGCCATCACTACCTGTAGAGGATTACGGATTTCGTGGGCAATACCAGATATCACAATACCGAGGCTGGACATCTTCTCGGCCTGTATCAACTCCTGATTGGCCTGTTCCACTTCATCCTGAGCCTTTATCTTTGCCGTTATGTCCACACCATACACATTTACGTATGAGTGCTTCGTGACCGGCACGAAAGAGCAGGCATAAATCTTCTCATCAATTGTGTGGTCAATGTCTGCGAATTCCTCCGTTTTGAAGACATCCAAAACTATCTCCAGAATCTCACCAGATACTTTGTCCCCCACATCTACGCCGAGCCCGGACAATATCTTCTCTCGGGCAGGTGTATTGGCAAATATCACTGTACCGTCCTCGGATATCCTGAAGACCGAATGAGGATTTTCATCTGGGAACCTAGCCAGGCTTTCAATCTCTTTTTGCCTGTCCGTAACATCAACACCATAAATATTGACGTAGTCATGCTCTGATACAGGAACAAAGGTGCATGAATATATTCTACTGGATATTACATGCTCCTTGACTACGTAATCCTCCTTTTTCATTACCTCCTCGATATCGGCACGGAGTTCGGCCGGTGCCTGCCCACCAACTTTAACTTTCAGTGAAGCCAGAATGGTTTTCATAGCGGACTGGTTTGCAAATATTATCTTTCCAGTACTCGATGCCCTGATTACGGAATGAGGGTTCTCTTCAGGAAACCTGGCAATGCTTTCTGTTTCTTCATTAGCCTGTTGAATCTTGTTCGTCAGACTCTTTGTCCGTGACTTCACTACATCCATAAGGTTGGTATTAATCTCACTGATTTCGGAATCCAGCTTACGAATTATCTCGTCTGGGGAAGGATTACTCATCGCCACGTTCCTGATCCAGCTTGGAGAAGAGTTGGTCCAACGTTTCCTGAGCGTTAGGGAGTTCATCCATATCGCCACTCCAGTTTTCCAGAGCCTCTGCATTGTAGTGTTCAAAAGCATTCAGGCTATCCGTAACTGTATCCTCTGCCTTCATACTCAAGTTTCCAGTGTATATCACTGCCAAATCACAATAGGCTCCTGTACAGAAGCGCACGTGAAAATCACCGAACTGGATGTCGTCCAGTGCATCTGAAGAACTATTACTGACCGCATCCTGCATGAACTCCTTCAATGCATTGAACATACTCCCCATTATGTCTGTGTCCTTGTCACTTACTGCAGCTTTGGTGGTCACCGTGGATATAACTATACCTGACTTTGATAGTAGAAATATATTGTGTATGTTACCGCGTTTTGCGGTATTAATCAATTTCTCGTTCATTACTTCAATGATTTTTCTGAACTTGGCAGAACTGGCTCCGACCTTATCGAGCCCCATCTTTTCGGAAGAGATTGCCTTTACCATACTCATCATTTCGTCGATGTCAATAATCCCCTCCTTCGCATCAGTCTGCCTTTCCCTCACTTCCATTGCCCTGTCGACAACCTGTCTCACATCAGCGGTCTGCATTGGTTTCTGTAGATAATCCATAGCTCCCATCCGGAAGGCTTTGACCGGTGTTGAGACGTCTTGATTGCCTGTCAGCATAACTACGGGCATCTCAGGATATTCTAGTACGACATGTTCAAGCAGTTCTAGGCCATCCATGCCAGGCATGTCGATATCACAAAGCATCATCATGTACTTCATCTTTTTGAGCATCACCACAGCTTCCTCGGCGCTTTCAGCAACCTCAAGTTCCAGGTCGTTCCATTTCCGGAACATTACAGAAAGTGAAATTCGGACTGCGTGGTCGTCGTCTACGGCCAGAATAGATATTGCCATTGGGTCCGTCAGAGCATGGGGGCGAATATAAAAAATATCTTTGACGGTGATTAAAGAACTCTATAACGGTTCGAGCCGTAGCAAACCGCCCCGTTCGGCCATCGCAAGGAACTCGCCCAGCCGCTCCCAGAGTGGCTCCGCATCATCACCGAATTCTTGTCGCAGCGCTTCACCGAGTTGGCGCACCGACGCCCCATTGCGCATCGCCCGCCAGGCGGCAGCACCGTATTCATCGAGCTCGACCCGCACCGTCCGTGGCACGCGCAGCCAGCGCTCGAGTAGCCTGCCAAGGCGGGAGCGGCCGCGCTCGCGCTCAACATAAGCGCCGACATCATCACAATGCAGTTCTACCAGCGGGATGACCCGCAACTCACGCAGGTCAGTCGACAAGCTCTGCTTCCATAACGTCTTCCTCAGCGCCGCGCAGTGTGAACCAGCCGGCACTGAAACCGGCAAAGGCAAACAGCATCAGTCCCGGGAAGAAAAGGGGGTTGTTCAACAGCCCAAGGTAGACACCGGAAACGGCGAAGAACGCCAGCAGCACTCCCATAATCGCTTCGCCCGCAATCAGCCCGGAAGCGAAAAGCACGCCGGGGCTGTGTGCCTTGTCGCGCTCTGCCTCGCTCGCGGCACCCAGCCCCAGTCGGCGGTCGACCGCCAGCCGAATCATACCACCTAGGAAAATCGGGATGGACATGATTATCGGCAGGTACATCCCCACTGCGACCGCCATTACTGAAATCTGTAGGCCTCCTTTCTCGAACATCCATGCCAGCGTCGCGCCGATAAAGAGTGAGCCCATGAAGACGAACTCTACCAGCGCGTCCTCGACTATCCCACCAACGAGGAACAGGCCATACGCGACAGTCAGGAACATTAGGTGCAGCGGCAGTCCATTCCACTCTTCACGATGGTGGCGCAACGCAATGAGGCAGAAGGCGATGCCGGCACCGAGGAGCACCATCGCCCAGTCCATCGTCCCCTCGAGGATACCACTTGCAAGGGCAGCCATCAGGAAGGCCTGTGGCGCCGCTAGGTCTTTTCCAAGTTCATAGGTTGAAATCAGCAGGTTCAAGACCAGCGGGATTACCAGTGCCCCGGCGAGGACTCCAACCAGCTGTGCCACCTGCTGGCGCCACGGAGTCGCCCCGACAATGTTGCCTGTCTTCAGGTCCTGCAAGTTGTCGCCCGAAATCGCGCCGGCGCAGCAAACGAAAGCGGCAACACCAATCGTCGCCACTACGAGGTCCTGCGTGTGGGCGCCGTCGTAGACCAACCAGTTGAGTAACGTGAAGAGTGAGGCGGTAAAGATTACGACGATTATGGTCACGCCCGAAATCGGGTTATTCGAACTACCGAGCAAGCCAGCCATATAGCCAGCAATCGCAGCGAAGAGGTATCCTGCGCTGAAGACTATCAGCAGTGCCAGCAAAGCCGGCAGGATAAGGCCCGAGATCCACCAAACCATCAGCGCCATCGGCAGTGCCATCGCTAGCGAGAGCCGGCTGACAATCTGCGGGTCAAGGTCGAGGTCGGTACGCGAGAGACCACTGCGGTCCTCACTCGCGTTTGCTTTCTCGAGCATGTCGCGGATGCCTTTGATGACTGGTCCGCGCATCAACACTAGCGTGTACAATCCCCCGATGAGCATCGTCCCGACACCGACCATGCGACGACGCATCTCGATAAAGCCAACGAAGTCGCCAATCGACATCCCTTCAGGTGGCAACAGCAGCCCCGAGGTGAGCGGAAGCACTACAAGTGCACCGAGGAATCCACCTAGGAAGACGAAGCTCCCAATCATAGGGCCAACAATGTATCCCACTCCTAGGAGAGCCGGCGATAGTTCGATGCCGAAGAAGAAAGTGGTGCGCGACTGGGTGACAGTACCGAATTCCGGCAGCCGCCCCTGAAAGGTGAAATGGTCGTGCCAGCTGTTGCGCCACAACCCTAGAGAAACTTTGCGCAACACGCCATCAACGACTATTTCCAGTGCCGCCCCAAGCTTGTAGATGGCCCCGAAACCCATGCCGGCAATGATTGGTAGCACCTGTGTGCCGCCCTTTTCCCCTGCGACCAGCACTTCGGCGCACGCCACTCCTTCCGGATATGGTAACCGCTCCTGAATAATGAATATGCGGCGCAGGCTAATTGAGAACAGGACTCCAATTGTGCCACCCACCGCAGCTGTGATAAATACCGGGAAAAACGCGAAGTCTTCCCACGTGCCAAGTACGATCAGAGCAGGTAGTGTAAAGATAACGCCTGCCGCCAGTGACTCACCAGCCGAAACGGCGGTCTGCACCCAGTTGTTCTCAAGGATGTTGGTCTCCTGCCGCGGGAGCGCAGCCGCAATCGCGCGCAGCATGCCCATCGAGAGCACCGCTGCGGGAATCGAGGCAGAGACAGTCATCCCGACGTAGAGTCCAAGATAGACGTTGGCCGCCGTTAGCACCATCGCCAGGATGACAGCCAGCGCGACGCCTTTCGGCGTTATTTCCGGAAGGATACGTGACGCGGGCACATACGGCACGTGGTCAGCAGCCATTCTGCGTTGCGACCCCCAAAGGCGATAAACGATTGCCGGTCCGGCGTGCTGCCGCTAGTGCAGTGCCGGTCCGGGCTTTTTACCCCGGCCGGGATGCCGCAATGTGGGCGACGCATTGCAACTGGAGTTCTTCATCAGCAACGGCTTCCAGCGACAGCGTTGTAGCGCCTGCGGTAGTCACTTCTGGGCACTCGCTGAACAGAAACTATGTGGTGACGCGCCTTGCGCCGAATACTCGTTTCTGGGTGCGCCGCTGTTCGACCAGGTGCTGGGACTCTCAAAGATGCGCGAAGCGTTTCTCACTTTCTTTGAAGCAAAAGGTCATACTCGCGTCGAGCGCGCGCCAGTGGTAGCGCGCTGGCGCGACGACATCTACCTGACAATTGCATCAATTGCAGTCTTCCAGCCGCATGTCACTTCAGGACTGGCACGACCACCCGCCAATCCGCTCACAATTTCGCAGCCCTGTATCCGGCTCAATGACCTAGAATCGGTCGGGCGCAGCGGGCGGCACCTAACCAGTTTCGAGATGATGGCACATCATGCCTTCAACTCGGACGATGATGAAATCTACTGGCAGGACCACACCGTCGAGTTGTGCCACGAACTTTACACGGGGCTAGGCGTTTCCGCTGAAAATCTAACCTACAAGGAAAATCCATGGGTTGGCGGTGGGAACGGTGGCGAGGCACTAGAGGTTCTCGCCGGGGGACTGGAACTGGCGACACTGGTCTTCATGGACCTGGTCGAAGATCCACAGGGTGATATCACTCTCAAGG
>CALBFM010000121.1:0-27189 GCA_937893445.1 uncultured euryarchaeote
GAGTCGACGTTGAGATCCAGGATGCGGGTGCCGAACCGCTCCGCCTGAGCGCGCAGCTCGATCATCATCTCCGGCCCCTGAATTCCCTCGGGGTAGCCGGGGTAGTTCTCGACGTCACTGGTAAGCATCAGCTGCCCACCGCTGGCATAGCCGGCGAAGAGTAGCGGCTCCAGTAATGCGCGCGAGGCGTAGAGACCAGCTGTATAGCCGGCCGGCCCGGAGCCGATTATTACGAGCTTCTCGGCCATCGCCGCGACATGCCGGCGGCCCGGTTAAGTGTAATGCCGCGCACTGACGATAAAACCCGAATGACCCTGCATCCGTGACTGTGGCCTGAGTGCCTGCGAGCGAGTAGTCCAGTCGCGCTGTAGGTTCTCCACGACACGCGGCTCGCCCCACCCCTCCAACTGTGTGACCAGCTGCGCCACCTGTCCCGTGGTCGGCAAGTACGCCACTAGGCGACCGCCTGACTCGAGCGCCGTGGCCGCCCAGCTGACTAGTTCCCACGGCTGCGGTACATCGAGCACTAGCGCCTGACAGGAGGTCGGTTCGCTATCGGGCGTCAGCTCCTGTGGAACAACCTTGACCAGTGCGGCGTGGGGGCTACGCTGCAAGTTACGCTCCAAGATACGGCGATGCGAGAGCCGAGGCTCGTAGCTTATGACGCGGCCATCTGGTACTACTATTCGTGCCAGTGTTAGTGTCAGTGCTCCCGAACCGGCACCGCCCTCGATTACCGTGTCGCCCGGCTCCAGTCCTAGTATCCACGCTATCCAAGCCAAATCGCGCGGCAGGATTGCTTGCGGCCCGCGCTCAAGGTCCGCCACGAGGTCGAACAGCGTCGGTTCCAGCAATCGCGCTGGAGTGCCAACCAAGTCGAACTCCTCCCCGGTTACAGCGTCGCGTAGCAATTGGCTGCGAAAGCGCCCCACACCAGGCAGATCCTGCACTTCCTGCGTTATATCTACCAGCTGCGCCTGGCCTGCAGCAACCAGCAATCGCCACTCCGTCATACGACGCTAACGGCCACAATATTAGAGGCCTAGCCGTTCCGCCACCAACTGGTCCACCTCGTCAATGAACTCATTCCCCTTCTCCAGCGGCAGCGAAGCGCCAGCTGCCTGCGCGTGGCCACCGCCCTGCCCTCCACAGGCACTGGCGGCCTGCGCCATGACTTCTGCCAAAGAGAGACCCTGCGCCACTAACTGTGGCGCGGCGCGCGAGGATGCAATCAGCTTCCCATCGCGCGGTGCAAGGCCGATTGCAGGCAGCGAGCGGTCCAGGAAGTAGCCCAGCGCCAGCGTGCAAATCGTGCCCTTCAGCGCAGCATTGTCGCCTCGGAAGTGCTGGATAGCACGACCGCGCTCAAACTCCACGCAGGCGAGCTGCTCCAGCAACTGCTCTCTGTGCTCGCGGACGTACGCTTCAGCGCGTTCGCGTCCGCTCGGAGAGCCCAAGAGCATAGCAATGCCAGTCGATGTGTCGTCTAGTCGGCCGCATGCGTCGGTCATCGCTGCCAGTTCTTCCACGCTACAGCCCCACCGTGGCAAGTCTAGCTGTGGCGCGAAAAGCTGGGTGCGCTGCTGCTTACCGGCACCCTGCTCAAGCAGTTTCAGCGCCAGCCAATCTGCCAGCAAGGCAGTGCCTTCCACATCCAGTTCTCCCAGCGCAATAGCGGGGTCGAACCCCAGATCCTGCAATACTTCTGCTGTGGCAGCGGGGTTGCCGGAAACACCAAGCAGGTATGGCTCGAGCGAACTTGCTAACGCATCGGCCAGCGTCTCCCCGGTGAGGGGGAGTCGGTTAATACTATTTAAATACTTATCTTCGACAGCCATATCGGCAATCATGCGATTCCAACCGACAAGTCCATCAAGGTACATGCGGTCGCCCCAAGCACCTGCTAGCGCGACCGGCGCCAAATCACGGTTCGCCTCGTCCAGTATGAGCGCCAGAGCGAACGCCAGCGATGCGGCGGACGCTTCACGGTTGCCGTCAATCCCTGCCTTGTGGGCGTTCAGCTCCAGCACATTGGGCGGGGTCTCACCCTGTGGCAAATGGTGGTCAACCACCAGCGCAGATGTCTTGAGCTGCGCCAGTAGGTCTGGATACCCTGACCCCAGATCGCTGAAGAGCACCAGCGCAGGTACCTCGCTGTTGAGCTGGTCAATAACGTCAGGCGTCAGCGCGACGACGTTAGTGAGGTGAAACCGTAGACCACATCTCTGGAGCGCCCGCGCCAAGATGGCGGATGACGTCAAACCATCGCAGTCGTAGTGGCCGATTAGGCGCACCGGCTGCTCTGCTTGCCTTAGTCGGTCGGCCAGTGGCTGTGCCGCTGTGCTGAGGAGCCGCGGCATCGCCATAGATTATGTTACCCGACCAGCAGCTTGGCATTGTCGAGCGAATACTTCCAGTCGGCGTCCAGCCGACCGGAATCACGGTAGTAGCGCACCAGCCGCAATATCTTCGATTCAGTGAGTTGTAGCGCACGTTGGTTGTGGACGTCGCGTGTGTTGCGCTCAAGGTGCTCGCCCAGTCGTACCGCACGGCGCATCAGGTTGGTCAGGTCCTCCGGCAGCTCTGGCGCCGCATCAGCTGCGCGCAGCAAGTCGCTGATGGACTTGCCGGTCGCCAGCTTAACGCTCGGAACGCCGTATGCATCGCGCAGCTGAGTGCCGATTTCGGCCGTCGAAAGTCCGGATTTGGAAAACTTCAGAACCTGCGCTTCGATCTTCTTCGGTGTGGGGGCCCAGCCCGGATGCTCCGAGCGTGGCAATGCGCTTGAGCCTGAGCGGCCCCGACTACGGGAATGGATACGTGCCATTTGGAAAGGGGCGGCAGGTTGCCTTGTATTAAAGCGCAGCGGTCCGACTCAGTAGCCTGCGCTATGGTAGAATGCCAGTTCGCTATTGGCGTAGGTGCGGTAGGCAAACCAGTCCAGCCAGCGATAGTGCTGGTTAGCTGAAATTGTTTCTGGAATGTGGGACTGGCCACTGGCCTCGGGAAACGCTAGGTTCACCAGCGAGAGCGAGCGGTTCTGACTCAGGTTCTGTTCCAGCGCCGCCTGGTTTTCCAATACCCACAAGTGGTCGTGGACCTCCCAGTACATGGCCTGCCAGCCGCGATACACGAGCTGCTGTGACTCCGGCTGCACTGCACCTAACACCAGCATTTCGCCATCCACGAGTGGAACCATATTGGATTGGGATGCCACTCGTCGCGTGCGCATGTGGTCGTTGGACTCGAAAATTGCCCCCGACGCCTGCTCCGTGCCCCAGAGCCCCGCCCCAATGCTGGTGGGGCGCAAGTACGAAGAGAAGAACACTTGCGGCTGCGCATGATTATCGACTTGATACCGCAGGTCCAGATACGCGAAGTTAGCACCGAGCAACGCCAGCGCCGCCAGCGCCAGCGCCTGTCTGCGGCGGGAGCCCTGTAACAGCGGCTGCACGCCAGACGCCACAAGCAGCAGCAGCGGCACCAGCAAAATGAAGGTCAGGTAAGTGTGGTCAAGCACAATGAACAGCCCCAGTGCCAGCGCTGCCAACGCCAGCCAAATGCCGAGCGACTGCTGCCCCTGTTGCCAGAGCTGTCCGCCGGCAACTAGCGCCAGCAGCAGCAGCGGGCCACCGCGCATGCCGTAGTGCACCATCAGATTGGCCACCTGCATCAGCAGTGAATCGCCTTGAAACAGGTATATCTCGAATAAACCCTCAGATGGGGTATGAGGGCTCAGCCCCTGCCACGCTAGATAGAACAGGTAACTCCCAATGAAGACTAACGCCAGCAGCGCCTGTCGGCCGGCGCGCTGCCGATCCAATGCACCCTCCTGCCAATGGTGGAGTGCCCACGCCAGCGCGAATGCGAGTAGGAAGCCGGGCAGCAGCAAACCCATGCGGTGAACTGTGGGCAGCAATAGTCCTAGCACCAGCGCTAGGCAGACAAGCCGTGCCGGATGGCGACCATAGCGCACATGCTGGATGCGAAGCAGTAGCCAAAGGAACAGCGGCAGCAGAACCACCAGCATGTAGCGCAGCGAAATCCGCCAGTGCGAGAACTGCAGATAGCGTGGCGCGACTGCAAAAGCCAATGCTGCTAGCCAGCGACCACGATTGCCACCGCCCACCTCGCCCGCAAGCAACCAAAATCCGGCGGTGCCGAGCAGCGCCAGTAGCGGTGAGTGGAGCAAAAGGTACTCTTGCAGCGGCAGTCCGGTTAACACACTGCCAGTGGCAACTAGCGTGGTGGCTCCAGCAGGGATAGTGCCCGGTACTAGTCCCCACAGCGAGGCGGGCCGGGTAGCCCAGAAGAGCGCGCCTGTATCGAGCGTAGCACGAACCTGCAACTGGTACAGGAAGGCATCAAAGCCGGTGGGAGCCGGGACGAAAGGCACCCGTAGCAGCAGTGTCACTGCGACCAGCCACAGTCCTGCCATGCGGCGCGCCGGGGAGGACATGGTGCCGCAGTCAAACGGCGCTAAAAACAGCTGCGCTTCTCAATATCATTATATAGGGCAAGCCTTCCTCGCCAGTGACCTTGCCGGAGGTTATAGTTGGCTCTTCGAGAAAAGCGTGATTTGGGGCTGCTTTTCGCACTGCTTTCAGCTGCACTCCTGACGGGCGGAAGCGCATTCGGGTATTCCGGAGGTGGCGACACGGGTGGAAATGATTGGGCCACCGACGTGATGGCTAATGGCTGCAACTGCCACAACCTCGAGCAAAGCGAAACCGGGATGTGGATGCTGGAAGGTTTTCCGGCGCGCTACGGGCCAGGGCTGACCTACAATCTGACGCTCACAATCAGCAACCCGATAGTCGAGGGCGGTGACGTGGGGGCTGCGCGCGGCGGCTTCCTGCTCCGCGTTAGCAACGGCAGCTTCTCCAGCGGTACGGGCTTCTGGACCAGTGACGACGGCAACCTGCTCTCACACACCGCTGACACGAACGGCCAGCACAACTGGACAGTGGAATGGACTGCGCCCAACGAGGGAGCTGGTGATGCTGTTCTGACCCTTTACTTCAATGTTGTCAACGGCAAGAACGGCAACGATGCTGGCGACGCTTGGACTCGTGTCGTGTCAGTCTCACTCGGAACGCCGCAGGCACTGGAGCACGAGGCTGGCATCCACGAAATGGGGGTTGAGATGATGCAGTACTGGATAGGGCTCATCGGGATTGCAGTGACACTGGTATTCGTTTTGCTGGCATATATCGTAATTCGAGGAGGGAGTTCCAATTACCGAGGTTAATGAAATCCTGGAGCAGGTCGCCAGCGGCGAGCTAACACAGGCAGACGCGCAGAAGCTACTCGGTACTCGCGGCGACGATAAGCTCGGAACTATCAGGCACGAGACACCGGCTCCAGAACAGCTCTCAATTTTCGCTATCATCATGCTGCTGCTGGTAGTGCAGCTGCTCTACGACACCCTCTTCATCTACGGACTGCTCGAGGGATGGAATCAGCCGTTCCTCTCGTTTGTCATCGGGATGGCGATGCTTACCTTCGGGCTGATGCTCGACTTCTACCGCCGCAGCTTCCTGCCTGACGTCCTCGAGACCAAGCGCCGCCGCGACAAAGTCGTACCGCGGCTGGAGCGGTAGATGGCAGTCACACGACGCACATTCCTGAAAGGTGCCCTCGCACTCGCTGGCACTGGTATGAGCGGGGCGCTGACGGTGCCGGCACTCAAGTCGCTGCTGCCGCCTCCGGTGATACGCTGTAACTCTGACGAGGCGCACGACACACTCACCTACAAGGGTGAGAGCGGGACCTGGTATGAGTCACTCGAAGGAAAGGTAGCACGCAAGGAGGATTTCCAACTCAACCAGTCGGCGATGATAATGTGGGCACCGAAAGAGCTGGAGGAAGAACTAGGGAGTTGCAATGTTGTGCTGACACTGGTCAAGGTACCGGCCGAGGATGCAATGGCAGAGTGGGGCATCCCCGATGATGGGGGCAACGCGATGATGATGGCGTATCACACCTACAAGTGCCCGCATCTCTGCTGCAAGCCGGTCTTCAAGAACAAGGGAGTCAGCAGCCTCAGCGGCGACGCCTATGAGAACATGTTTCTCTGCCCGTGCCACCTGAGCCGTTTTGATCCTCTCTCAATTATCGAGAACATTGATGAGAAGGGGCGGCCGGTGATGGTCGCTGAACTTATTGAGGGACCGGCACCGTACGGGCTGCCCATCGTACCGCTGGTTGAGCGTGATGGCGAACTGGTAGGGACTACTGATAAACTGGAGTGGCTGAAGTATTGCGGACTGGGATGAGACGAATAACCGTGGCTGCAACCGCCCTTGGACTGCTCGCGCTCGCTGGGAGCGCCAGCGCCGAGACTCCGTTGCTGGAGGAGTTCATGCGCAAGTACACGTTCCTGCTGATTTTCCTCTCGTTGATTGGCGCAGTGGCGGGCTTCGTCTTCCTGTGGGTGACCGGAATGTTGCCGCAGACCCTGCTACAGACTTGGGCCTGGCTCGACGAGCGATTCGCGCTTCGCCGCTACGCCAGCCTAGCACGACGTGAATACTACTCTGTGGTCTTCACGCTGCTCCCGGCTAGCGGTCGCACCTTCCCGCAGTCGCATACCGAGCGCTACAACGTCAAATCGGTCTGGTACTGGTATCCCTTCTACTGTTTGGGCGGGCTCTCGTTCCTGGCGTTTATCATCCTGACTATTACCGGTATCTACCTTGGTTTTTACTACGTCCCTGACGGTGATTTCGTCGAGGACCCTGCTACCGGCGAGATGACCTCCGGCGCATACGAGTCGATGGAGCTCATCATGACCGAGGTGAGTTTCGGTTACATCATGCGCGCAGTGCACCACTGGGCGGCGCACTTCATGGTCGCGGCGGTGTTCCTGCACATGATGCGGGTCTATTTCGTCGGCGCCTACCGTAATCCACGCGAGCTGAACTGGATTCTTGGCTCTATCCTGCTGCTGATAACCATCTTCTTCGGCTATACCGGCTACCTGCTGCCGTGGGACGAGCTGGGATTCGCCGCCGGCTCGATTGGTCTTGAGATGGCGACCTCAATCCCGGCCATGGGACCGCTGATGGCGCAAATCGTCTTTGGCGGGACGCAGCTGACCGGCACGACCGTGTTGCGGATGTACTGGCTGCATGTCTTTGTGCTGCCAGCTATCGGAATCGCGCTGATGATACTGCACATGGCCATAGTCTGGATCCAGGGGGAGGCGGAGCCGCACTGATGGATGATACCGAAGCGCTGATTAGCGAACTCCAGCAGCAGCGGCAGGCTGAGGATGCGGAGGAACGCATCGGGCGCAAGACCGAATTCACCGACCACATGCCGCGGCAGGCGCACTCGGTGCTCGAGGCGGTGCACGTCAAAGGCGAGCCGCTCTATCCGCACGAGCTGGTGCGTGACTCGGTGCTGACGCTCTACGTCACCTCGATACTTTTCTTCCTGTCGGCTTTCGTCCCGCCGCCGCTGCACAGGGCGGCCGACCCAGCTGCTGCGACCGCGTTTCCGCCACCGCTGCCGGACTGGTACCTGCTCTGGGCGTTCGGATGCCTGAAGGTGGCGTGGGATATCGAGTTCACGATTTTCGGCCACCACTTCTTCCTGATGACCGCCAAAGTATGGGGAACACTGGTGCAGGGGCTCATCATAGGGCTAGTCGTCGCGGTGCCATTCATCGACCGCGCGCTGGGATACCTCATCGACCCCGGGCCTAAGGAAAATGTAATGGATGTCCTTAACAGCGGCCACGCACGCCGCCCTATCGAAGACCCCGTACGGGCCGCAATTGGTGTCTGGGGCATCGCCTTCATTATCATGCTTTCAGTCTACTCTATCAACGCCAATATCGCAATGTTCTATCCTATGATTACGACTGATGTGCTAGCACAAGTAACGGTATGGGGAACCTTGGCATGCGGCGGACTTACCTACCTCTGGCTCGACCGGCGCCGCGCCGAAGGGGCACGACCGCTCAGCGACGAGGAGCGATTCGAACTTTACCGCGACGGCATCACTAGCAACCGCATGCAGCGCATCTACGAATTCAAGCTCAACCGCTGCTACCAGTGCGGCCTCTGCGATGACATCTGCCCGGTCCGTACCAATGAAGGCGAAGAGGAGCTGAACATCATCTTCAACACCTTCCAGAACGAGCACGACGGTGTCGCGATGTGGTCGTGCATTACCTGCGGTATGTGCACCGCTATCTGTCCGCAGAACATTGAATATGTAGACTATGTCCTAGAGCAGCGCGCAATGACGCTGCAGGAAGCCAAAGCATGACACGAACTAAACCCTACGCCCGCACCATACCCCACCCGCTCTTCGAGCGTATGATTATCAAGGATGCAAACACGCCTGCAGAAGAGCCATGGGAGCCCGAACGGCAGCATGAATACGGCTACTTCCCCGGATGTGTCGACTTTATGGATGTCGAGGTAAAATTCTCGCACCTGAACAAGGGTGACGCCGACCATGCCTCGATTGCTGCCGCAGCAATCAAACTGATGAACGCCGCAGACATTGACCCGCTCATCCTCGACATGAACTCATTCAAGTGTTGTGGCCACGATCAGCTCTGGCAGGGACAACTTGAGGTTTTTGAGGAGTTGAAAGCGCACAACCTGCGCCGTATGCAAGAGAGCGGTATCCGCACACTCGTAATCACCTGCGCTGAGGGCTACCGCACCTTCGCGGTCGACTACGACCTCCCTGGGCATGGTATTAAGGTCGAGCACATCACGCAGACGCTGCGCGACCGTGGGCTGAAGTTCAAGTCACCCGAACCAGTGCGCGTCACCTTTCACGACCCGTGCCGGCTAGGCCGCATGATGGGTGAGTACGACGCACCGCGCGACCTGATACAACTAGTAGAGGGGGCAGAGATGGTTGAGCTGGCCAACTCGCGCGAGAAGGCGCTCTGCTGCGGCGTCTCATCGATGATGTACTGCAACGACGCCACCAAGGCGGTTCGCAAGAAGCGGCTTGATCAAGGGACCGACGCCGAAGTCCAGATTATGCTGGGCGGCTGTCCAAAGTGCTACATGCACATGCAATGCATGCTCAACGAGGAGCGCATGGATGCTGGCGAGCACAACCACTCGTTCGAGATGCTGGACCTGATGCAGTTCCTCTCCGCCTGCCTGGTCGAGGAAGCCGCCTGATGGTTGGCATCGACCGGCAGTTCATGTCCACCTGGAAGAAGGCCGCGACCCACGACGGGGACAGTGAGGCTGTTCAAATCTGGACGCAGGACGGCAGCTACGGCGGAGTCGATTCCGGCAAACTCGGTATTTGGGGAACTGTCGTAGGAGTTGATTTCGACTTGTGCATCGCCGACGGCGCCTGCATCGAGGCGTGCCCGGTCGACGTCTACGAGTGGATTGACACCCCGGACCACACCGCGTCGGACAAGAAGCCGTTCATGCCGCGCGAGCCGGACTGCATTATCTGCCGCGCCTGCGAGGAGGTGTGCCCGGTCGATGCTGTGCTGATTACCGCACCGGACGACATCGAGGCGGCGATGGCAGGCGAAGAGTTCGTGCCCGCCCCGGCCGTCGCAGAGGCGGTCACCGAGGAAGGTGAAGCGGGCGCGGATATTGATGCGGCGAAAGCGGTGCCCGCTGCGGCTGCTGCAGCGCCGGCGTGGGAGCCGAAACCCAATATCTGGCACAAACGCATGAAGGCATCGCTCGAGGGACTGGAGCTGCCCGATACCGGCATGGCCAAAGCGAAACCGCTCTTCAAGGAAATCCGCAAGGAAACCCTTGATTCGCTGTCGCGCGGAAAAGATTTCATAGCGCTGGTCGACAACGAGAAGTGCATTGGCTGTACGCAATGCGTCTATTTCTGCAATTTCGCATCAATCGACATGATTGGGTGGGGGCTAGAGACACGCACCGACACTTTCGAGTCGATGAAGGCGCTAATCGTTGAAGACACCTGCACCGGCTGCACCCTCTGCGTATTTGCCTGCCCCGTCGAAGCCATCACCATGGAAGCGCGGGCGTGAGCCCGGCTGCGTCAGATAACCTGAAGCTGCGCTACTCCATCATCGCCACGACCTGGCTGCTAGTGGCATGGCTTGCACTAATCGCAACGCGCTCCGGAGACCCCGGCTTCGGGCAGATCTCGTTCATCCTACTCGGCGCACTCATCACCTGGGTCGTACTGCGCGCCTGGCCACCGCCGATGGTCGAGCCGCCCCCGGCCGAAATCGAAATCGAGACGCCTCTCGACGCCCCGGAATGGGGCATCAGTGAGCGCGCCTACCGCCGACTGACCTGGACGACGATGATACTCGCCACCGGCTGCGTTGCCGTCTTCCTGGAGTGGCTGATACAGGCTCGCTTTCCCGGCGCGTTCGGAATGCTGCTGCTTGGTGGCGTTATCGGTGTGCTGCCGCTTATCATCCCCGTGCACGAAACCGAGGCAACTATTCGACGGCTAGCCGAGCGTAAGAGGCGCAAGGCATGGCGTCGGCGCGAGCAATAGCCTAATCACCCGGTCCGCTGGCGCGCCATGCAGAAACTGCTGCGGGAGACCCTCACCACGCTGACGCCGTCGAAAGATGAGCAAGTGGCCGTCGAGGCGCTCTGCGACTCGCTATTGGTGCGCGCCCGCGAAGTCGCCCCGGAGGGTGTCGAACCGCTGCTGGTAGGGTCAATCGCGAAGGGGACCTGGCTCTCCGGCGCCGATATCGACCTGTTCCTGTGCTTTCCCGAGGGTGCGGACCTAACTAAGGAAGGGCTGGCAATGGCACGTGCCATACTGCCGGAAGGCGAGGAGCTCTACGCGCAGCACCCCTACCTGCGTGGCAGTGTCGAGGGACGCAGCGTCGACGCTGTACCTTGCTTCAGAATCAGCGATACGGCGCAGCTGGCATCAGCGGTCGACCGAACGGTATTCCACAGTGTCTGGGTGCGCGAGAATCTTACCGATTCGCAACGCGGTGATGTCAGGCTTGCGAAGCGGTTTCTTACCGTCGCTGGCGCATACGGTGCCGCGGCAGCTGTAGGTGGCTTCTCGGGCTATCTAGTCGAGGTGCTGATCCACCGTGCTGGTGATTTTCCGACCTTTGTACAGGAACTGGAAAGCTGGCGGCCACCAGTCCTGATGGGAACGGTTGAGAACGCACCGGAAGCGGAAATCACGCTGCCTGACCCTGTTGACCCGAGGCGCAATGTTGCCGCCGGCGTGACGTGTGACGGACTGGCACGTGCGGTGCTAGCGGCGCAGCGGTTCCTAGCGGAGCCATCGCTGGACGCCTTTACCATGGGAGACGAAGAGCGCAAGCCACTCGGTTGCGTCACGACAGTAGTGCTGCCGCACCCAGGCGGCGTCGAGGAGACGGCACTGCCCCACATCCAGCGGCAGGGGCGCAAGCTAGTGCGTGCGCTAGAGGCGTTCGGCGTCCTCGGTTGCCACTGCTCACTCAATGACGAGGCGTTTATCGTGCTTGAGACGGCGCTGGTAGATTTGCCGGACCAGAAGCTCCACCGCGGCCCGGCGGCATGGGACGACGGCGCGCTCGAATTCTTGAAACGCTACCCGCGAGCAGCTCTCCGCGACGGCCGCTTCTGGGCGCTAAAACCACCGCGCCACGCAGATATTGCCAGTGCAGTGCAAGCGCTACTGCCTAGCGCAAAAGTTGAGGAAGGGCTCGCCAAAGGGGCGGAGCCACTACCACCCACCTAACGGAACTTAACCGACTCTTTTGTCTGTAATCACAGTAGGGGTTATTTGCAGGTAAAATGGTTCAAGGCAGGTTCAGCCTTGAATTACCTAAAATCCAAGAATTAGAAATCTCGATTACTTTCACAGGTATAACTGTCATCATCGTCGGAGAGGGCGCACGCCCCCTGTCCAGAGCTGCCGCTGTCAAGCCGCAGACTGGGATAGGGGCGTTACGCCGGTTAGCTGACTACGCGCTCAGCCGAGTGGCTGATCGTAGCCGATGACATCGCCGGTTGGCTCGAACTTCATACGGAAGCTGTAGCCATCTACCGATCCCACGTTCGCAAGGTCAGAACCAGATTCACTGGGGTGGACCTCGAACTTGTCACCAGGGCTTAGCTTGCCGTCGAAGTCGTTGTCCACGAAGATTACAGCCTTGCCCTCACCAGGGTAGTAGCCGTAGACTTCCGAGACCAGACCATCGCTGGCAGTGTTAGCCGTACTGTCCAGCAAGAACCAGTGCACTGAGTTGACTGATACCTGAGGGTTGATCTTCACTATAGTGATAATCCAGTTCCCCTGGGAGTCCTTCAGCGCTGTGGTGCTGCCGGTTGGCGCGTTCTTGGTGGTGCCACCCAGGAAACTGGATGCCCACACATACAGCACAGCGGCCAATACGACCGTGATCGCGACCATCAAGATGACCGCAATAACGGGCGAAACCGCCTGCTCATCGTTCACAATTCTGCGTTTCATAGTTATGTCCTCCGCCCGAAGGCAGGCCATCACATGGTCCATCGCCTAATATATACGTTGCGTCAGCCGCACCGACGAGCGCGTAGCGCGCCCCCGGCCTCGCGCGCTTCCGCCCCGGAACCGGGGAATCTGCTCAGTCGCGCCGTAAGACAAAGACGGCCGCGAGCGTGAGCAGCGCCGTGACAGCCACGCCACCCCACGCTAGCTGGCGTGCCCATACCGGTGTCGCCTCCTCATCATCTGCCGCGATGGGAGGTGGGCGTACGACCGCTCCGTAGGTTGCCCATGTAGAGTTGTCCTCCCCCTCGAAGGCAATAGTGAATTCTGCCTCGCCTTCGCCTAGCTCATGTGGGTCAGCCGGTGCGAGCCACCAAAAGCTCCAGCCGACGTCGGAGGGACCCAGTAGCAATTCGTGTGCCTCGTCCTCACCAAACTCATTCACAGCAGAAAGTGAGCCGTTGGTGGTAAGGATAGAAACGCCGGTGACAGCTCCGGGATCACTCACTGCAAGTGAGACCTCATAGGCGGTACCGAGCGAATAATCTAGCGGAAGTCCCTCAACTTGATAGGTTGCTTCGCCAAGCGCGGGAGCGGCCAGCAATAACAGGAACAACAGCGACAGTAGACGCATGCTGCCGGCGCACCTCGTTCTCCTATTTAACATTCAACGGGTCAGCCCGCGCTGTTCGAGGCCTTCTAACAGCGTGCGCACCTGGGCTTCGCGCAGCCCCAACGCGACGGAAGCGCCCTCAATAGTGTAGCTGGAGTTCTGTAGGATATGATGCAGTAACCGTCGTTCATCGTAGCTACACTCCGCCCGGCGGCTACAGCGACCCACCTCACCATTCAGCTCGCCCACCAATGCCAGCAGCTGTTGTCGCTCGCGCTCAAGTCCCTGCAACGAGTGCCGCAAATCCTCGCCAACCCGGGCGAGCAGGTCCATACGCGCGGTCGGCTCCATACCGCGCGCCTCAGAGATAGCACTCAGTACCCGTCGCTGCTCGTCGCTGAGCTGTAAGCTGTCGGAGATGGGGGCTGCCTGCTCGCGGAAAGTGCTAGGGCCAACGTCAATGTGCAGCGAGACCGAGCGCGCCGAGCGGTAGACCCGTCGGTTGGGGCCACGGTCGCTCGGCTCATCACGCGAGGCAACAAAACCATGCTCCTCCAAAATGCGCAGGTGCTTGACTACTGCTTGCTGGCTGACGTCGATTTCGCGCGACATCTGCAGTGTGTATAGTTGTTCACGCGACAGCAACTGCAGGATGCGGCGGCGTGTCGGGTTCTCGAGCAGGTAGAACAGCTCGTCGATGTCAGTGGTTGACATAGCAACCTGTGGTTGTATACTGGGGGTTGTATAAAAGTTGTCCTCTCCGCCACACTTAAGCAGCGGCGCAGCCTGCGGGAACAATGGAATTCCGCAAGGCAACCGATGAAGATGTTGTCACTGCGGCAGTCGCAACGCTCAAGGCGCTGGGACATGTCACGACACAGGCCGAAATGCAGCGACAGGTGCTAGCACGGCTCCATGAAGAGGACCCCCAATTCCGGCTCGGTGCTGAGCGGATGCGGCGCATTATTGTCCACTCCGGCCGTGTCAAGTTGGACATCCGGACCCGCTCCGTAGGCGCAGCCCCGGAGGCGGACGAGGCGGACCTGCGTCGCATGGGCATGCGTTACGACCCCGTCGTGAAGCGCTGGCGCCGAGTCCGCGAGGGGGATGACCTTTCAGGACACCACCACCACCGCGGCGAATTTGCCGCCCCTGGCGTGCCGTGTCCAGTCTGCCGCGAACCGCTGGCGAAAGTGCACAACGCGACACTGACTGGTGGTCGCGTCGCCATAGGCTTCCGTTGCCCGCTATGCCGCTACACGACAGGACATCGCTGGCGCGAGCCGGCACGCTACGGATTCTCATTCAAGGAGGGTTGAATGGAGGTCTTTGCGCACGGCGGTATCTGCGTCTCAAACGGCGAAGGGGCAGTCTACTTGGACCCGTCGCGTGGCCGCGCCGACGGGGTGGTAACACATGCGCACTCGGACCACCTGCGACCACGGACACACATGACGCCCGCGACAGCAGAGGTAATGCACGCGCGCACCGGCAGCCGCAAAGCACAACTGCACGACTATC
Source organism: uncultured euryarchaeote (assembly GCA_937893445.1). Taxonomy (GTDB): domain Archaea; phylum Thermoplasmatota; class Poseidoniia; order MGIII; family CG-Epi1; genus UBA8886. The sequence goes on from CALBFM010000121.1 coordinate 14,561, forward strand.
GCGAGCCGTTCAAGGTACGCGGTATCGATGTCGAGTTACATGACGCCGGCCACGTAATCGGCAGCGCGATGGTCGCCGTCGATGGTGGGCGTGTGCTCTACACTGGCGACTTCAATCCACATGGCACCATCACCGCCGGGCGTGCTGAACCGCGACCGTGCGAGACGTTGATTATCGAAGCCACCTACGGCCGACCGGAGCAGGTGCTGCCTCCGCGAGATCGCGTATTGCGCGACTTGCAAGGGTGGATGCTCGCCGTTTGCGCCAACGGCGGTGGCATTGTAGGAGCATACACACTTGGCAAGGCGCAGGAGGTAGTTGCCGCCGCCAACGCCGCCGGGCTATGCCCTATGGTCTCCGATGAAGTAGGCGAAGTGTGCGACATCTACGTGCAGCACAACGTACCGCTGGAATACCATCGTTTGGATGCGCTGACGCCAGAGCAGCGAGCTGAGCCTGGATTGCTAGTCACGTCATCCACGGCAACCAGTGGTCGCCGGCCCGACGCAATAGTGCTGGAGTTGCGGCAGCGCGGCTTCCAGACCGCGCGTGTCTCCGGCTGGTGCGCCTTCGCGCCCTGGGCACTGCGTGGCGTTGATGCTGGCTTCCCGATGAGCGACCACGCAGACTTCACCGGATTGATAGACTTTGTCGAGGCGTGCGCGCCGCAGCAAGTCTACACTGTCCATGGCGCGCAGCGCGAGCTGGCGCACGAAATCCAGAAGCGACTCGATATCCCAGCGTGTTCGCTGCCCGAGCGGGGCGAGACAAAGCTGGAGGAGTTCACGTGAATCCCGGCAAACTGGTGCTAGTGCGCCACGGACTCTCGACCTACAACGACCAGAACCGGTTTACTGGCTGGAAGGACGTACCGCTCAACGCGCAGGGCATTGCGGAGGCGGAGCAGGCAGTACTGCTGCTGAGCGGAATGGAATTCAGTATTGCCTTCACTTCAGTGCTAGTGCGTGCACAGCACACGCTCGACATTCTGCTCGCCGGCATCGGACAGGAGGAACTTCCAGTGGAGCGCGACCTAGCGCTCAATGAACGCAACTACGGTGACCTGATAGGGCAGAACAAAGCTGAGGCTGCTGAGAAATTCGGTGCCGAGCAGGTCCACAAGTGGCGCCGCAGCTACGACATTGCGCCGCCGGGCGGCGAGTCTCTGAAGGATACTGCCGACCGCACAATTCCCTACCTGAAGGCGCATATTCTGCCCGAAATTATGGCCGGTAGAAACGTGCTGGTGAGCGCACACGGCAACTCGATTCGTGCCACTGTGATGCACCTGCTCGATTACACTCCAGCACAGATTCTACAGACCGAAATCGGCTGGTGCGAGCCGTGGATTTTCAGCTTCAGTGACAACGGTGCAGTAACAGACCTGCAAGTCATCCCGCGCCCTAACGTCGAGAGCATGAGCCGGCTGCCACCGCAAGAATAGTGTTGTACCACCCGGAGAATGTGTTAAGCCAGTGCACGCTTGCACCCCCTTACCGACTATGAACTGGCAGAACCTTCGCGCGTTACAGCCCACGACTTGACGCGCTGCAGGTTAGCCTTGGTTGGACGCAGCGGCTCCTCCCGTCCCCACTCGTCGCGGAAGACTATGTGGTCATCTTGTGGCACCAAGTGCGCGGAAACGAAGTAGCCCGACTCGGACTTGAACTGGATTTCCAGCTCTCTGCCACTCCTGCCCTCCTCAGTCCAGAGCATCGGGAAGCCTAGGTTTTCGTAGTAATCTGTCACGAAATCCATGAACTTGTCCACGGACTTGCTGCGCACCTTCGCCTTGGTCATGTCACGTCGGTCGTCGCACGAGGACGTACTTATTAATGGTTGCCCGGGAGCGCTTCTATAACCAGTGCCTGCTCGACAGTAGGCAGCCCCGTGGTGTAGCGGTCCAGCATGCAGGCCTTTGGAGCCTGTGACCCAGGTTCGAATCCTGGCGGGGCTACCAACATCCCCCTAGCGTTATAATTCTCCGAGTTTCTTGGATAATTCGGCCATGAAATCATCATTGTCATCATCACCATCATCGGATGGTTTCTTTTTGGATTTTTTGGATTCTTTTTCCTCAGATGGGTCTTCAGAATTCAACTCACTAAGTTTATCAAGCAAATCATCCATACCAGATTCTCCGAGATCCACCGGCTCTTCAACTTTTTCTTCAACCTCCTCTTCAACTTCCGAAATTGGTACTTCAAGCTTACCAATATCGATTTCAATTGGTGTAGATTCTTCAACCGGACTGGATAGAACCTCCACTTCTTCCTCGGGTTCTAAATCTTCAAGTTTAGGCTTTTTCACAGAAGTCTTGAAAGAAATATCGTCACAAGGTATCGAGGATACCCGGGAACCCTCACCTCTTGGATTGGTATAGTCCAATCTTAAACTCAAACCAATCTTCTTTTTATCAAGAACCTCAAAGTACAATTTTAGTTCCAATTCATTGTAACCACTTATTTTTTCCACATTGACCTTGAAAATATCATGTTTGTATTCAGGTAAGATTTTGACTAATTTTAATTTAGATTTATTGTAATCCAAACCCAGCACTACATCAGTTATAGATTTTGAAGCATAATTATTGATGTTGGCCTTAGCCTCAAGGAAACCCCGAAATTCATTGGAAGAGGAACGCATCCTGACTTCCTGCATAGATAGATAATCCTCTATCATGTCTCTGGTCACTCCATCAGTTAAAGCCATGAGTGGGGCTAAAATCTTACTCGTTTCAGCGAACAGACCTATGTCACCATCCCATGATGCCATAATCTCTGCATACTCGTCCTCGATAGTTCTTACAGCTGCCCCCATCTTAGAGCGAAGATCACGGGTTGCCTCGCCATATATTACAGCCCCCAGAACAGTATTGTCACCTCTTTCCAGAATTATCTTGTTCTCGCCATAGTCAATAGCGCCGAGATTCCCCTCGGTCTGGAATGAATCTTTGACAAAATCATTGATTGCAGTCAACATACTGCTCATTATGTCAGAATCTACTTTTGCCTCCCTTGAATGTTCACTGGCAATCAGACGGCCATCGTTGTATAATAGGTACAATTCCTCCATTGTATATGGTGGATGACTAGATGTGTCTCCGAAACTATTTTGCTCAGAGACTGTGTCCTGGATGTTAATAATCTTGGTGACTTGTTGAGGTGTAGCAGCCTGAATCTTGGAGACCAGCATTGCCGCAAGTGGGAGATGGGAATAGGTCGTCGCAACTTCAAGAACAAGGTCAGAATCTACGCCTAGTTTCTTTAGGTCCTTGACTCCAAAGTTTCTGAATAAAGTATCCGCCAGTGCCAACAAGGCTTCATGTTGTCTAGATGGACTCTTCTCATATCTACTTACTGCCGTTTCCCAAGCTTTCGGTACAGCCTCTCTCTTCACCTTCTCGAAAACTCCTGTGTCGGAAAATTCCTGAACAATAGTTTGAATCTCAGCTCTGAATGGGTTCATCGAACCTTCACCTTCCAGAACATCGGCCCAAGTGTCATGGGGAAATCGAACTTGACTACCCTCTCCAGAAAGATATGCCATGGCGTGATTGAAGGTCATTGTGTCCATTTCGTCATTGAATATAGCTTTAGTGTGTTCAGATAGTTGTTCAGAAAATGCTCTGAAGAAAAGTTCATGGCTATTTTTCTCTGCCATGTGTGTCGATAAGAAATTAACTGCCGAAAGGGTATGATAACCGCCAGATTTGTATTCACCAGCGTCTTTCAGGAGCTGCTGAAGCAGTAATGACACATAGTTAGTCATACCCTTCATCGAGTTCTCGTTTAGATAAGTCAATGTCAATTTCTTGATATCCTTGCTTACCAATTCTCTAATTAAAGACCAGACATAGATTGGGCTCCCCTCTGAATAAATTGCTAATTTGTCAAGGGCTTGAGGTTCGTACAGCAATCCAGAGAAGGCCAACATCCGGGAAGCCAGACTGAGCATCTCATCTTCGGGGAATAGCGGAACTGTTAATCTCTCGAACATATTCTGGAAATCTCTGGGCAGGGATCTCCAGTCAGCTTCACGAGCCGTGACGACCAACCCTTTAATCTTGCGTTCCTGGAGAACCTGAATAAGTTCTGGATTCTCAGGGATATCATCATAAAATAGACGAATGGCGAATTTCTCGTGAACATTACCAATACTGTAAGTTGTTATTCGGCCTACGGGCATTCGATCCATTAATCTATCAAAAACATCAAATCCAATAACACTCTTACCCACTCCAGGTTCACCGATGATTACGAAATTCTTACCTGTAGTGTCATCTAGTATTGTGTTAACAATGGACTTACGGACGTCATCTAAGTGGACATTGTAACGCAAATTCGCCGGTAACGCCCATTCTTGTAACAACTCTGTAGGGGAAGTGGGCACTTCAAAATAGGATGAAATGGCATATCTCTCTCTATTGTTGTGCAAAAAGTCTAGGATTTCTTCGTTATTTGGATAGGCCAAATACGATTCGCGTCTCTTAGCGAAGAACTCGGCTAGGACCACTTCATAATCGTTCAGTTCCAAAGGAGGGAGCCAGGCTTGAACTGGATCACGTGGAAGGACGTCCTCAAACTCTTCTTCAACAAATACTTCCTCACCTCTCCTAAATAATAATGTGCTGCCAACCAATAGCAATCCAGCCAGTATGGTTCCTCCCAAGACAAACGGATTACCAACCACAAACTCAAGAATTGCCGCAGCTCCTTCAGATTCAGTAGCAACCTCATTAACCTCAATCTCAAACACCAATGGTTCGGAAAGCTCACCGTCTTCATCTACAGCATAAACGCTTATCTCATGGATTCCAGGGGACAGGTCCTGTGGATCGAGCTCACAGTTGCTAGTGGTGCAAGGTAGAGGGCCTTGCCGACTAGAAAGCCATTCATACCTGAATATCTCTCCATCGAAATCCTCGCCTGTTACATTCAGCCAGAATGTAGAGTTGCCTTGGTCGTAATGATCTAGGGTTTTAGTCTCTAATTGCTGAACGACAGGTAGGCTGTTAATCAGCGTGAAAGCATTATCTTGAGTTAGGGTAACCAATTCACCGTCCAAATCGGTAACCTCTAGCTTCAGGTCATATTTTCCGACTTTCAATTCGCGTGGGGGTAATACCTCAATTTCAAACAATCCTGATGATTCATTGAAATAAATATCTGATAAGAAACCCGGAAGCCAATCCTCTTCGAGTTTGTCAAAGTAGAAAACATGAACATCCAGTACTGAAAGGTCGTCCTGAGCCTCCAGATCGGTAATATTCAATTTCAAACTACTTTGCTGGCTACGTTCTAGAGTCGTATTGGAGAATATTACCTCTCTGATGACCGGGGCATTATTCAATACTTCTATATCGAAAAGATGAATCCAAGGAGTTGTTCTCGTCTCGTCTTGTATAGTTCTTCCCCTTACTTGGTAGGAACCGGGTTGCATATCCAGGTCAGGGCTGAAAACACCCTCCCAAAGTGTACCGTTATAAATCGGTTGAACCAGGGATTGGTTGCTCCAATTTGAAGCGGTTACATTGATTTCGATCTCAACTGAAAATTGCGATGGTAACGTAGAATTGTCGCCTACTGCAAAAGATATAGGCAGAATGAAGCCGCGATATATCTCATCAGATTCTGTCTGAACGTCGTGTATCGGATGCACGTCAACAAAATAATAACTATAATTCCAAGCAGACCAGTGTCCTTCATTATCCTGTGCTCGGAATCTTATTTCATGAGTCCCATTAGATAGTCGTTTATTGGTAGTCAAAGCTTCACCAAGGTTACCATCAATGGATGAGAACCACTGGAAATTGATTAAGGAACCGCCGTCATAATCACTAACTGATCCATTGAACCATATCATTTCCTGATCGACTGGGTATTCATATGTGGATTCAATGGACAAATTAGAAACGACCGGATAAGTAGAGACGTAAATCTGAGTGGTGTAGTTGAGCGACCAGACATTGTACTCATCGACCGCACGGAAAGTCAGATTGTGCAGACCTGGACTCAACGCTGTTGCGTCCTTGGAAAGCCAAAAATCAGTTCCAATAACACCATCAAGGTCGGATTCCCAAATTCCTCCAGTTACCTGACTGTCATAATCAACAACGATAGCGGAGATGTAGGCTCTGTCTGGCCTGTACAAGAACTGCTCAGGATAGAGAATAGTATTGGTTATTCTCACCTCGTCTATCAAACCAATTAAATTTCCACTTGAACATCCAGAACCAGTTGCGCCAATGCAATTTTCAAGCAAAGCAGAACGACTTAATTTGAATTGATCTGGGAGTGCAAATGAACTATCATATTCACCATTAATGTACAATACCATTTCGTTATTTTGTTCAGAGTATACTGCTGCAACATGATACCATTGTAATTTATTAAATTCATTTTCACTGAAAAGCTGGAACGTACCCATGGTATCTGAAGCGACTTTGATATAAGCCTCATGATTAACACTGACACCGACCTCCAAATGACCATCCCAACCACCGGCAAAGATTACTCGGTTCCTGTCGAAAACATAATTTTGATCCAGATAGACCCAGGCCTCTATTGTTACCTCCTCGAAGGCCTCCCCGGGCAATAATTGAGGAGTTGAAAGAGAGTCTACGGTACCATCAAGAGCCAGTGATGAATTGAATAGGCCATTAACTAAAGTGGGATCTCCCTGAACAGAGGCATCGTGATTATTGAAACTGTAATCGCTAACTTTGTTATTGTCTATGCTATCGAAATGCCAATAACCCAAGGTGTATACATCTGCACTCTGCAATTCGTGATTGGGACCATAAGCATATACTAATTCAGGGATTGAATTAATGAGTTCCACTCTGGGTCTGGAATTGATTTGAACATAGGTTGTATCATAACCAGACCACAGGCCATTATCATCTCTAACTCTGAGCGAAATCGTGTGATTTCCAGGGGACAGATCTGTGGTATTGAATGTAGGCAGTACTCCAATCAACCCATTTAGTGACGAATACCACTCATACCCCATAATAATTCCATCCTCGTCATTTCCACCTCCCTCAAATTGAACAGGTTGATCTTCCGCCTGGAAGCTGGGAGTTACATTGAAAATATCAGAAAGAGGATGTGACCTTATTTCCAGTTGAATAGAAGCTTCTTCGGACCAGGTACCAAAATCATCTTTAGATTTATAGGTAATACTGTGATTACCCACCGACAGGTTGTTTGCAGATATTGACGTTATATTGTCTCTACCGATAACTCCATAAATTGACGATGTCCAGATGTGGTCTGTAATAAATCCATCATTATCAGATGCTGTACCAACAAACGTTATAATTTGTTCAATTTCGGTATACTTATATGCCGGATTAGGGTTAATGGAATCAATCGATACGTATGGTATATCATTTACGTGTACCGAGACTGTTTTGGAAATGGACCAAAGACCATCATCATCCTTAACTTTGAAATTTATACTGTGATCTCCGGGGCTCAGAACGATTGGGTCGGTAGAGAGGCTTGTGCTAATTATGCCATCAATATCAGATTTCCACTCAAATGCATCGACAGTTCCGTCCTTATCATCAGCTTCCCCCTCCAAGTATAGGGAAGTACCGTAGTCAAATGAATAGGAACTAACCGATGATATGCTAGACTGAGGGTGAGCTTTAATTTCAAGGAAAGAAGTGGAGATATCTGACCAAAAACCATACCCATCTTGAACTCTAAATGTTATGGTGTGATTACCAAACGACAACGAAGTAGAGGTTGTTGAATTCCACTGCCACCAGTATCCTTGACTGAAGATACCATCGATTGACGAGGACCAGACGGCATTAATTATCGAATCTTCGAAATCATATGCAATCGCAGAGAAATAGGCAATGTCATAACCATGAACGAATTCATCTGATTCAAGAATTGACTCCGTAATCTTAAATTCATCGATTTTACCATCAAAGGCATCAACAACAGAGGAACCAAAACCTGCACCAATCTTGTTCTCATAACCTAGATTGTATTGAAGAACGAAAGTGGATTGAAGCGTAGAAGTAGCTGCCAATTCATGATTTATGTATATCTTGACAAAATCATCTTCGTCTGAATAAACAAACGCCAGATGGTACCATCTATCCTCTTCAATGATTTGGCTTGTAGATGTAGTATCTGTCAGGGCTGTCGAGATAACGGTAAAGAACACATGCTGGTCATCATCGATACCAAACTCAAGAGTACCGTCTCTTCCCCCAGAGAATATCGTAACTTTTTCTCCAGAACCAACTGGGTTATTCGAGTAAATCCAAGTTTCGAAGGTTACTTCACTGAAAACGGACACACCTGACTTCAGTTTAGGTAATGAAAGATAATCATCATCGCCATCCAATTCAACGGAATTACCAAACAGGCCACCTGAATAAATAGGTCCATTCTGCAAATCCGCATCTTTTTGATTATCTGATGAGTCGAAAGCTTTGGTTCCTCCCTCCTCATCAAAGTGCCAGAAGGCAAGAGTGTCTTCACCCGGAGAGGCTAAGGTACTATTCTCACTGAATTCAAATATTACGTTAGGCACGGTGCCTATTATTTCAGCAGTAGGCTTGCCGTTAATATCTAAGTTAAAACTATCACTTCGTGACCACAGACTATCATTATCCTTAACCTTCAAATTAATTATGTGATTACCAGGGCTTAAGGTAGTAATATTGAAATTTTGGTAACCACTGAGGAAACCATCTATTGATGAGGTCCATTCAATCTTCTCTATAGTACCGTCTTCGTCACTTCCAGAACTGCGGAATTCAACATTCTGAGTCTCATTTGAAAATGTGTCTGATACAAAAGTTATAGTCGCATTCGGATACGCCTTGACTACAAGCCAAGTTGATACTTTCGGGGACCAGGTCGTATAATTGTCACGACCCTGGAAGGTTATCGTGTGGTTACCCAGACTCAAAGTATTGACATTAATGGTGAAATTGCCTGATGTACTCAGGGTTCCATCCTTACTCGAATTCCAATAATAGTGGGTAATACTACCATCATTATCACTGACGTTACCATAGAAGGAAGAACTGTAATAGGTCAGATTATTTCTGTAAACTGTCTGAGGCTCTATCGAACCAATAGATGCAACCGAGATATCATTGATGAATACACTGGAGGTCTTTGTAACCGACCATAGAGTATCGTTATCCTTGACCTTGAAATAAATCCTGTGGAAACCGGTAGAGAGTTCTGCGGTACTGAATGACGAATTGCGACTAAGCAATCCGTCTTGACTGGACATCCATTCATAGCCTGTGATAGTGCCGTCTTCATCAGCTCCACTACCACTGAAGGAGACGCTTGTGCCCTCATCCGTGGACCTTGGTGATATACTCGTTATAGTTGCATTCGGATACGCCTTCACCACAAACCAGGTTGATGCCTTTGGAGACCAAGACGTTCCATTATCAGATCCTTGGAATGTTATGTTGTGAGTACCAAGACTCAAAATATTGACATTAACCGTGAAATTTCCAGATGTACTCAATACACCATCCTTACTCGAATTCCAATAATAACTAGTTATTTCACCATCTCTGTCGTAGGAGCTACCAGAGAAACTAACATTGTAATGCGTCAAATTGTTTCTGTAGGCTGTCTGGGGTGTTATGCTATGAATAATAGAGACGGGAATGTCATTTACCGATAATTGCGTAATGACTGGGCGGGACCACAATGTATCGTTATCCTTGACCTTGAAGTAAATCCTGTGGAAACCTACTGACAAGGAAGTGCTGTTAAAGCTCGAATTTGTACTCAGCAGGCCGTCACGACTGGAAACCCACTCATATGCTGTGACTGTGCCATCTTCGTCAGAACCACTGCCATTTAATGAAAAGAAATCTCCAAAGTTGATTGAATACGATGACTGATCTGTAATAGTTGCATTCGGATACGCCTTCACTACAAGCCAAGTCGATACCGTCGGGGACCAAGTTGTGTAATTGTCACGACCCTGGAAGGTTATCGTGTGATTACCCAGACTAAGAGTATTGACATTAACCGTGAAATTGCCTGACGTACTCAACACATCATCCTTGCTCGAATTCCAATAATAATGCGTTATCTGACCATCGTTATCACTGACATTACCGTAGAAGGATGCTGTGTAATATGTCAAATTATTCCTGTAAACCATCTGAGGATCTATTGAACCAATAGAGGCGGTTGGTATCCCATTAATAAACAAGAAAGAATAATCTGTAAGTGACCACAAATCATCATTATCTTTGACTTTGAAAGATATTACATGATAGCCTATAGACAAGTCACCAGTTGTGGTATTTAGATTGGTTCCAAATACACCATCTCTGCTAGAATACCATTCATAGCTGCTGATGGAACCATCTGTATCGCTTGCGTCTCCGGTGAAGGTAATTGGCACATCCTCGTCCGTAGAAATGTGGCTTATGGACTCTATCGATGATCTGGGATGGTGTCTAACGTACAAAGGAGCTGTAGCATTGAAAGACCAGAAATCATGACTGTCCTTAGCCCTGAAGGTCAATGTATGATTACCGGGTGAGAGTGTTGTTGCGTTGATTGAGAATGATTGATCATAGCTGATAGCTCCATCAATAGAAGAGGACCATTCGATATCAGTAATCGAATTCTCATAATCGAATACCGTTGCAGAAAGGAAGGTAGTGTCAGACAAGGAAATGAAGGATGTAACTGATCTAATCGAGGTGGATATTCTAAATTCGTCTACACTACCTTGGAAATTATCCTCTGTACAAATCGAGGACCCGGAGGTTCCAGCACCTATGCAATTCTTAGCTGACAGAGACCTACTTAGAACAAAATTGCTCTGCAAGGCATAAGTGCCTTCCAATTGGCGGTTGATGTAAATCTTGATGAAATCGTCAGATTCGCTGTACTGCGCAGCAATATGATACCAAGCACCTGGTGCCACAGCCATATTAGATGTAACTTCTTTCCATCCGAAAGAGCCTGATTTGACCTTGAAGTAAGGATATTGGGCGTCATCAATTCCAATTTCTACAAAACCATCTTGCCCTCCTGAAAAGACAACCATAGTCTCTCCATTAGACACTGAAGAATCCAGCTTAATCCAACCCTCAAATGTGGCTTCTGTGAAGACTGAAGAACCACCCAGCATATCTGGAACTAGAATGTAATCGTTATCACCATCTAATTCAACACCTCCTCCAAACAAACCAGAGCCCCAAGCTGCACCATTCTTGAGAGTTGCATGATGTGAATTAGAACTTGCATCATTGGCTCTTGTACCACTGTCCTCATCCGTGTGCCAATAGCCTAGTGTATCTGTATCCGAAGCTGGTAGTGTGTCATTCCCACTATATCCAAAGATTATAGAAGGTACTGTAGCTATAATGTCAACTACAGGTCTTCCGTTAACAACGATATTAGTACTATCTGTAGTCGACCACAGGCTATCATTGTCCTTGACCTTGAAGTAAATCGTGTGATCCCCCGGACTTAAATTGTCCAGTGTGAATCCAGAAAGTGTACCTATCAGTCCGTCTATTGATGATGTCCATTCATATCCAGTGATTGTTCCGTCCTCATCAGATCCCGTACCAGAAAAGGTTACATCATCAGTTTCGTTAGTGAATGAGGGAGATACAGAACCTATGGAGGCATTCGGATAGGCCTTGACGACTAACCACGTTTCAACAGAGGGTGACCATGTTGTGAAATTATCTCTCACCTGGAGATATATGGTGTGATTGCCAACACTCAGACCACTAAGTGCTGTAGTAAAATTACCTGACGTGCTCAGCACGCCATTCTTACTTGAATTCCAATAATAATGGGTTATCTGACCGTCACTATCCGTGCCTGAACCATTAAACGCAACTGAAGTGATTGTCTGGTTATTCTTGTATACCGGATTTGAACCGACTGCATCTATCGAGGCCTCAGGTATGTCGTTTATGAATACGCTTGAGATTTTTGCAACCGACCATAGAGTATCGTTATCCTTGACCTTGAAGTAAATCCTATGGAAGCCGGTAGAGAGCTGTGTGGTACTGAATGATGAACTGGTACTCAATGACCCGTCTTTACTGGATGTCCACTCATATCCTGTGATAGCACCATCCTCATCAGATCCACTACCGCTGAAGGATACGCTCACTCCCTCATCCGTCGACCTTGGGGATATGCTGGTTATAGTTGCATTCGGATACGCCTTCACTACAAACCAGGTCGACACCGCCGGGGACCAGGTCGTGTAATTGTCACGACCCTGGAAGGTTATCGTGTGAGTACCCAAACTAAGAGTATTGACATTAATGGTGAAATTCCCAGATGTACTCAATACACCATCCTTACTTGAATTCCAATAATAATTGGTTATCTGGCCATCATTATCACTGACGTTACCATAGAAGGATGCCGTGTAATACGTCAGATTGTTTCGGTAAACGATTTGTGGGTCGATAGAGCTGATGGATGCAACCGAAATGTCATTGATGAATACGCTGGAAATCTTTGCAACCGACCATAGAGTATCGTTATCCTTGACCTTGAAGTAAATTCTATGGAAACCAGTAGAGAGCTGTGTGGTACTGAATGATGAACTGGTACTCAATGACCCGTCTTTAC
>CALBFM010000122.1:0-8022 GCA_937893445.1 uncultured euryarchaeote
GCAGCGCCATGTGCCGCTTCTTTGGCAGTTCGCCCAGCCGGTGGTAGCGGTGCATTAGAGATTCCCTCGGGCTGCCTGTTCCAGCTCGATAGCTTCGAACAGCGCCTTGAAGTTGCCGTAGCCGAAGCCGCGCGAGCCCTTGCGCTGGATAATCTCGTAGAAGAGTGTTGGTCGGTCCTCGACCGGTTTGGTGAATAATTGCAGTAGGTATCCCTCCTCATCGCGATCGACGAGGATGCGTAGCCTGCGGATATCCGCCATGTCCTCGTCAATCGCGCCTACGCGCTTCTGCAGTGTGTCGTAGTAATCGTCGGGGACGTGCAGGAATTCAACGCCATTGGCGCGCAGCTTCTCAATCGCCTTGATGATATCATCGGTCAGCAGCGCAATGTGCTGGACACCAGGACCATCGTTGAAGTCTAGGTACTCCTCAATCTGCGACTTACGCCGCCCCTTGGCAGGCTCGTTGAGAGGGAATTTGATACGGCCGTTGTCTGACTCCATTACCTTCGACATTAGCGCGCTGTATTCCGTGGAGATATCCTCGTCACTGAAGTGCTGCTGCTGGCTGAAGCCGAGGACGTTGGCGTAGAAGCCGGCCCATACATCCATCTTTCCCAACTCGACGTTGCCGACGATATGGTCGACGAAACGCAGCCCTACCGGCTCGCCTGCTATCGGTGCAGCGCGGTAGCCCGGCAGGAAGGGGCCGTTGTAGTTATCGTGCGAGATGAAGGAGTGCAGCGTGTCACCGTAAGTGTGGATAGCGGCATGCTGTACCGAACCGTGTTCGTCACTGAGTGTCTGCGGTTCACTCGCCACCTTCGCGCCACGCTCGATAGCAGCGGCGAAACAGGCATCTGCATCCTCAACGTGGAACGCGACGTCGCGCACACCGTCACCGTGTTGTGTGAGGTGCGAAGACATGCCATTACCACCACTGAGTGGGGTGGAGAGTACCAGCCGCACACGTCCCTGTTCCAGCAGGTAGCTGGCGCGGTCGCGCAGTCCGGTCTCGAGGCCGGCGTAGGCGACCTGTGAGAAGCCGAACGCCTGTCGATAGTAGTAGGCCGCTTGCTTGGCGTTGCCTACCCACAGCTCAACGTGGTGGATGGCTTTCAGCGGAATCAGGTCCTCGCCCATCGTGGTTTGTCAGGGCTCAGGGGGGGCTTAATATTAGTTATGATTGCGACGAGTGCGATTATTCAGCAGAGAGCCGGTAATCCAGTTCCCACGCCACTACGTAGCTGAACTCGAAATCATCCGACTCCAGTTCGACCGTCCACTCACCCACATCGCCCTGAGTGGACCACTCCAGCACCTGCGTGTTACCGGAACCTACGGTGATGGATTGCTGCTGCACTTCTCCCTCGGGCGAAGAGAGCGTGACGGTAACGCTGCTTGAAAAAATCAGGTTGTCGCCGGTGACAGAGATATCGACTTGTACCCCGTCAATATAGGGGCTGGCGGCGATGGTCTCGGTGGCGCTGTCAAGCGCGTCCACATCGCCGTTCCCCTCGGAGCGCTGGTCGATGACTATCGACTGATAGGCACGACTCTGCCGGCCATCTGCGTCCTTCGCAGTCAGCACAACGTAGTAGGCTCCGCCCGTATCCCATACGTGGCTTGTCTGCTCGCCACTGGTGGTGGTTCCGTCGCCGAAATCCCATTCCCATTCGACGAATCCGCCGACCGAGCTCGCCCCGTCGAACTCGAAGCTGTCCCCATTCCACCCTTCCTCAGCGCTCGAGTCAAACCGTGCCTGCAGGAATACCACATCGGTACCAATCAGACGTGGACCGACCAGCTGCCACACGATCAGTGCGACCACCAGGATTGCGAGCGCAGATACGAGGCGGTCGATAATTTCCTCCTTGCGCTCAGCTGAGAGTGCGGGTCGCTTCAGCCGGTCAAGCATGGCGGCGACCGAGTCGGCAAAGATGAAACCTCCATCGAGCGGCACCGCTGGTAATGCATTGGTCATGCCGACCATCAGGTTTAGCCAGAAAATCCAGTAGAACAGGTTGGCCGTCATCCAGAACAGGCCGTCCGGCAGGACTCCGGGCAGTCCACTCGGCTCGAAGAGTGCAGTAAAGTGTTCGGGGAACGGCTGTAGCTTCAGGAATGGCAACGTGATGTAGCGCAACAGGCTCCAGCCGTCCTGCGCAGGATGCGCCAGCCCTTCAGTGACGGCTGCCTGATCGGTCACGCCGACGCCGAGGAACCCCTTGCCCGACATCCACGGCTCGTAGTAATCTGGGTAATACTGCAGGTAGTAGCTGCCCTTGTCATCGAGCGTGACGTCGAAATTGCGTGGCTGTCCTTTGTCAAGCGCCTGTACAGTGACGTTCTGTCCCGCCCAGGTATTGTTCAGCGCTTCCCCGAAGTCAGCGGCACTCTTGATGGAGGTGCCATTGACCGAGGTAAGCAGCATCCATGGCTCGAGGCCTGCTTCTCCGGCAGCATAGTCTCCCATGACAGAGGCAGTTAGCGCGCCATCGTGAGCTGGTTCGAGCGCCGCGACCATGCCCCACGAGAAGAGCAGCGCGAACAGGAACGCTAGCGTGATATTGGAGGCGGGGCCGACGGCGTAAAGTCGCATGCGGTCAATCCGCCGCATCGCAATCATTTCTTCCTCGTCTGGCTCGACGAAAGCGCCGATTGGTGCGGCAAAGAACAGGAGGCCGAGTGCCTTCAGTTTCACCTTCGCGACACGCGCCAGAATGCCGTGACAGAATTCGTGAACGACAACAGCGATGGCGAGTGCGGCAATCCCGTAGCCGAGAGGGATAACCGGGTTGATGCCTGGCAAGCCTAGCATCAGCTTTGGGGAGACGGCGGCCGACTTGGGGACGCTGGAAACTAGGAACGCTTGCCATACCAGCAGTAGCAGCATGATCACCATCGTTCCATATACCATCACTAGCCCTACATCGCCGAAGCGACGCCAGACCGTGCCGTACTGCGCCATGCGCTCGATGAAGCGCTTGCCGTGGTCAGTGCGCCACATCAGGAACGAGCGGCCCCAGATGAGATCGAGGCCAAGGGGTTCCAGCCTATCCTCATTCTGTGCCCATCGCAGCGTGGTGACCCAAACGGCGACCAGCAGTGCGAATTTTGTAAATCCTGAAGAGGGTGAGAAGCCGCCCAGCAGGAGCAGCACCAACAGGAACACCAGCAGTCGCCAGTGCGCTTGAAGAAACGCCTCCGCTCTGGCGCGGTCGAGAGAGCGCACGTTGTCGGAGAGCTGCCTGAAATCGGGGAGTCGGGCCACGGGTGCCGCGCGAGCGGGGGGCTTTATTTGTAGGCTATTGCGCTGCGCGCAGCGCTATGGCAAAGAAGAAAAAGTCGGAGCCGTCGTTCGAGTTTCCCGAGTTCGACCGCAGCGAGTGGCTCGTGAAGGAGGTGCGCGACTCGAAAGCCGGACTTTTCAGCATAGTCTGGGCGCTGCTAATGGGGCTGGCAAGCTGGCAGATTGCGCTTGCGACGGAGCAGGCGCGCTACGGGATGCTATTCGGCTTCGCCGCCTGCTTTGCCATAGTGAAGGTGCTGCCGCTAGTGATTGACACCAGCAGTTTCGAGCGCAAGAACTGGGCAGGCCCAATATTCACGTCACTTTTCGCCTGGCTGGGCGTTTTCATCCTGCTCTCGAATCCGCCTTTCAGCGACATTGCGCCGCCGCGCGTTGGCGGGCTGGATTTCTACGTCGATGATGGCGACAACTGGAACACGACCATGTCGCCTCCCGACGGCGCGCAACTACTTTTCGTCGTTGATTTGCGCGACAATCGCGAAGTCACGGGGGCGCGGCTGGCGCTGCAGGAGGGTGCAGAGGGCGTCCTGGTCGCCGGAGGCACATATGTGTTATTGCAGCCTCTCCCGACTGACAATGAATGGAGTATTGAAGCCGCATACGGCTGGTATTTCATGCTGGACGCTGGGCTCGATTCGGGTAGCTACACCGTACGCATCACCGCGTTTGACGAGCAGGGCAACGAGAAGCAGCGCAGCTATCTGCTCGACATCGCCTAGAGCAATTCCTGCTGTAGGTCATGCAGTTTCTCGAGCGCCTGCAACGGCGTCAGGTTCATCAGGTCCAGCTTGCGGATTTCGTCGCGCAGCGGGTCTACCTTCTGTTCAGTAGCAGCAGCCTGCGCCAAGTCGAAGACCGCCTGCACCGGGCCGCTCGCGGTTGCAACTTCCACGGTCGCGTCCTGCTCTAGCTTCCCAAGCACCTCGCGGGCACGCGCCGTTACAGCGTCGGGCACGCCTGCCATCTGAGCCACGTGGACGCCGAATGACGCATCGGCTGCCCCCTCTGCAACGCGATAGAGCAGCAGCAGTTCGTGTCCTTCCTCGCGCGCTTGCATGTGCGAGTTGAAGGTACGGTCTAGCAGCCGAGCCAGGTCGGTTAGCTGGTGGTAGTGCGTCGCGAACATGGTCTTGACGCCCTGCCCGGCGTGGAGCTGCTCCGCAACGGCCCACGCAATCGCGAGTCCGTCATAGGTGGAGGTGCCGCGGCCAATTTCATCCAGTAGCACCAGGCTTCGTGGCGTGGCGTTCTGCAGGATATTGGCCAGCTCGAGCATCTCGACCATGAAGGTAGAGTGGCCGTGGACCAGGTCATCGTGCGCCCCCACACGCGTGAAGATACGATCGACCAGCGGCAGCCGTGCCGACGCTGCAGGTACCCACGAGCCAGCCTGCGCCAGCAGACAGATGAGTGCCGTCTGACGCATGTAGGTTGACTTGCCGCCCATATTGGGGCCGGTTAGAATCATCACTTGCCGCTGCGTGTCGTCTAGGTGCAGCGAGTTGGGGATGTACTCGCCTTCGCGCAGCCGCTCGATAACCGGGTGGCGGCCATCGGAGACGTGCAGCGCGCCCGTCTCGGACATTTCAGGTTGACAGTAGTCGCGCGTTTCGGCGACTTCGGACAGTGCCGCTAGTGCATCCAGCTGGCCGACGGCGCGTGCGGTCGACTGTAGCGATGGCAGTCGCTTGAGCACCCAGTCGCGCAACTCATGGAACAACTCGCTTTCCAGAGCAGTGGCACGCTCGTCGGCGCGCAGGATAGCTGATTCCTGCTCCTTCAGCTCGGGAGTGATGTAGCGTTCGCCGGTCGCGACGGTTTGCTTGCGGTGGTAGCTTTCGGGTACTTTCTTCGCGTCTTTTTTCGGGATTTCAAGGTAGTAGCCGAAGACTCGGTTGTAGCCCACCTTCAGTCTGGCGATGCCGGTCTGCTTGCGCTCCTGTGCCTGTAGCGCGGTGACCCACTCGCGCCCCTGTGTCGCTTGCCCGCGCAGCTGGTCCAGCTTGCTGGAGAAGCCGGCGCGGAAGATGCCCCCGTCGCGGATGACCAGCGGGGGCTCCTCGACTAGCGCCTGCGCCAGGTGCTTCGAAACTTCAGGGTGCGGGTCAATCTCACTGGTGGTTGAGGCGAGCAGCTCCGCCTCGAGAGGCTCTTCCTGTAGCAATTGCTGTAGCTCGCCGACGATAGTGAGGCTCTGCCCGAGTCCAGCCAGGTCACGTGGCGATGCTGAACCATGGCCTACCCGTGACAGCAGTCGCTCGACGTCCTGAAAACCCTTGAGGATGTCACGGATTTCACGCCGTGGCAATGTCTTGTTGACCAGCTCACCCACCGCACTATGGCGAGCTGCCAGCGGTTCGAGCGTACAGATAGGCCGTAGCAGCCACTCACGCAGCGTGCGACCGCCGCCTGCAGTGACCGTTGTGTTGAGGTGACCGAAGAGTGAATTGCGCACTCCCCCGTCGCCAACTGCCCTGACGACTTCGAGGTTGCGCAGCGTCACTGCATCGAGAACCATCTGCTCGCTCGCAGCGAGTTCGATTGGTGGTCGCAGGTGCTGCAACTCGGAGAATTGCGTTGCACTCGCGTATTCGAGCACTGCACCGGCGGCGTTTGTCGCCAGCGGTTTCAGTTCCAGCGCGCCGAACCGCTTCTCAAGCGCCTTCGCCGCGACAGGGTGCAACCAGCCTTCCAGTTCCGCCTCGGTAACCGCAAAGCCGTGTGCACGCAGCCACTCCGCCAGTCCGTCCTCGGCCTCTTCAGCCGGCGCCACCAGCACCTCTGCCGGCGCGTGTCGCACCAGCTCCGCCTCGAGTCCGCTGCGGCGGGCGAACTGCGCCGCGCGGAAGTCGCCGGTCGAGATGTCGAGCAGCGCCAGTCCGAAGCGGCCGTCGCTCTCGAGCACGGCGGCGAGGAAGTTGTGCCCCGCGTCGAGCAGCGCGCCTTCGACGACGGTGCCGGGGCTGACAACGCGAGTCACACCGCGCTTCACCAGCCCGCGCGCCGCCTTGGGATCCTCCAGCTGGTCGCAGATGGCGACCCTGTAGCCACGGCGGATGAGCTTGGCGAGGTAGCTATCGAGCGCGTGGTAGGGGATGCCGGCGAGTGGCACCGGGTTCTTCGACTTCCTGTCGCGTGCGGTGAGAACGATGTCCAGCTCGCGTGAAACGGTGCGCGCGTCTTCGCCGAAGGTCTCGTAGAAGTCGCCCATGCGGAACATCAGCAGTGCGTCGGGATGCTCGCGCTTGATGGAGTAATACTGCTTCATCATTGGCGTGGACAAGGAGCCCGTAATTGCCCGGTGGGTTTAGCCTTTGCCGGAGACGCGACCCACCAGCAACGACAGCTCGAACAGCAGCAGCAGTGGCACCGCCAGCAGGAACTGCGAGATGACGTCGGGCGGCGTGATGAAGGCGGCAAGCACGAAGAAGGCGACTATGAGATGTCGTCGGTAGTGCGCCAGTTGTGCGACAGTCGCCAGCTCGAGCCGCAGCAGCAGCAGCACTACCAGCGGCAGCTCGAATGCGATACCGAGTGAGACAGTCAGCAGCAGCACGAACGAGTAGAACGCGCTCAGGGAGTAGGTTGAGGCGAAGCCAGCCGCCGCCGCATCGCCATGCAGGTATTCCAGTACCAGCGGCAGCATCAGCAGCTGTGCATACGCGACACCCACCGCAAAGAGCGCCAGCGCCACTAGCAACACCGTCGCCACAGAGCCAATGCCAGGCCTGTCCGCTGTCAGGCGCCCTCGCAAGGTACTCCACGCGTCAATGCCGGTGGTTAGAGCCAGTCCGCAGATGGCTGCGTATCCAGCGAGCCGGAAGCGCAGCAGCATGTATTCCGCCGGTGAGAGGTAGACCAGCGTCGCGTCCTGCGGCAGGAGGCGGTCGCGTAGCTCGGTCAACAGGGCAGGCGATAGTTCGAACATGCCCAGGAACAGTGCTCCAGCCAGCAGCAGGTGCAGTGCGGCGTGCCGCTGCAAGCTCTCGGCAGCAGTTGCCCATGCGTCACGGTCCACGGGCAGCCAACCTGCGCGCAGTTTAGCGCTTGCGCCCGAAACAGTAATCACCCCCCACTGGCTGGGAGACTATGTTCGGCACCACTGAAGCTCTCATTATCGGCGGTATCATTGTGCTGCTCTTCGGCGCGAAGAAACTGCCCGAGCTCGCCAAGAGCATGGGTCAGTCGAAAGCAGCATTCGACGAAGGTGTCGCTGAGGGCGCACCTGCAGCGGAAGACTCTGGTGAAAATAAAGTTGAAGGACCTCTGGAAGAAGGTGGTAAAGGTGACATCGATGGTGATGGAATACCAGATTCTGAGGACGAAAATCCCAGAGTACCAGATTCAGAGGACGACGATGAGGGTGGCGAAGAGCCTGGCCTTCATTCTTCGGCACAGGGCGGATTTGGCTGAAGAAAAAAAGATGAATACTCTCCGGCCAACGAGGATTGAATGGCGCGCTGGCTGCTGAAGACCGAACCGTCCAGCTACAGCTGGGAGCAGATGGAGAATGATTGCACCATTCGCTGGACTGGGATAGGCAACAACTGGGCTCTCAAATTCCTGCGGCAGTGCCAGCCTGGTGATGAGGCGTTCTTCTACCATACGGGTAGCGACCGTTGCGTGCGCGGGATAGTCACTGTCGAGAGTGAGCCATACCCGCACTGGCAGGCAGGCTGCGACTGCGGGGTCGAAAAGGAAGATCGCCT
>CALBFM010000123.1:0-1100 GCA_937893445.1 uncultured euryarchaeote
GCCGCTATTCGATGCGGACGAGCAGACGAAGGGCATCGCGATCTACAGCGAGGCGGGCGGAGGACAAGGCGTTGACGATAACGACATCCCGCTGACCGAGGAGGCGCTGGAGAAGCTGCAGTTGAATGATGCAGCGCTGACCTATCAGCCGGAAAGTAGCGTGGCGCTGGGTTTCGGGTTCAGATGCGGCTTCCTGGGGTTGCTGCATATGGACATTGTGCAGGAAAGGCTGGAACGGGAGTACGGGCTGTCACTGCTGACAACGGCTCCCAGTGTGGCGTACCGGTTGGAGATGGTGAATGGCCGCAGCATGGAGGTGGACAACCCCAGCAACCTGCCACCGCCCCAGGAGGTTTCTGCGGTGCTGGAGCCGTGGCTGGAGATGAACATTATTACGCCCAGCAGATATATTGGGGCTATGATGGAGCTAACAACAAGCCGCAGGGGCGAGTTCAAACGTATGGAGTATCTTCAGACCGGGATTGAGGACCCGACACCCGGCAGCACTAGCGGGCCGTCCACTGATCCCAGGGTACTGCTGGAGTTCCGAGTGCCGTTGCCGGAGGTGCTGTTGGACTTCTACGACCAGCTCAAATCCAGGTCGCAGGGGTACGCGTCAATGGACTACACCATAGGTGAATACCGCCCTGCGTTGCTGGTGAAGCTGGAGATACTGGTGAACAACCAACCGGTGGATGCGCTGTCGCTCATACTGCACAGGGAGCGGGCCAGCCATCAGGGACGGAGACTGGTCGAACGGCTAAAGCAGCTGATACCGAGGCAGCTATTCGAGGTGCCGCTTCAGGCGACGGTGAACGGTCGCGTGATCGCCAGGGAGACGATACGGGCGATGCAGAAGGATGTGTTGGCCAAGTGCTACGGCGGCGACATAACGCGGAAACGGAAACTGCTGGAGAAACAGGCCGAAGGGAAGCGGCGCATGCGGCGCATCGGAAACGTCGAGGTGCCCCAGGAAGCCTTCCTGGCGGTCCTCAAGGTAGAAAAATGAACGTCAATTTCCCTTTGATACTCGTTCTAGCGACCGCGATTACTGGCGCTGCCTGGTTGCTGGACGTTTTCCTGCTGCGTCCGAAACGGCA
>CALBFM010000124.1:0-6000 GCA_937893445.1 uncultured euryarchaeote
CCATCGGCGTTCCGCGGGCTGGCTTCAGTTCGAGCAGAGCGCGTGCCAGTACCTTGGCCGGCTCATGCAGTTCCCATCGGCTCTCGTCGGAGCCGATTTCGACGAAGAACGCCGGCGTCTCCAGTAGTGGTCCGTGGTGCGTCGCTTCGAAGCAGACCTGGTAATCGTCTGGTGCGGTGCGCGAGATAGCGAGAAGCAGTCCTGTCATCCATTCTGGTGCAGTTCCAGAGACTGCACCAGGCGTCCCACCGTAGTCGGCTGCGCCCCAGTTGCCGACGGGATGTGTGGTGAGGCTGGGTCGTTTACTGGCTGATTTGTGGCGCGAAAGGAACGCGATACACTCAGGCGTTTCACCGGTCAATTCTTCCCACTTGCGGTCAACGTGCTCGGCGTAGAGGTGCAGCTCCGCCAGCGTCGCCATGCGGGTTCCCGCAGTACAGAAGCCGTCACCGCTACCGAGTCGCCATGTGGGAGTGCCCTGGAATTCGCCATCTTTGCGCCATTCTCCGAGCTCTAGCAATCGGTCGCGCAGGTTGAGCGCAGCGCTGTCCGCCTGTGATGCGAGAATGAGATTCATACGCGCCTCAATCGACCAGCCCGACCCGCAGGTCGTGCTCGTCGGCCACCTCGCGAGCGCGGTCGTAGCCGGCGTCGACGTGTCGCATGACGCCGGTCCCGGGGTCAGTAGTTAGCACTCGCTCGAGTCGCGCTGCCGCTGGATCCGTGCCATCGGCAACAACGACCATGCCAGCGTGCAGCGAGTAGCCGATGCCGACGCCTCCGCCATGGTGGAAGCTGACCCAGGTCGCACCAGCGGCAACGTTGAGCATGGCATTGAGCAGCGGCCAGTCCGCAACTGCATCGCTGCCGTCGCGCATCGCCTCTGTCTCGCGGTTCGGGCTGGCGACTGAGCCGCAGTCCAGATGATCACGTCCAATCACGATGGGCGCGCTCACCTTTCCGGACGCGACGAGTTCGTTGAATGCCAGTCCCGCTTTCGCACGGTCACCGTAGCCGAGCCAGCAGATGCGTGCTGGCAGTCCCTGGAATTTGATTTTCTCCCGTGCCATAGTAATCCAGCGCACAAGCGGTTCGTCATCGGGGAACAGTTCGAGGATGGCATCATCAGTGGCTGCAAGGTCGGCCGGGTCGCCGCTCAGCACAGCCCAGCGGAACGGTCCCTTTCCCTCGCAGAATAGTGGTCGCACGTACGCAGGGACGAAACCGGGGAAGTCAAACGCGTTCTCCACTCCAGCTTCCTGGGCGCCGGCGCGGAGATTGTTGCCATAATCAAAAGTGTGAGCGCCGCGCGCCTGCAATGCGAGCATTGCGTGCACGTGGTCCGCCATGGTTGTGTAACTGCGTTCCAGGTACCCAGCGGAATCACTCTCGCGCAGTGCCAGTGCTTCAGCGAGCGAGAGCCCGCGCGGCACGTAGCCGTTGAGCGGGTCATGCGCCGAGGTCTGGTCGGTCAGCAGGTCAGGCACGACATCCCGGGCGATGAGGCGCTCCAGCAGTTCGGCCGCGTTCGCGACGACACCGACACTGCGCGCAGCGCCTGCGTCGCGCCATTCGAGGGCTAGGTCAATCGCCGCATCGATATCATCATTGATTTCGTCGCAGTAGCCGTTTGCTAGCCGCTTCTCGATGCGTGCGCGATCTACGTCGGCAGCGAGGAAGGCTGCTCCAGCCATAGTCGCTGCGAGAGGCTGCGCGCCACCCATGCCGCCGAGGCCGCCACTGACTATGAGCCGACCATTCATTGAGCCGCCAAAGTGCTGGCGACCCGCTTCGACGAATGTTTCGTATGTTCCTTGCAATATACCTTGCGAGCCGATGTAGATCCAGGAGCCGGCGGTCATCTGGCCATACATCATCAGTCCCTTGCGCTCCAGTTCATGGAAGTGTTCCCAGGTGGCCCAGTTACCGACTAGGTTTGCGTTCGCTATCAGCACTCGCGGTGCGTCGGCATGAGTGCGGAAGATGCCGACCGGCTTGCCGGACTGCACGAGCAGTGTTTCTTCGTCCCCGAGTCCGCGCAGTGCCTTGACAATGGCATGGTAGCAGTCCCAGTTGCGCGCCGCCTTGCCACGGCCGCCATAGACTACCAGCTCGTCGGGATTCTCGGCCACATCAGGGTCGAGGTTGTTCATCAGCATCCGCAGCGCCGCTTCCTGCTGCCATCCCTTGCAGCTTAGTTCGCTGCCGTGCGGCGCACGGATGGGTTCCATACGGCTGCACCCGGTCAGCAGTTTATCAGGCTCGCCCCAATTCTTTTTTACTGTGCGGGGCTGAAAACCAGCTGCTCCCGGTGGGCAACCCTCCCACCTCAGTCTGCCGGTTGAGCGGCAACTTTTTCCCAAAAACTTAAAGCCCATAATGCTGCGTCGCCGCCGATGAAGATGACGCGTCCCTCGGATGCACCTCAATACACCAACCATATCGCCTGCGCCTGTGGCTATGTTGGCGCCTCTGTGGAGGCGCGGCAGCATCGCGAATGTCCGCAGTGCTTTACTGTTGTCGAGGCGTGCTGTGAGGGCGGCAGCTGCGGTTGAATTCTAGTTCATAGCTACGTTTTGGCCTGCATGTTTTTGAGGGGTTGCCAGATGGGGCAGTCCCGCTCGGGTGTTGCTGCCTAGGCAGTGCCTGAGGAGATTTACTATGCGCAACACAATCGCCTCAATGCTTGTCGCACTGCTCGCTGCAGCCCGCAGGCGCCGCTAAACCTCGAATACTTTGCCGACCGTGTTGCGCCAAAGCCAGCGTAGCGGGTCGTAGTATTCGTCGACAACGCGCTCCTTGAGCGGGATGATGCCGTTGTCGGTAATCTTGATGTGCTCTGGGCAGACCTCGGTACAGCACTTTGTGATGTTGCAGTAGCCGATGGCAAAATCGTCGTGTGTCGCGGCGAGCCGATCACCCTCATCGAGGGGATGCATTTCCAGCCCCGCAAGGCGAATCAGGAAGCGAGGCCCGGCGAACTCGGGTTGCAGGTCGTGTTCGCGCAGGACATGGCAGGTATCCTGGCACAGAAAGCACTCGATACACTTGCGGAACTCCTGCACACGGTCAACATCCTCCTGCACCATGCGCAAGTCTTCCCCATCGGGATGCTGGTAGGGCTGGATGCGCTTGTTGACCTCGTAGTTCCAGGAGACATCGCAAACGAGGTCACGTACAAGTGGGAATGCTTTCATCGGCTGCACTAGCATTGGTTCATCATCCGGGTAGTCTGAGATTCGCGTCATACAGGTCAGCTTCGGCTGGCCGTTCACCTCAGCAGAGCAGGAGCCGCATTTGCCGGCCTTACAGTTCCAGCGTACGGCAAGATCGGGCGCATCCTGCGCCTGTATACGGTGCAGAGCGTCGAGCACGACCATCCCCGGCTCGATTTCAACGTCGAATTCCTCCAGTGTGAGGTCATCTCCACTGCCGCGCTGTACGTGGAGCTTCACACAGCCTCCTGCGCAACAAATTTCGCCAGCTCTGCTGGCATATCAGGCAACGGTGCCCGCACGACCACCATCTCTCCGGCGGACTGCCGGATGACCAGGTTGACCTTCCCCAGATCATCATCGTAATCAGGATAGTCGATGCGAGTATGCGCGCCACGACTCTCCGTACGCTCCAGCCCGGCACGCGTGACTGCCAGTGAGGTGAGAATCATATTGTGCAGGTCGAGGCAGAGGTGCCAGCCTGGGTTGTAGTCGCGGCCGCCGCTCGCGTGCAGCCGTGCCAGTCGCACTTGCAGCGCCTCCAGCTTTGCAATGCCCGCTTCCAGCACGGCGCCTTCTCGCACGATACCAGCGTGTGCCTCCATGATTTCCTGCAGTTCCTGATGCAGGTGGTAGGGGTTCTCGCTGCCTTCCTCAAAAGGTGCCAGCGCTGCATTGCGCGCCGCCTTGACTTCCTCGCCCACCGGCGGTAGTCGGTCGCTGGAAGCGGCGTAAGTGGCGGCTGCCTGCCCTGCCAGGTTGCCGAATACCAGCAGGTCACTCAGCGAGTTTCCGCCGAGTCGGTTGGCGCCGTGCATCCCAGCGGCAGCTTCACCGGCAGTGTATAGCCCGGCGACGCTCGAGGCTCCAGTGGCGGGGTCAACGCGTACTCCCCCCATCATGTAGTGCGTCGTGGGTCCGACCTGCATAGGCTCTTTCGTGATATCGAGGCCCGCCAGCTCCTTGAATTGGTGGTACATCGAAGGCAGCTTGCGCCGGATGTAGTCGGCGTCGCGGCGGTTGGCGATATCGAGGAATGCACCACCTTGCGGTGAACCGCGACCCGCCTTGACCTCATCCATGATAGCGCGCGCCACGACGTCACGGGTGAGCAGCTCGGGAGGCCGCATCGCACCATCCTCTCCGCGCAGCCATGCTTCGGCCTCCGCTTCGTCCTTGGCAGTCTCTGCGGCAAATGCCTTGGGAATGTAGTTGAACATGAACCTCTCACCCTCAGAGTTGAGCAGGATGCCGCCTTCGCCACGCACGCCTTCGGTGACGAGCGTGCCCTTGACACTGGGTGGCCACACCATCCCTGTGGGGTGGAACTGGACGAATTCCATGTCTACCAGGTCCGCTCCTGCTAGGTAGGCGAGTGCGTGGCCATCGCCCGTATATTCCCATGAGTTGGAGGTTACGCGATACGCCTTACCGATGCCACCGGTGGCAAGGATGACGGCGCTGGCGGTGAAGAGCAGCAATTCACCATCAGTGCGCCGGTAGGCGAGCGCGCCCGTAACACGGTCTCCGCTCTTCAGCAGTCGCGTCACCGTGGTTTCCATCTGCACGTCGACTTCGTCGATATGTACGACGTGGTCCTGTAGCGTCCGGATAATTTCCAGTCCGGTGCGGTCGCCGACATGCGCTAGTCGTGGGTAGCGGTGTCCTCCAAAGTTGCGCTGGCTGATGCGGCCGTCAGGCGTCCGGTCGAAGACTGCGCCCCAGCGCTCGAGTTCACGCACACGCCCTGGTGACTGCTCGGCGTGCAGTTTCGCCATCTCCCAGTTGCAGAGCCCCTTACCGCCCTTGATAGTATCGCGGAAGTGTATCTTCCAGCTGTCGCGTCCGTCTACGTTTCCGAGTGCTGCAGCTATGCCACCTTCAGCCATCACAGTGTGTGCCTTGCCAAGCAGCGATTTCGAGACCAGTACCACCTGCGCTCCTGCCTCGGCAGCCGAGATGGCGGCGCGCAGCCCGGCACCACCCGCACCAATCACCAGCACATCGCACTCGACCCGCTCCATCAGAAGAGCCTCCAGTCAATAATCTCTCCCATCGCGCAGAGCCGCACGTAGAGGTCGGTGAAGCAGACCCACGCCAGCGAAAACCACGCCCATTTCATGTGACTGCGATTGAGGCAGGAGACGCAATCATAGGCCTTCTGCTGCGGTTTTGATCGCGACGAGATACGGTCGGCATACCCCCCAATTAGATGGCGTAACGAGTGGCAGCCGAGAGTGTAGCCGCCGAGCAGAAAGGCATTGAGTGCCAGCACCAAGCTGCCGACGCCGAGGCCGAATTCCCTCCCACCATCAGAGGTTGTGAACCAAAGTGCCTCCCAGGCGTCCCAAGTTAGGATGACGCAGAATATGAGCGCAAAATAGAGCATGTAGCGGTGCAGATTCTGCAGCAGCAGCGGCATCGCGTTCTCGCCCCAGTAGGAGCCGCGCGGCTCGCCGACCGTGCATGCTGGTGGGTCAGCCCAGAACGACTTGTAGTAGGCACCACGGTAGTAGTAGCAGGTGAGCCGGAAGCCGGCCGGCGCCCATAGAATCAGGAACGCCGGTGACCATGGTACGGCGAATCCCATGAAATCATTTGGCCAAAACGATGGTTTTTCCCCAAAAATCGCGTGTTTTGTCTCGCCGAACAATTCGGGCGAATAGAGTGGTGAAAGGTAGTTGGCACCGCCACCGTCATAATGGTAGGAGGTGCCCTGGAACGCCGCCCAGGTCATGTAGGAAATCGCTGCGGCCAGCCCAAGGAAGACTGCCAGTGGCTGCGC
>CALBFM010000125.1:0-9462 GCA_937893445.1 uncultured euryarchaeote
CTCAGCGAGGCCGGTTCGGGCACCGACGCCGCCGCGATGTCGGCAAAGGCGACCGACGACGGCGACTGCTACGTGTTGAATGGTGAGAAGATGTGGGTCACCAATGGCTCCTGTGCCGACCTGTTTGTCTTGTTCGCCAAGGTCAACGACCACCCTGATTACGGTAAGAAAAAGCACGGTGGTGTCACGGCATTCATCATCGAGAAGGGCTTAGACGGCTTTGCAGTCGGCAAGAAAGAGGACAAGCTGGGCATCCGATCCAGCGACACCACTACGCTACTGCTTGACAACTGCCGTGTCCCGAAGAAGAACGTGCTCGGTGAAGTAGGTAATGGTTTCCACATCGCGATGAATGCGCTCGACAACTCACGCATCGGCATTGCCGCGCAGGCGCTGGGGATTGCCCAGGGTGCCTACGAAACTGCGCTGAAGTATGCACTAGAGCGCGAGACCTTTGGCAAGCCGATTGCACAGCACCAGACTATCGGCAACTATCTGGCCGAGATGGCGACACGCACAGAAGCAGCGCGGCTGCTGGTCTACCGCGCCGCGTGGGCCAAGCAGCAGCACTATGAACAAGGTGCGCCGCGCCATACGCTCGAGGCGAGCATGGCCAAACTGACCGCCGGCGACACCGCAATGTGGGTTGCCGACCACGCTGTGCAGGTGCTAGGCGGCTACGGCTACACCACAGACTTCCCTGTAGAGCGCTTTTTCCGCGATGCAAAAATTACCCAGATTTACGAGGGAACGCAAGAAATTCAGCGCGTCGTTATCGCGCGCGCATTGACGCGCTAGCCTTGTCCGTGAAGAACGTCAAGTATTATAACGGAGGCTCCCTGCGCCGCCATCCTGCCAGGAGGCAGGTATCAGAACAATGAGCAGAAACATATACGTGGGCAACCTATCATGGGAGTTCAAGGACGAGGACCTCGGACAGCTGTTCGGGGAGCACGGCGAAGTGCAGTCAGCCAAGGTCATTATGGACCGGATGAGCGGCCGCTCGCGCGGCTTCGGTTTTGTCGAGATGTCGACCGCCGAGGAAGCGAGCGCAGCAATCGAGGCCCTCAACGGCAGCGAATCTGGCGGACGCACTCTCAAAGTTGACGCCGCCCAGGAACGGGCGCCCCGTCGCGACAACTACTGAATCAAACAGTCACTTTTTTCGCAGAACGGCTACCTGAAGCGAGCTACCCAGCGCAAGCTAGGGCGATTTGTAGAGGGAATAGCCGGGCTGTGCCGGATTACGATGGCTGTTTACGATCCCGGCAAGCGACCAGCAGTGTCAGCGTGGCCGCTGGAGGCGGGCTCCTGCTCCCACGACATAGCGGGCTTTCCGGACCATGCTTTGGGTTACCCTTTTATCAGCCACTCAGGTGGCGCGGCCACTGGGTATCCCCGCAGGGGATGACAGTGCAAAACTAGGTGATAGAATGCGGGCAGGAATCCCTCGGGAACCAGAAAGTGAGACGCGTGTGGCAATGGTGCCGAACGTCGTCCCCAAACTAGCGAAGCTGGGGTTCGAGATCGTAGTTGAAAAAGGCGCTGGCGCAGCGGCAGGTTACGACGACAAGATGTATGCTGCAAAGGGAGCCACGCTAGGCAGCACGGCTGATGTACTCGGCGCGGACTTGGTAATTGCCATCAATGTTCCAGATTTCGGTGCGATGGCATCGGGGCAGATGCTAGCATGCGTTGCTGACCCATTCCGCGACATCGCACGCATCAACGCAATCACCGAGACAGGACTGACTCTCTTCAGCATGGACATGATTCCACGCAGGCTATCACGTGCGCAGTCAATGGACGTGAATTCCAGCCAGGACAACCTCGCCGGCTACAAGGCGGCGCTGCTCGGAGCTGCGCAGGTGCCACGCATGATTCCAATGATGATGACCTCTGCCGGCACAGTCAAACCAGCGAAGTATGTCGTGATGGGTGCCGGCGTTGCCGGCCTTCAGGCGATTGCAACCGCGAAACGACTGGGTGCGGTGGTCTGGGCCAGTGACGTGAGACTCGCTGCGAAAGAGCAGATTGAGTCGCTGGGCGGAAAGTTTATCGAGGTCGAAGGCATGGCGGACTTCGAGGACGAATCAGGCTATGCTAAGCCTCTGACTCCGGATTTCATCCAGAAAGTCAACGATACCGTCTGCGAAGTCGCCCAAGACGCCGACGTGGTGGTCACGACCGCGCGGCTCTTCGGCCGCGCCGCACCGATTACCGTCCCGGCCAGCACAGTCGAGACGATGAAACCAGGTTCTGTGGTGGTTGACATGAATACCGACACCGGTGGCAACTGCGAACTGTCTAAGGCAGGTCAGACAGTCGTCAAGCACGGTGTCATTATCATCGGCGAGACCAACCTGCCCGGACTGCTGCCGCATACCGCTTCACTGCTCTTCGCCAACAACCTTGCCAGTTTTGCGACGACGCTTGTCAGCGATGGCGAGCTGGCGCTGAACCTTGAGGACGAAATCCTAGTCGGTGCCCCGGAAGGCGATGGGTTCCATGTCCCCGGCATGGGTGGCGTGCTGGTCGCCCACGAGGGTGCAATCCACGCCGCGCAGTCGCGGCTGCGGGAGGCGGCAGGATGATTGAGCTGACGCTGGCGGCGCTGGTCGCGGCGGTGACGGTCTTCGTACTCGCGATTTTTCTTGGCTTCGAGATTATCAGTAAGGTTCCGCCGACACTACACACGCCGCTGATGAGCGGCGCCAACGCAATTTCCGGCATCACTGTCGTTGGCGCGCTGCTGCTGCTGAGCAACGCCGCGCTCTCCGACGGCGACGCGCCGCTGGCGGCCAAGCTGGCGGTGGTGGCACTGGTGCTGGCGACCATCAATGTCGTCGGCGGCTTTCTGGTTACGAACCGTATGCTGCAGATGATTGCCGGCCGGAGGCGCAAGTAATGGACGCGGCGGTATGGGACCTGGGCTACCTGGCGGCGGCGCTGCTCTTTATCCTGGGACTGAAGAAGCTGAGCCACCCGCGCACCGCGCCGACGGGGAACCTCTACGGCGCAAGCGGGATGCTACTCGCAGTTATTGTCACGCTAGCGCGTATAATTGAGGACTCTGAGACCGGTATCATCGGTTGGCAACTCATTGTTGGCGGTCTCGCAGTCGGTGCAATAATCGGTGCCTGGATGGCACTGCGCGTCGAGATGACTGGTATGCCTGAGATGGTCGCGCTCTTCAACGGCTTCGGCGGCGGCGCGTCGGCACTGGTCGCGCTCTCGGCGGCGTTCCACGCCATCGATGAATCGGCCTACGCGGCCACCGACCTAAACGGGGTCGGCCACCTCTTCACGATTTCGGCCATCGGGGCCTCAATGCTAGTGGGTTGGATAACACTCAGCGGTAGTATGGTGGCGATGATGAAGCTGAAAGGCGGCTTTAGCCTGCCCGGCGGCAGGTGGGTGCGGTTCCCGACCTGGGGGCCACCATGGCTCAATGTGGTGAAGGCGTTGCTGCTGTTGGCGGCACTGGGACTGGTGACCCAAATCGCCAGTAATCCCGAAGATATGCAACTGCTCTACGCCCTGGTCGGTGTGTCGCTGCTGCTCGGCATCCTGTTCGTGCTCCCCATCGGGGGGGCCGACATGCCGGTCGTTGTCTCCTTACTGAATTCGCTCTCCGGGATTGCCGCGGCGTTCACCGGCTTTGTACTGATGAACAATGTGCTGATTATCGCTGGCTCGATGGTCGGCGCAGCCGGACTCATCCTGACCTTCGTCATGTGCAAGGCGATGAATCGCGAGCTGCGCGACGTGCTTTTCAAGGCATTCGGCGGCGGTGGCGACCGTACAACGGCCACTCGCACGAAAGTAGGCAGTGATCCCGACGAGGTCGCGATGCTCTGCGACGGCATTTCCAAGTGCATTATCGTGCCGGGCTACGGCATGGCAGTCTCGCAGTGCCAGCATCAAGTGCGCGAGTTCGCTGAAATCTTGGAGGGACGTGACTGTGAGGTGAAGTATGGTATTCACCCGGTCGCGGGGCGCATGCCGGGTCACATGAACGTGCTGCTAGCCGAGGCAAACGTGCCCTACGAGCAGCTGGTCGAGCTGGAAAATATCAACTCCGAGTTCGCTGATACAGACGTAGTGCTCGTGGTTGGGGCCAACGACACAGTCAATCCCGCAGCACGCAGCGGCGAGGGACCACTAGCGGGGATGCCTATCCTAGACGTCGACAAGGCGCGCGTGGTCGTGATGGTCAAACGCTCGCTCTCTGTTGGATACGCCGGTGTCGACAACGACCTGTTCTACGAAGATTCGACCATGATGCTGTTTGGCGATGGGAAAGAAATGATGATACGGCTGGTTCAGGCAATGCAGGAACTCTAGACCCCAGACTGCGCTGCTTCGAATCTCATTCAACATTTGTCGTATTGCCATGCAGTCTGCAATTCTGACGCGCTAACCCTATTACGCGGTGCTCACTCGCGAGCCGTGGCGACTATCGTGCTCGTCGAGCCGCAGCATCCCGGCAACGTCGGTGCTGTCGCGCGAGTGATGTCGAACTTCGGCTGTGATGAGCTAGTGCTTGTCGGTGGCTGCGAAATTGATGACGACGCTAAGGCGCGCGCCAAGGCAGGTCGGCCACTGCTGGAAACCGCTCGTCGTGCCGCTTCGCTCAAAGAAGCGTTAGCGGAGGCGCCAGTATCAGTCGCAACCAGTGGCATCGTGCCCGAAGGAGACAATCGCTGGCAGCGTGCACCGCACCCGATCCAAGAACTGGCTGGGCTGCTGGACGGACGCCAGCCAGCACTGGTGTTCGGCCGTGAGAACCACGGCCTCGACCGAGGCGAATTGGCACTCTGCGACCTTACAATCCAAGTCCCGACCAACCCTGAGCATCCGGTGCTCAACCTATCGCACGCCGTTGGGATTGTACTCTACGAACTCTTTCGCAACGACGTTTTTCTGCGCCCCTACCGACCCGACGTCATCGAACGGCAGGAAATTGACTTGTTGGTTGAGCGCATTATGGAGGCTGTCCGTGAGAGCCGCTTCGCTGAACGGCGGCTGCCACGCGCCGAGACGACGCTACGCCGTGTGCTGGTGCGTGGCGAAATTGATGAGTGGGACTATGAGACGCTGATGGGTATGTTCAAGGAGTTGCGCCCTCAGGTGGCAGACAAATGAATTATGTGATGGTGACCGGTGCTATGGGTGCCGGCAAATCAACACTAATTCGTTCACTTCCGGAAAGGGACGTCTTCACCCCCCCGCCAGACGTGCCAGAGATGTTCCTCGACAACGCCTGTAGCTGCCAGGGACAGCAATTTTACGAAATCGATGAGCCCACTGCGCTGGGTGGGCGGTGGATAGACTGGCTCGGAGCAGCGAACGCGTTCCTGCTGGTCGCTGACGCAGACGCGGGGCCTACAGCGGTTGAGTTCCTGCTGGCACGGCTCATTTCGGTTAGTTCCGAGACCCCTTGCCTACTCGTTGTGAGCCGCTGGTCGGGCGGCAGACGCAATGCCTGGCAGCTACCTGGAGTAGTGGCAGTTGAGCTTCTTTCACCAGGCACTGTTCTGGATGAGGAACGGGCACAGGCGCAGCCGGAAGAAGTGGAACGCATTCTTACACGACTGCAGCAGCTGCTGGAGGCCGCATGAACCCAGCCGAAAAACAGCAGGTACTGAAACTGTTGCTGCGGCTGGCGCGGAAAAGCATCGGCGAGCAAGAATTCACGACGCTCTTCGGGAACAAGCCGCCGACGCGAATCAGCGAAGTAACGCTAGCGCTGCGTGACAGCAAACCATTCCTGCAGACTCTGCGGAATCGGTTGGAGGCTGTCGGTCGCGTTGCCGGGGCGCTCGAGCTGGCCGGCGCTTCCCGCCTTATGGAGTGGCTGGGCGACGACTGCGATCCATGTCTAGTCGACCGTGCAGTTGAGGGCTACGGCCTGCTCTACCAAATACTGCTGGAGCTGGATGAACTGCTGCTCTGGACCGGCTGGCCGCTGCTCGGAACGCTCCACGACCCCACCGCTGCCCTGAAAGAATAAATCCTTTTATGGGAGTCATCTGCACCGCCGAGGCGAATGAAGGCTGAAACAGTATACTCGTTCGGTGGTGGGAACGCCGACGGTGACGCGTCGATGAAAAATTTGCTTGGCGGCAAGGGCGCTAACTTGGCCGAAATGGCGCAGTTGGGAATACCAGTCCCGCCCGGTTTTACGATTACGACCGAAATCTGTAATTGGTTCAACGACCACAACCAGTCATATCCCAAAAGTCTGGACGATAGCGTGCGCAAGGC
Organism: uncultured euryarchaeote; assembly: GCA_937893445.1. GTDB lineage: Archaea > Thermoplasmatota > Poseidoniia > MGIII > CG-Epi1 > UBA8886. The sequence goes on from CALBFM010000125.1 coordinate 6,271, forward strand.
ACTCGCAGCAATCGAGGCGGAGCTGGATCTCAAATTTGGCGATTCCACGCGGCCATTGCTGGTCTCGGTGCGGTCGGGCGCCCGAGCCTCGATGCCGGGGATGATGGAAACGGTGCTCAACGTCGGGCTGAATGACGCCACGTGCAAAGGGCTGATTGCGGAGAGCGGCGACGCGCGCTTCGTCTACGACGCGCAGCGACGGCTGATGCAAATGTATGCCGATGTAGTGATGGAAAAGGCAGCCGGAATCGAGCCGGCTGAAGGCGATGGCATCCGTGCGCAACTGGAGCACGAACTAGAAAAACTGAAGGAGAAACGGGGTGTCACCGACGATACAGACCTTTCAGCAGATGATTTAGAGGCACTCGTAGCTACATACAGAGCCAAAGTCAAGGAAGTTCTAGGCAAGGAGTTCCCGGAAGATCCTTGGGAGCAGCTCTGGGGTGCGATTAGTGCCGTGTTCCTGTCGTGGAACGGCAAGCGTGCCATTGCCTACCGCCGTATCGAGGGGCTGCCCGATGAGTGGGGCACTGCCGTCAACGTGCAGGCGATGGTCTTTGGCAACCTTGGCGAGGACTCGGCGACCGGTGTTGCGTTCACTCGCAACCCCGCCACCGGTGAGAACGCCTTCTACGGCGAATGGCTGCCGCAGGCGCAGGGCGAGGACGTGGTGGCTGGTATCCGCACTCCCAATCCGCTCAACAGCCACAGCCGCACCGAGTATTCAGGCGACCTCCCTAGCTTGGACAACGTGCATCCTGCACCGTACAAGGAGCTAGACGAAATCCAGCACTCGCTCGAAAAGCATTACCGCGACATGCTCGACATAGAGTTCACCATTCAGTCCGGCCGTTTGTGGATGCTACAATGCCGCATTGGTAAGCGCAACGGCCCCGCCGCTGTACGGATGGCGGCCGAGATGGAGCAGTCAGGTCAGATTTCTTCGGAGGAAGCAGTAATGCGTGTTTCCCCGTCGCAGCTGGACGAACTGCTGCACCCCATCATTGACCCCGAGGCCGAGAAAGTGACTGCAATACTCGCGAGCGGATTGCCGGCCGGGCCGGGCGGCGCGACCGGACGAGTGGTATTCACTGCCGACGACGCTGTCGAGTGGGCCGAACGAGGTGAGCGGGTAGTACTGGTGCGTGAGGAGACCAACCCGGAGGACGTGGCCGGAATGCGCGCAGCCGTTGCAATCCTGACCGCGCGGGGAGGCATGACTTCGCATGCGGCGCTGGTCGCGCGGGGCTGGGGAATGTGCTGCATCGTTGGCGCTGGCGAGCTGGAGATAGACGCCCCGACCAGACGGTTCACCGTCGGAAATCATACTGTGATGGAGGGTGACTTGGTCACGCTCAACGGCACTGCCGGCAAGGTCTACGCCGGGGAACTGCCTCTGCGCGAGACTAACGTCTCGAGCAAATACCTGTCGCGCTTCCTTTCGCTGTGCGACCGGCATCGCAAGCTGAAAGTGCGCACTAACGCTGATACACCGGCTGACGCCCAGCGCGCACTAGAGTTCGGCGCCGAGGGCATTGGGCTGTTCCGCATCGAGCATATGTTCTACGGTGAAGGCTCGGAGGAGCCGCTGTTCTACCTACGCAAGATGATAATGGCCGGCTCGCGCGAGGAACGCAAAGCGGCGCTCGATGAGCTTTACCCGCACATGAAGGACGACATCCGCGAGACGCTGCGCGCGATGGCGGGGCTCCCCGTGACTATCCGGTTGATGGATCCACCGCTGCACGAGTTCATCCCGCACGAATCGAAGGGGCAGACGCAACTCGCCGAAGCGCTGGGCATCGACGGCACTGAGCTGGCGCGACGTGCCGAGCAGCTGCGCGAGACCAACCCCATGATGGGGCACCGCGGCGTACGCCTGGGAGTCACATACCCCGAGATTACTGAGCTACAGGCAAAAGCTATCCTAACCGCCGCGGCAGAGCTGCAGGTCGAAGGCATTACGGTACTACCGGAAATCATGGTACCACTCACCGCCGCCGAGGCGGAGTTCACACACCAAGATCGCATCGTGCGTCGTGTCGCCGAAGAGGTTGAGGCGGCGCAAAACTGCAAGCTGGACTACCTTGTGGGGACGATGATTGAAATTCCGCGCGCGACACTGATGGCAGGAAAGATTGCCGAAACGGCTGAGTTCTTCTCCTACGGTACAAACGACCTGACACAGATGACCTTCGGCTTTAGCCGCGACGACAGCGGTGGGTTCCTGCCCGAATACGTGAAGCAGGAAATCTTGCCAGCCGACCCATTTGCGACGCTTGATACAGGGGTAGGCGAGCTGGTCGCAATCGGTATTGAACGCGGTCGTGCGACCCGGCCAGACCTGAAGGTCGGTATCTGTGGTGAGCACGGTGGTGACCCTGCATCAGTAGCATTTTGCCACGGCGCTGGGATGGATTATGTCTCTTGTTCGCCGTTTAGAGTGCCCATCGCAAGATTAGCAGCTGCACAAGCGGTGTTGAATGACTGAAGAGAGTTCTATTAGCGCAAAGCGACTACTCGAGTTCAGCGTTGCCCTCGGGGCACTGACGCTGGTGGCCACCTACCTGATTTCTACCACAGGCGGACGGGTCGCACCTTTCATCCCGATTATTTCAGAGATGCCATTTGCTGGGCCAGAATCCAGCTTCTATGGTCCTGGCCTCGCAATCAGTATTTTCTCGTTCATCCTGCTGGCACAGGTTTTCCACAGGATTTTCACCCCGCTAGCGCGGGAGATTGGCGGAAACTACGAGTCCGGGAACGATTTAATCAGGATTATAGCAACCTTTGGAGGTGTGTGTGGGATTATTGCAGTCAACTTCCACTGGATTGATTATCCTATACTACACGGCGTGACGGCAGGAATACTGTTCACTTCCTTTTTGATGTGGGGTGCCTTCGCCTGGCACCTCCTGGAGAAGTCGGGCAGGAAGCACAATGTCAGGAGATATGCCATTTATTCAGGCTGGCTGTTCTATATCCTAATGATAATATTCAGCGGCCTTGACAGCCAGGAACTTATCGCAGAAGGGCAGGGTCCGTTCTACAGGCTGGATAATCCTCCCTCGGTTGATGACGCAAGGTCGCTCTACCTCAACCTGATGGCATTCTGCGAATGGGGCATGGTGTTCTCGTTTTACGTCGGGGCGCTGACCTTCCGGCAGGAACTGGAAGGCGTCCGGCTCTAGC
>CALBFM010000126.1:0-2979 GCA_937893445.1 uncultured euryarchaeote
CAAATGTGGTCTGTAGAAGTCACTATTTAATAGTTGTGCTGATGATTTATAGTTAAATATAGTGTTAGCCCCCACCTTTCTGGAGTTTTAGAGGGCGTTGCAACACAGGGTGCCAGCGTTGTTAAATGGCTCATTCTGCGTGCGCTCGCAATGATTCCAATTGCGAAGCCGCTGGTAGGCGACGAGGAGCAGCGCGAGGTCGCGCGCGTCCTCTCTTCTGGCTTGCTGGCGCAAGGCCCCGAGGTTGAGGCTTTTGAGCGCGAGTTCGCCGCTTTCTGCGGCACACGGCACGCTCTCGCAACGACCAACGGTACCACTGCGCTGCACCTATCTCTGCTCGCAGCCGGTGTCGGTCCGGGCGATGAGGTCATCACGACCCCCTTCTCGTTTTTTGCGAGCGCATCCAGCATCCGCATGGTGGGTGCGACGCCAGTCTTCGTCGATTTGGAGCCGGATAGCTATACCCTTGACACCACTGCGGTCGCGACGGCCATCACACCGCGCACGAAGGCAGTATTACCGGTCCACCTCTACGGCGAACTGTGCAATATGACTGCGCTCTGCGAGGTGTGCGACGCGGCGCAAGTACCGATTATTGAGGATGCTTGCCAAGCACACGGCGCTGACGCCGGGAACGGTCGTGCGGGGTCACTTGGGCTTGCAGGCTGCTTCAGCTTCTACCCCACAAAAAATATGACTACTGGCGAGGGAGGCATGGTGACAACCAATAACGATGCGGTGGCCGATACGGTAGCGCAGCTGCGCGCGCATGGCCAGGGCGAGCGGTACGAGCATCTGCAGTTGGGATTTAATTATCGTATGACCGATATCGCCGCCGCTATTGGCCGCGTCCAGCTGCGCAAGCTGGACGGCTACAACTCAGCCCGCCGCACCAATGCGCAGCGCTACAGCGCGGAGCTGACTGACTGCGTGCAGGTTCCCGAGGCGCGGCGCGGACATGTCTTTCACCAGTACACCATTCAGTCCGATGCGCGCGACGCGCTGCGGGAGCACCTTGCTGCACGCGATATCGGCAGTGGTGTTTACTATCCCTCGCTGCTCTACGAGGCGCGGCCGTTGGCTGAGTTCGCTGCGTCGACACCTAGAGCCGCCGCACTCCCCTCCCGCGTGTTGAGTTTGCCGATACATCCTGGCCTTTCCGATGACGACGCTGGTGCAGTTATTGAAGCGATACAGGACTTCGCGCGAACCGCTTAAACCGGGCATCGACTCACCGCTTCCGCGAGGTTCATAGGGTGAGTGAAGATAGGGCCGAGATAGGACAACCAGCGCCTGATTTCGAGGGCAAGGCAGTACGCTGGAACCCTCGCAAGAAAGAATTCGAGTACCCAACGGTAGACCTGGCACAGAACCGCAAGCGCGGTCTATGGACCGTGCTATTCTTCTATCCTCGTGATTTTTCCGGGCTCTGCCCCACCGAGATCCATGCCTTCAACCGTCGGCTGTCTGACTTTGAACAGGCGGGCGCGCAAGTTATTGGTTGCTCGACCGATTCCAAACAGAGTCACCAAGCCTGGATGGAGCGCCCACGCACGCGTGGTGGCATCGACAAGCTGGGCTACCCGCTGCTGGAAGACCCTTCACTGCGTATAAGCCGTGCCTACGGTATCCTCGACGAGCGCGCCGGGATGGCACTCCGCGGCACCTTCATAATCGATGACGAGGGTATTGTGCGCGCCTACTCAGTCTATCCCGCCGGGACTGGCCGCAGCATTGACGAAGTCGTGCGGTTATTGCAGGCACTCCAGACCGGTAAGGCCTGCCCTGCTAGTTGGCGCCCCGGCCGTAAGACCCTCTGATAGCAATGGATTTCGCACACACATCCATGCTGATACAGCGATGATTTTCACCATTGCTGTCATGCTGCTGCTGGTTGGCCTCATTGCCTCCATTTTTTTGTGGCAGAAGTTCTACAACCCAGGTCAACTCTGCGCAAAGTGCTACCGTGTGCTCCCATTGGATGTGAGAGATTGCCCGTGGTGCAACGAGCCAGTAGACGAGTAAGAGTGTGCCGGCTAATTCCGCCGCGGCTCCAGGATAATCATCAGTGCCCATCCCGTTACGCCACCCGCAATAAGCCCCGTGATTAGTCGTCGCGGATTGGTAGATTCATAGTCGGTCAGCAGCTGAATGGTTCCGTCGAGGCCGATTGGTACTAGTGCTAGCAGTACCAGCGGTAGCGACAGCTCCGGACGGCGCCGTAAAGCAACAGTAAAGCCTAGGGCAAGTCCGGCGAAGATACCTAGGTCGCGTGCGCAGAACGGCATCTGGTTGCTTGCGTAGGTGTAGGAACGGCTCGAAATCTGGTGACAGTTGGCGTCGCCCATCCAGTATACCGCCCGGGCGACTGGGTTCATGTCGGCAATCACCTCTGGATTATCGACGCGCCCAACGTAGCCCGAAAGGTCGCCGGTCGCTTCCGGCTCGAGCAGTAGTGGCCCGCCGGCGACCAGCAGGACCCAGCCCCACAGCAACGCCAGCGCCACCTGCTCACGGCGCGAGAGTACTGTGACAAACCGTACCACCTGCCAGTTGCTCACGCATCGAACCGCTCACGGTCTCCCAAAAGCAGCAGCAGCGCCGCCAGTGAGAACAAGCTGCCGAACAGGAAGCCCCAGCTTAGGATGCCCGCTACCGCACCGAAGAGTGCCAGTCGGAAATGGCGTTCGAGCAGCGCCGCTGCGCTCCCGAGCAACGCCAGCAGTGCCATTACCCCCATGACTGCCGCCAGCGCCTGGGTGGGGGGCCATGGTCGCAGAACGTGGCTGCGTTGGTCATCGACATCTTGACCATCACCCATCTCAAGCTGTACGAACAGGTCGTTGGTGCCGGCCGGCCGCAGGTCAATCCAGATTGAGTGAGTGCGATAGCCGGGGCTGAAGAAGGTCACCTTCAGCTCGCCAGAGGTCAGGTTGTGTAGGAAGTAGCGTCCCTCGCCGTCGGTGAAAGTTTGCTGGC
>CALBFM010000127.1:0-1069 GCA_937893445.1 uncultured euryarchaeote
TCGATGGCAGTTGAATCCATGATGAGGGTGTCGGCGATTTCACAATGCGTGCCGATTTCGACTCCGTCACCAATCGTCGTCGATGGACCCAGCACACTGCCAGGACCGATGTGACAGCCGCTGCCAATTGAGAGCGGCCCCTGTAAGTAGCAGCCAGCGGCGATGCGTGTTCCGTTGCCGATGGCCACAGCTCCCCGAATCGTGACGCCAGCCTCGCAGGTGCCCGCCAGTTCCTGTTGCAGGTAGCGCAGTGCGATTTGGTTGCCGCCAACTAGATCCCAGGGATAGACGATATTGTGCCACGCCTCAGCCATCGCAACCGCCGGCGGCGCAGCGCCAGAGGCGAGCAGTGTTTGCAGTGCCTGCCCTAGGTGGCGAGCCTTCATGCTAGTTAGAGCGGTAATGGTTTTTGGAGTCAGCCGTGCGATGCCGGTGAAGTGCAAGCGCCCCACTGCTTCAGGTGCTTCATAGTTGATGCGTACTGCGTCGCCCTCCAGCTCGAGCCCACCCCACTTGGACCAACGCAGCGCCTCACTCGCGAGCAACGTCTCGCCATCTTGCTCGAGCAGCGCTGCAAAGCCCTGCGACGCAACGAAATTATCGCCCGGTACGACCAGGAGTTCCTCGTCCGGGGCAGTCGCAGCCCCAAGTCGCAACGCGTCGAGTGTGCCAGTCAGCTTCTCCTGCCGGGCGTATGCGACCGCGACGTCGTAGCGCCCGCCGTCTCCGAACAGGCTCATCACGCTCTCGGCGCCGTGACCGACGACCATGGTCACTTGGCGCACGCCCGCCTGTCGCAGTCCTTCGACCAGGTGCTCCAGGATGGTGCGGTTGGCTAGCGGCAGCATCCCTTTGGGGCGGCCGACGGTCCAGCCCCGCAAGCGTGCGGCTTCGCCGGCCGTCAGGATTACGGCACGCATGCCCCGCCGCACTCCGGGGGGTATATCATCCTTACGATTTGGCAAACTGCTTAACTCACCGCTACCGTCAGGGTTTGTGGACGGGGAATGGGACGCGGTAATCATCGGTGGCGGGCCGGCTGGCGCGACAGTCGCGCGCTACGCGGCTG
>CALBFM010000128.1:0-1599 GCA_937893445.1 uncultured euryarchaeote
CCTGCCGCTCAGAGTCTAGTTGACTCTGGCGTCGTAGCTGTCGCTGGTGCAGCTTGCTCCGGTGCATCGATGGCTGCCAACGCGATTCTATCGGCAGCTTCAACCCCGATGATTTCGTACGCGAGCACCAACCCTGGTCTCAGCGACGCTTCGGCGTACCCGATGTTCTTCCGTAATGTGCCTAGCGACGCCCTTCAGGGCCCAGCTGGCGCTGCCATGATAGCAAACGCTGGTATTGGTAACGAAAGTTTGGCTATCCTGCACATGACCAATGACTACGGTTCAGGTCTAGCTGATTCAGTGAAGGCTGCTTGGGAAGCGAATGGAGCACTTTGTGCTTCTGGCATGCAAGGCTATGAAGAGACCGCAACGGACTTTTCAGCACTAGCTGACGGCATCGCTGGCAACGCGGACTGCACTGCAGTTTACCTGTCGTCCTACATTACAGATGCAGCATTAATTCTTGAGGCTCTGGCTGATGCGGGCTATGAGGGCGCTGTATTTGGTGGTGACGGACCTGCTGGAATTGGTCTGTATGAGAAGTTGACCAACAACGCAACGGCAACAAATGTGACCGTGTCTGCACCTCGTGCAGGCCCGAACACCGGTGCCGGAGCTGCCTTCGAGGCCAAATACGATGCTAACGCAGCTGATATTGGTAGTATCAAGACCTACGTCCTGACCACCTACGACGCTGTCATGATCATTGGTACGGCCGCTGCGATGGATGGCGCAATCAACGACAATATCAAGTCGACAGGAACAAACTACGCGGGTGCATCTGGCACCTACACGTTCCTTGCGAACGGCGATATTAATGGCGCTGGATACGACATCTGCACCTATGATGGTGGCGCTGATACAGGTGGCTACACGTGCGGCAAGTACTGGACCGCGGATGACGGCGTCCAGTCTGCCTCATAATCCACCGACATCAAACCCAAACACGCAAAGCGCGCTGCAGTGGGCCTGTGAATGGTCTACTGTGGCGTCCACCAGTTTGCCTCATAATCCTAGCTTAGTGGATTGACGCAAAGCGTCCTGTAGTGCGCCTGAAATGGTCTCTACTGCGGAACTATAATTTAGCATCTAAGCCCCTTCGGTTTTTATGGGGTGAGTGTTGCGGGGTTTGCCCGTGACTGAAGCCGGCCTGGGAGAACGTTGGAATTCTCTTTCTAGAGGGACTCAAAGAATAGTAATAGCCCTAGCTCTAAGTTTGGACGCCTGCTCAGGTTTGTTATACGAATTCGGTTCTCTTAATATCATAGACGCGCTATTGTTTGACAATCTGCCTACTGATCTGGTTTGGCTTCTTCAAACCCTTCAACTGATCTGTATGGGTTTTGTCGTAGTCAAAGTATTCTTTGATGATTTACCTGATTCAACAATTCGGACAATTCTAATTACTACATCTCCTCTTTTACTTATAGTATATGTCTTGTTTTCTCTTCATGTGCTTCTTTGGGGGCAAGACTTGGTTGCTTTAGTAACCTTTAATTTAGGTTCATTAACAACTTCTACTCTAACTTGGTCATCGACTTATCTGGCCATTGCAGTAGGCTGTACCCTAACCTACAGTGTACAACGCTATGGAAATTT
>CALBFM010000129.1:0-1693 GCA_937893445.1 uncultured euryarchaeote
GCCCTGGAAGGTCGCCAGACTACCGGGTCAACCGTGCTGTTGCCCTAAATAGCCTTTCGCGTACCGGAGACACTCGTCAAGCGGCACGTAAAGTGGAGACTTTGGTTCCGGGGAAGGGCTGAGCGTTGGGTAGAAAGCATCGAACCGCCGCGACCAGGGTGTCCATGTGGCGGTGACGATGACTTCGGGTGACGGGGTCATCCATCTGTTTCCACAGGCGCTCGATGACATTGTGATTGGGCGAGTAAGGTGGCAAGAAATGCAGCACGAAGCGCCCGTTGGTCGATTCGAGATAGCGCTTGACCACCCCCGCTTTGTGGATGATGTAGTTGTCCAGTACCAGATGTAGACGCCGAGCACGGCGGTACGTGGTGCTGAGGTATTTGAAGAACTCGACGAACATCGCCGCGTTGTTGTGCGCAACCACCCCCGAGACGATAGGCCCGGTGCGCGCATTGAGCGCACCGAAGATGTAGCGCTTGAGGGTCTTGCCCGGAGTGAGCACCACCGGCTGGTGGGCCCGCTTGATGTCGGTGGTGCCAATCTTCGGGTTGAGGTGCAAGTCGGCTTCATCCTGATAGAAGACCTCCTCGCGAGAGGACCCTGAAGCCACGCGTTTGGCTATCTTTTCCAGTATCTGGCGACGCCCGAGCACCGGCATCCGAAGCCCCGGCCGAGGCCGCCCCCGGCGACACCCCTGACTAACCAACACCCGGTAGATGGTGCTCCATGAGAGTTTTACCCCACAGCCACCCTCAAGCTGCCGACTCAGCAACTCCAGACTCCAACTCCTGCGTTGCCAACCGTAGTCCGGGGGCACCGCGTCGAGGTAGCTCAACAACTGCTCCTCCATTTGTGTCGTCACCTTCTCCGCGCCTCCGGTGGTGCGTCGGTCGACCAGCGACGCTTCATCGAGTGCTTCAAAACGGTACACCGTGCGATACACCGTGGTGCGAACCCACCCCACCATCTGCGCGACCTCGACCACTGGAGCCCTCTCATGGAGCAGCAGCATGATGCGGCAACGCAACGCCTCGACCGGTGATTTCGTCTTGCGCAGCATCGTTTGCATTCGACGTCGTTGCGCCCGGGGTAGGGAAACTTCCATGCGCATGGTAAGAGGAACCGCGTTGGTGTCGGGATTTACTGGAACAAACCCCAGTCTCACTGAGGGCTTCTGGCAAACTACTTTAATGGGAGGAACCCAAGCTTCTCATATTAGAGTTTCAGAATATACCCTTAACACCATTTTTGTTGGCACTGGTGGTGGCAGACTGCTCAAAGTTACACATGCGCATACCACCAGCCCTACCGTAACTGTAATAACAGGATCATCTTTTCCATCAGGTTACATTTCCTGTGTAGAGCTGGGGGCTTCTGAAGATCAAATATTAGTCACATTTTCTAATTATGGAGTAGACTCTATTTGGGAATCTTTGGATGGGGGTTCAAGTTGGAGTATAAAACAAGGCGATTTACCTGATATGCCTGTTCGATGGGCATTATATAACCCGAATAATCGTAATGAGGTTATCTTAGCAACAGATGTTGGTATATGGAAAACATCAGACTTGAATGCGACTACTCCAACTTGGGCAGCATTACCCACAAGTGATGGACTTGCAAATGTCCGCGTAGATATGCTGCAGATCAGGCAGTCAGATAATCTTGTCATTGCAGCTACCCATGGAAG
>CALBFM010000130.1:0-3332 GCA_937893445.1 uncultured euryarchaeote
TGAACCAGGAATGAACACAATGCATCCCACTGCGTATAGCAATGTTGGCAGTCTCGTCTAGATTCATTGCAATTTCGTGGCTGTCGAGTCCCGCTAAGTTGAACGAGAATATGCCACCACGATCCACGGATTCGGGTGGACCAAGCAATGACAATCCATCTATACTTTCAAGGCGCTGCGTCAGTCGCGCGTTCAACGCCACCTCGTGCGCGTGAATCTTGTCGCGGCCAACTCCAGCAACATAGTCGGCCGCGGCACCGGCACCAATCATCCCAGCGTAGTTCTGAAGCCCAGCCTCGAAGCAGGACGGGGGTGGCAGGAAGTCACAATCGTTATAGGTCGAGTTGCGCACCGTAGAGCCACCAACAAAAGTCGGTTTCAATTGGGCTAGCGCTTCGGCCTTGCCGTATAGCAGACCAGTGCCACTGGGACCGCAGAATTTGTGTGCGCTCGCCGCTAGGAAATCAACGTCCAGCGCCTGCGCATCCAACTCTGTATGCGCAGCCGACTGCGCTGCGTCTAGCATTACCAGTACACCGGCATCATGGCAAATCTCGGTGATATCGCGAGCAGGGAGCGTGTAGCCATCCAGATTAGAAGTGTGGACAACACTTACCAGTTTTGTGTTGGGCGTCAACGCTTCCTTCAGCGCCTCCAAATCGAAATAGAAATCATCGCGTGACGGGATGACCGAATAGAGCACGCCTGTTCGCTGGGAGAGTGCGTGCCACGGCACAACGTTGGAATTGTGCTCACGATCGCTCGTCAGGACTGTGTCGCCAGGCTGTAAGTCCAATCCCCAAGCGACAATGTTGATGGCTTCGGTTGTGTTGCGGGTGAAAACTATTTCGCTCGCGTCGGCCGCACCAATGAAGCGCTGCAACTGTCCGCGCGCAGTCTCGTAACGCTCAGTGACGTCGAACGCCAGCCGGTGGAGCGAGCGGCCGCCACAAGTCGGGAAGTTACGGTAGTAGTCATCCATCGCCTGGAGCACAGGCTCCGGTTTCATCGGCATGCAGGCATTATCGAGGTAAACTGGAGGGTCATCGCCCGCCAGCACCGGGAAATCTTGCCGCAGCTTCAGCGGGTCCATGTGGCGTAATCCTGCCTTGGGTTAAGAGGTTGCGCTCCTACGCCAAAGAAAAATGCTCGCGGCGGCAAGGATTCCCAACAAGGCACCCACGATCAACAGCAACGGCAGCCCCGCTTCCGATCCGGCAGTGGGCAGAGGTTCGGCAAGATGGATAGTAATGCCAACCGGCGCGCTTATTCCCTGCGGGCCAGCCAGCCGCACCCAGAGCGTGTGGTTGCCCGGCTCGAGTCCGCTGTTCTCGAGTGGAATAGAAAAGTCACCATCGTATGCTGCCAACGTGTGCCAACTATCATAGAGTAGCACGTTCCGCCACTCAATAGCGCTAGCGTTGCCCGGCCCTCCTTTGATGAAATGCAAAGAGCCATCCTGACGCACGAACCAGCGAGTGATGTTGACCTCGCTAGTGGAGTTACCGTCATCGTAGGTCTCGCGATGAGTAACCTGCGGCGTATTGGAATCTAGTGAAAGGTTGATGCTGGGGTCAATCAGCTCTGCTTCAGCCATGGCCACATCAGCTTCTACAAAGCCCCAGCCGTAGTCATTGTTAGGGCGTACGGGGTGTGACAGCCAACGATATTCAGCTGTGGACTCCAGAATCGCACGAACCATCAAGGGGCTGAGGTCGGGGTTAGCCTCGTTAATCAGGGCAACGATTCCTGCCACCATCGGAGTTGCCATGCTGGTGCCGGACATGCCGACGTATGTCGCCTCACCAGACACAGAATCATCATTCTGTACAGACCATACCGAGGAACCGACAGCAGCAACATTAGGCTTGATTACTCCTTCATGGGTCGGTCCCTTACTGGAGTAAATAGCCAGCTCACGATCGTGTTCTGTTGCGCCGACAGTGATTACGTCACGCGCTGCGCCTGGAGTGCCGATAGTGCCGTAAGCTGCAGAATTGCCAGCGGCAATAGTCAGCGCGATGCCGGCCGCTACCATAAGGTTGGCAACATGTGTAACTCGCTCTTCCTGCTCCTGTGTTAGTTCTGCAACCCAAGCACCCCCAAGCGACATCGAGGCTGCACGGATGTTGTACTTCTCCTGGTTGTCGATTGTCCATTCCATCCCGCGCATCACCTCTTCGAAACTGCCGCTACCGCTATCGCTCAACACCTTCACACCCACCAGCTGCGCGCCAGGGGCAACGCCGCGGTAATTCGCGCCGTACGCCTCCTCAGAGCCTTCACCGGTTCCTGTCGAGATACCGGCACAATGTGAACCGTGGCCATGGCCATCATAGGGTGTTGCCTCACCAGAACCATCATCACCACTGTCATCCAAAGCATCGTAGAAGGCGACAATTTTCTTTTGGCAGGGTGGATTCGGGACGCCTTGTATGGTAGCGGCGGTGCACTCTGGATCGTCATCCATATCGTTGATACTTAGATGGTTTGCGTCAATACCGGTATCGATAATCGCAACGGTTATGCCAGTACCGTCAAATCCAAGATCCCACACTTGGTCGACATGGTGTTCTGGAATTGCGCCATCGAGCATCAGTCGCACTGGACTGTCGTGCGTCAAGAACACAACACCTGGCAACGCCAACAAGTCCGGCAGTCGGTACACCTCGACGAAGCCGGCAATAATCGGCACGTGGTGGAAGCGCCAAGTAACTTCAAAGTCGGCACCCTGTGTAAGCAGCTCTTCATCGACGGCGGTCGGCATATGGTCGAAATCGACCAGCACCTCTATACGGCCATCAATGACGAACTGCTCCTCGAGCAGCGCCAAATCGAGTGCATCATGCATCTGGTTGCGGTCGCTATCCATCGCAGTCCACTCCCACCACTGCGTTTCGAGCGAGCCGGGCAGAGGTTCAGCCACTGAGACAAGCACTACTTCCTCGGGAATTCCCAGCGGGCCTAGACTGGAGAGCAGCAGCAAGGCTGCTACAAGCAGGATACGCATACCTCACATGCACTCAGGCGGAACTTAAGGGTGCTGCGGTAGCACCACATCAACCTCTTTGGGATTCACAACAGGTTCCCGGCAGGCGAAGTCGCGGCAGACATAGAGTGCCGGCTTCCCGTCCACCAGCGGCTTGCCTACCAGTGCCGGGAAGGGGGGCTGGTCACCAACAGCAAAGTCGTGGCGAGCAAGCACGCGACGCGGCAGGAAGTGGACTGCCAGTGCCGCATCGAATTCAGGCATAGGGCCGTCGCCGACCAGTACCAGCTCGATCGGCTGGTGCTGCAGCATCTGTGCCGCCTCAAGCAAGCTAGTGCAGCCC
>CALBFM010000131.1:0-4233 GCA_937893445.1 uncultured euryarchaeote
GCTCGGTCGACTGATTAGTCGAGCCGTCGCCGTGTGTCAGCTGCTCAAGCACGAAGACATGGTTCTCCGGGCCGGTCTGCTCTTCGGCAGGAAGCCACCAGCGGCCCCACTGGCCGGTCGTCGTCGCGACGCGCAGGAAGCCATTGTACTCGGAGAGAGAGAACTGGTCCAGGATAGTGCCATTTACGCGTCCGCTGCCGATGTAACTGGTCTCTCCAGGCTGTGAAATGTCGAAGGCGTGCAAATTGGTGGCCTCTTCGTAGCGGGCGGTCTCATCGTCCCAGAACCACCACCAGTCGTTGGCCATCTCGGCAATAACCAGCATATCAGCCGAAGCGTAGATGGTGGCCCAATTACTCATAACGTGGTCTGCCTGAAACGAAAGATTACTCTGAGCCAGGTCAAGTGTCATGATGCTGGTGACGCCGCGTGCCGTGCCGTCCTCGGCAACCACGAAGTCCTGACAGTTCGTGGTGTCGGTAAAGCTGTGGACCGTTACACTTTCGTCCGCCATCTCATAGACGCGGGGCACTAGCTCGTCGAGATTGGTCGCGTCGATAATGGCTTCATTCTGTGCGATGGTAACATTGATAGCCGTCATCCAGAGTTGTTCGGCGCGCGTTTGCAACGCCTTGTCGTTCCAGAAGCCGTCTTCGTCTTCCCAGTAAATATCCCAGTATTCATCCGGCAGCTCGGGCCAGTAGACCAGACCAGGAATGTCTAGGTAGCCATGGCTAACCATACGGACAGTTCCATCTACCTCGCGTGCAGTCTCGTACCAGCCTTCCATGTAGAGCTCGCGCTCCACCTGTGGGGCGGAACGGTCGCTGAGGTTGAAGACGGTCAGCTTGGAGAGAGAGTGTACGCGGTACTCGTTCCAGTCGTAGTAGTAGTCGCCCATATATTCGTCATATTTACTCTCGGCCGAATCGCGCACCAGATAGGAGAGCAGGGGATGGTCTCCTTCGGCGTACTGCAGGTCCCAAACAGAAATGTCGGAGTAGACGGCCATACGATCGCCCGAGAAGAGCATCTCGCGCGGCCATCCTTCCACAGTAGCGTTACTGAGGTATTCCACTTGACCAACCTCGGGCACAGCGAGGATATGCAGCCTCCCACCATCGAGGTGGCCGTAGTAGGGTGAATAATCGTAGTAACTGTCACCGAATAACACATAGAGATAATCGCCGTCAGTCTTGACGAAATCCGCCTCATCGACGCCACCCTCCTGATTATTGGTGCCGGAGAACTCACGTTCGCTGCCAGTCGCACCATTACTGGCTGGGCTTCCCGGAGAGCCGCCGGACTGCTCCGTAGCTGACACCGATGCGCCGCCGCCGTCATCCATTGCCATTTCTGCGCCATCGAGTGCAACCATGACATCGCCCTCGAGCCAGCCGCCGCCACCGCCACCACGATAGTAACCACCCTGATTAGAAGCGATAGTGGCGCGCATCTCATCCTTGAGATGGGTTTTCAGGTCCTCTTCGAGCGCGCTACATGAGTCATATGCCATCAACTGAGGAGAGCTCCGACCCGGATCCTCAACCAGGTCCTGCAAGAAATCGCTTTGGGCCGTTGTCAGCCCGTTCGGTGTATCACTCGATGGCTCGTATACCAGCAGCGCCGCCGCTACCAATGTCAGTACAACGCCCGTAGCGAGAAGTGGTGACGGACCGCTACCGGGAACTGGAGGCGGAGTCATCGCGCGTGGTCGTTGTAGTTGCGTCCCGAAAACCGTGATGCGATTGGTCATGCCGGAACCCCCCTCCCGGCAGTGTGTTGCCCGTCGTACTGTGCGTGCATCGCGAGGCAGTGCTTGCAGGAGACCTGTTTCCAGGTCGATTTGCGCATCACGCGGCGCTCCTGCTGTGTGGTAGGATAGCCGCAGATGGTGAGGTGGCGGTTGCCCAACATATGGCGTCTGCGCATAATCATCTGGGGCAGTTCGCGGTATTTAAAGCAGTGCCAAAAAAAATTTTTTGTTTCAAGTTTAGCGACAAATATTGCTGCAACTCAGGTACCATTCCAGCACCCTGTACAAACCTGCACATTTCACCGCCCCCCCTTCAACTCAACCGAGAAGAGACGCAGCAGGCTCAGAATATTTTCCTCAATAACACCTGCTTCGTCCTTCTCCGCCTGCGAGAAGTCGAGCCCGGCAGCTACCTGATTAACCAGCTGCTGCCGGATGAGCGAGGATTTCATCAGTCGCTGCAGGTTGCGATCGGTAAGGCACTCCTGCGGGCGGTAGCGTCCGCGCCGTAACAGGAGCTGTCCGCTGGCGACCAGCTTCGGGACATGGTAGTCTACCAGTTGCGAGGATAGTCCTGCCTGCTCGGCAATTTGACGCTTGGAAGCCGGTGCGCCAAGCTGGATTGCAGCGAATAGAATGCGAAACAGCGTATCTGCCTCGCTGGCGTTAGTGCGGAGGTGTAGCTCTACTCCCCCTGCAATGTCGTCAACCGGCTCCACCATGATACGATAGTTGTCAGCCTATTATATTTAACTAATATCTAATTTTTACCTTAATCGAAGTCCAGCAATACCTTGCCGATGTTCTGGCGGTCATGGATGTGCTGGTGCGCTTTGGCTGCTTCGGCGCCAGGGAAAACAGAGTCGATGCGCGGCGCTATTTCGCCTGCCTCCAACCAGTCGAAGAGCTGCGCCTGCGCCTGCTGCAACCGCTCGACGTCGCGGTAGCGGCCGAGATGGACGCCAATGACAGCGCGGTTGGCGCCCATCATCCAGAGCGGGTTGAAGCGAGGTGCACGCCACCACTCGCGTAGCTGCGTCAGTCGGCTGCGTTTGCGACCGGGCGCCATGGCAGAGATACCATAGGTAACGACACGGCCACCCGATGCCAAGCTGCGGTAGCTCTGGAGCAGGTGGTCGCCACCGACAGGATCCAGTACCAAGTCGACCCCACGTCCATCGGTGGCGACTTTGATAGCAGTGCGGAAGCCGTTGCGGTCAACCGGTTCGATACCTTGTTCGCGCAGCCAACCGTGCTTCTCCGGCGATGCTGTACCAAATATACGCGCTGCACCGCGGAGCCGCGCCAGCTGTGTTGCCGCGACGCCCACGCCGCCAGCGGCGCCGTGGATGAGGACTGTCTCACCTTCCTGTAATGCGCCCGGGTGCACTACCGCCAGCCAGGCGGTCAGGTAGTTTACCGGCAGTGCCGCCGCCGCGTCGAAGCTGACTGAGGTGGGCAGCTGTGAAACAGTTGCTTTGGGCGCAACGACGTGCGTTGCGTAGCCACCATATGAACGAGCAGCAACGACGCGGTCACCCACAACAATCCCATCAACGCCGGAACCAACCGCCTTGACTGTACCAGCAACCTCGTAGCCCGGGACAAAAGGCGGCTTGGGAGCACCAGGGTAGAGCCCCATGCGGGCCAGCAGGTCCGCAAAATTGATGCCCGCACGCGAGACCCTTACCACCACCTCGCCGTTGTCGGGCTCCGGCGTTTCAGCCTCTTCTAACCGCAGTACCTCGGGCGGACCGTAGCGAGTGACAATGACACGCTGCACATGACGGTAACCTTCCCGCCCCTTAAGCCATCCCCGCCGCCCCGTGAGTTAGCGGTGGGCCGGTCGCCCTCGGCATCCAGGCTAGCCCGTTCCTTCAGATCCATACCGGCGGAGAACGCCCGACCCCCGGCCCCTGTCAACACGCCCAGTACTACTTCGGGGTCGTCCCGAAGCTCGGCCAACGCCTCCCTGAGGCCGCCGCTCAGTTCGCGATTCAGCGCATTGAGAGAATCGGGCCGGTTCAGGGTGATGGTGGCGACGCCGTCTTCGACGTCGTAGAGCAGGGTTTCGAAGTTCATCCGGTGGCCTCTCAGGAGTTGCCCAGGATGGCGATCCCGCAAGCAGTTGGGTGTCCGCCGATGTTGTGGCTCAGCGCGAGCTTCGGATTCTCGACCTGGCGCTGGTCGGCGCGGCTTATCTGGCGCTGACCTCGCCCTTCCTGTTGCCGACGCGCGAGTCGCTGGTCGACATGTTGCCGAATGCGAAGAACCGGCGGTTCCTGGCCCAGATCCTGATTCCGCTTGGCTCGCCCTTGGTCGGCAAGACGGTCTCGGAAACGGGCTTCTCTGCGGAGAAGGGGTTCAAGGTGATCGACGTCTTCCGGGAGGGGCTCTCCCTGCGGGCTGATTTGCGCGATCTCTCGATCCAGGCCGGGGACCGGATCGTATTGCGCACGCCCGTGTCCGAAGTCCTG
>CALBFM010000132.1:0-10723 GCA_937893445.1 uncultured euryarchaeote
ACACTGGTCTTCATGGACCTGGTCGAAGATCCACAGGGTGATATCACTCTCAAGGAAGGTCGCTTCCGCCGCATGTCACGCGCCATAGTAGACACCGGCTACGGACTTGAACGGATGGTGTGGGCCTCTCAGGGAACGCCAACAATCTACGAGGCTGTATTCCCTGCTGCGGTCAAGCTACTGACGCGGGAAGCTGGTCTTGCCGACAAGCTGGGGCAGGCGGGCGCGCTTATTGCCGAGAACGCCCGCGTCTGCGGACTGCTGGCGATTGACTACGGCGCCGACCTGAGCAACTTGCGCAAACAAGTGCTCACGAGGCTGCACGCAACGGGGCAAGAATTGACGCTCGAAGAATTGTGCAGTACAATCGAACCACTCGAAAAAGTGTTCGCAATTGCCGACCATTCACGCACGCTGGCGTTCATGTTTGGTGACGACATCGTCCCAAGTAATGTGCGCGCCGGATACTTGGCACGCATGGTTTTGCGGCGCACGCTACTGCTCCTGCGCGATCTAGGAATCCCGGAGGCGCTATCACAAGTCGTTAGCCACCATATCGATGAGCTGGGGGTAACCTATCCGGAGCTGACGGCGCGACGCGAGTACATCATGGAGCTGGTCGAACTCGAAAGCGAACGCTTCGACGCAACACTCGAGCGTGGCCGACGCACAGTGCAGCGCACGCTCGCCACAGGTGACATCGGCGCCGAGCGACTCGTGGAACTGTACGACTCGCAGGGGCTTCCACCCGCAGTGGTGGCTGAATTCGCTGCTGAACAAGGCTCTACCGTCGCGGTGCCGGACGGCTTCATGGCGCTGGTCGCCGACCGCCATTCGGCGGCAACAGCGCCGACCTCGAAAGTGGAGACTGAGAAATTGCCACCGACAGAGCTGGCGTTCTACGATGACATGGTGGCGCGCGAGTTCGACGCGAGTGTGACCTGGGGCGACGGCAAAACCGTGGTGCTGGACCGCACACTCTTCTACCCGGAAGGTGGCGGGCAACCAGCCGATTCAGGAACATTGTATTGGGATGGTGGTGAGGTGCGCGTGGCTGACGTGCAGAAGCATGGAGATGCCGTAGTGCACACGCTCGAGGGCGGAGCGCCACCAGTCGGTACCACTGTGCGAGGTGCCGTAGACGGAGGGCGACGGGATGCGCTCTCGCAACACCATACTGCGACGCATGTCATTGGCGCTGCGGCACGCCACGCGCTAGGTCCACACGTCTGGCAGGCGGGCGCCCGCAAGACAACCAACTCGGCACGGCTCGATATCACTCACCACCGCCGGCTCGACCGCGCTGCTGTTGCTGTTCTCGAACACGAGGCAAACAGCATCATCCGCGGAAACCATCCAGTAGAGACGCACTTCGCCACGCGCGAAATAGCCGACGCGCAGTATGGTGTAACTCTATACCAGGGTGGTGCGCCCAACTACCGCGATGTGCGTGTGGTCGAAATCCCAGGAATCGACGCGCAAGCTTGCGCCGGGACTCATGTTGCCAGCACCGGCGCGCTACAGGCCATCAAGGTTTTGAGGACCGAGCGCATTCAGGATGGTGTGGAACGTATCGAATTCTCGGCCGGGAAAGCGGCGGTCGCCGCTGCGCAGGCTGAACGTGAGTTACTGGAGCAAGCTGCTGCAGCACTGGGCGTACCGCTGGAGCAGGTGGCGGACGCTGCCAGTAAGCTGATGGGCGAGCGCAAGGAACTACGCACGCGTGTGGCAACGCTAGAAAAGGAACTGGCTGAAGGCCGTGCAGGTGAACTTGCAGCGGAGCGCATTGGTTCCGTCGACCTGTATATAAATAACTGCGGCGAAGCACCGCTCGCTGAAATGCAAGAACTGGCTCGACGTCTCAGCGCCAACAGCGACGCGCTAGTACTGCTCGCGACATGCGCCGGCGGTAAGGGCCACGTCATGGCTGCGCGGGGCAGTAAGGTCGAGGTGGACTGCGGAGCGCTGGCTAACGCAGCCGCTAAAGCTTCGGGCGGTAGCGGCGGTGGCGCGCCGACGCATGCTCAAGGTGCAGTGCCAACTAATCGCGCCAGCGAGGCGCTGGATGCGCTTGTAAATGCCGCCCGCAAGGCGCTTGGAAAGTAGGCTCTTGTTCAAGGACGACCCTAACGCGCTACGTCGCGCTCTGCACCATGATGCATGCATCAGTCAGCGCGCTGACGCCTTCCTGCTCAGTGAGCCACACCTTCAACTCTTCACTTTCGGAACCGGGCTGGAACCATAGTCGACGGATGCCAAGAGCGACCGCCTGCTTTGCAACCGCCAGCGCGACCGGTGGAGGGACAACAAAATTGACAATGTCTGGTGTACCTGATAGCGATTCTAGATCGGCGCAGGCGGCAACACCTTCTATTTCTGGCTCGCGCGGATTGACAGGCCAGACTATGTAGCCCTTCCTCCGCAGGTCACGGAAGATGCGGTTGCCAAACTTGGTGGGGTCGTTCGACGCGCCGACCAGCGCGATGCGTACTCCCGGCCGCTGCAGTGCTTCGAGCACCATAAGGTGCCAGCGGTAACAGCTTAACCGAGTTTTGGCGGGGAGACTTACAGTCTCCCTGTGCGCGTGCGCGAGTCGCAACGTTTATGAGCTGTCAGAAACGCGGGGACCGCGTGACCCGACTGCTGGTTGTGGAATCGGGCGCCAAAGCGCGCACTATTCAGCGCTACTTGGGTCGCGACTTTCTGGTCCGCGCCTGCCGCGGCCATGTCCAGGACCTGCCAAACGAGGGCAAGGAGGGTCGCAAAGCTATGTGGGCTGCACCCGACGGCAAGCTTCCATCGCCTGAATGGGGCTTCACTAAAGGAGCGAAGCGCATCATTGAGAAATTGCTCGCCGACGGACGTAAGAGCGGTGTTAGCGAAGTGCTTGTTGCGACCGATCCCGACCGCGAGGGTGAGTTCATCGCCTGGCGTCTGGCCGAACTACTCGGCAGTCTAGGTATCGTAAAGCGAGTGACATTCAACGAAATTACGAAAACGGCGATTGCCGCTGCGCTCGAGGAGGCAGGTGACGTCGATATTGGGCTGGTCGAGGCTGCGATGATTCGACGGCTGATGGACAGGTTGATTGGCTTCCGCGGCTCTCGCTTTTGCCGCTCTTGGAACTTGACTTCGATGGGGCGTGTGCAGACGCCTACGCTTGGCTTTGTCGTTGAGCGTGAGCGCGAAATCGAGGCATTTGTGCCGATACCTTACTGGGAAGTCCACCTGCAAGCGAGCGGTATTGAGCTGCGGGTTCAGTTCGACGATGGCTGGCGCGATTCCAAGGGCAAGACACGGAGAGACCGCACCAGTGATAGCGACAGTGCCGAGGCTGCATACTCAGCGCTAGAAGCGGCAGGTAGCCTGAAACTGACTAGCGTCGCAGATGATAGCTTTGAAAAACAACCCCGACCGCCCTTCACCACCGACACGCTGCTAGCAGCAGCTGGCCAGCGCTTGAGCTGGCGGCCGGCACGCGTGATGCGACTGGCACAGAAGCTATACGAGGCGGGGCACATCACCTATATGCGAACCGACTCGACCCGCACTTCCGCTACTGCAAGGCAGGAAGTGCGCAGCTATATCGAGCAGGAGTGGGATGCTTCACACGTCGGCCGCGGCGTCGGTGGCGGCAGTGGTAAGGGCGTGCAGGACGCTCACGAAGCGATTCGGCCGACGCGGCCGCAAACGCGCGAACCGCAAGGTCTTGAGGCGGAGCAAACACGGCTCTACGCGCTCATCTGGGCGCGCTTCGCCGCCAGCCAGATGGCACCTTCACAATGGCAACGGCTGAAACTGGCGGGCGAGGCGGGCGGCTGGAATGCCGCCGGCAAGACCGAATGGCGCACCTTCGCTGGTTGGGAAGCTGCATATACTAAGTTGACAAAGCCAGTGCCACAGGCGTCACCACTGACGGGAGCTGCCGAGGGCGACACACTAGCGCTGGACGAATACGAGCTGATTGAGGACGAGACCAAGCCACCTGGCCGTTACACACAACATGGGCTGGTGGCAAAGATGAAGGCTGAGGGTATCGGCCGCCCATCAACCTATGCAGAGACCATCCGCAAGCTGCTTGATCGCAAGTATGCACGCGATGAAAAAGGGCGAATGTATGCTACTGAAGCAGGCTGCACAATGTGGGAGAACGTCGCGCCCTACTATGGCACCACTACTGACGGTATTTTCTCGACTGCCTTCACCGCGGGCATGGAAGTACAGCTTGACCATGTTGAGGGAGGTCAAACTGTTGCCGCACAGGCATGGCAAGAGTTCGCTGACCACTTCAGCGCACTACACAGCGCGGCGCTAGAGCGCAAGAAGGAACGGGCAACACCACGGCAGCTGGCCTACCTACAGTCGCTCACCGTGCAGGCGGGTACTGAGGCGGAGCCGTTGTTGGAAGGCAAGAATATCGAAAAGTTGGACGGCGAGGCTATCGGTGCACTTATCGAACAGCTGAAACCGCTCACCGAGGGCAAGGACGTCCCCGCATCGGAGAAACAGGTTGGCTTTATCCAGCGACTGGCTGAGCGCGCCGAGCTCGATGAAGCAACAGCGTGCGCGCTGGTCAATGCCAATGGCTACGGCGCACTGACCGGCGGCCGCGAGGGTACTGCCAGCACACTAATTTCGGCACTGCAGGAGCTCACTGCGGGCCAGCCGCGCGTCGCTTCGCCCAAGCAGGTTGGCTTCATCAAGCGCCTTGCGGGGCGCGCCAAACTCAAAGAGGCTGAGAGTTGCGCACTGGTCGGCGCTGAGAGTTTTGCAATGCTTACTGGCGGCCGTGAAGGAACTGCTAGCGCGCTGATTACGGCACTGCAAGAACGGTTGAAGAAAGACTAAAACGCACGGTAATTGCCCTGCGTGCGACTCTTCCTGGCACTGGAGTGCCCTAGCTTTGATTCTGGGCCATTGGAGCAAGAACTGGGCACGAAACCAGCTGGAAGCTACCACATAACGCTGGCGTTTCTGGGAGAGCGGCCCGAAGCTGCGGGGGTCGCAGAAGCTGTTGCACCCGCATGCGCAGGCAGACTGCCACTGCGATTGGAGTATCGCGGGCTGGGTGCGTTCCATTCGTCCAGGGCAGCGCGCGTAGCGTGGGTCGGTGTCCGTGGAGCTGGACTGGCGGAGCTGGCGCAGGCAGTACGTGATGCAGCGCAGTCACAGGACCGGCCATTCGTAGGGCACGTTACGCTGGCACGCTTCAGGCCTCCGCGCGATATTCGACCACTACTGCAGCGCTACAGTGAATGCAACTGTGGCGGTGAAACAGTTGAGTTTGTGACACTGTTCCGCTCAACGCTACAGCGCGACGGTGCAGTGCACGAACCGCTGTTTCACATCGACGGCAATGGGCGAGCCGAGGCGATAACGGTTTAACGGTGAAGCAAGTCGCGCCAGCGTGTCCAGTATCCGGCTCCTGACAGCCGCTAGCGGCAAGGCTGGCGAACAGAAGCTCACACTTGATGATTTGGCGGCCGAGCTTGATGGGGTACAGAGTGGCTGGCTCGACATAATGCAGCCCGGCGATGCCGAAAAGGAGTTCCTGCTCGAGACGATGGGGTTCCACCCACTGGCAGTCGAGGACTGCTTCGCTGACCCGGTCGCCCGCGCCGAGCATTACGAGGAACACCGCTTTGTTGTTCTGCGCGCCCGCGACGCCGACTCGGAGCTTGACACAGAATACCTTCTGGCATTCCTGACCAACAAGCTGCTAGTAACTGTACGCCATACTACGCTCCCCGCCATGGATCGCTTCCGCGAGCGCTACCGCTCGCACCGGCGCATGCGGCGACTGCAACGTGGTCCCGAATTCCTGCTCTACGAACTGCTTGACGCGGTGGCGGACGACTGGCTTCACGTGATGGATGGCTACAGTCAGCGGCTGGACGACTTGGAAGACAGGGTCTTTGACCAGGCGAGGGAGTATCCCGGACTGCTAGAGGAGCTGCACGAGATGAAGCAGGACCTGCGTGAAATGTCCAAGTCCATTACGCCACTACAGGGGACCGTGGCGCGACTGCTACGGCCCGACGAAGAATTCATCGCCGAGTCGAATTACCTCTACTTCCGCGACTTGGCCGACGTAATTCACGGGTTAGTGAACCGAATTGAGAACTACTCTGCGGGAGTCTCATCGACGCGTGATGCCTACCTGTCACAAGTCTCGATGCGACTCGGAGAGTCAAACGCCCGCTTGACCGAGGTGATGACTACGCTGACCATCATCGCTACCATCATGCTACCTCTAACACTGATTGCTGGCATCTTTGGGATGAATACCGACCAGCTGCCACTGGCGCAGGGCAACGGCTTCTGGCTCATTCTAGCGTTGATGGGTAGTTTCGCGGGTGGGATGCTTTACTACTTCTGGCGCAAAGGCTGGCTCGGTCGCCGGTCATGAAAACACTGACCCACCCACTACTGCAGGGCCCGCCGCTTGAGGAGCGCACCTACCAGCGTGACGTCGCCGCCGCCTGCCTGCAAGAGTCCACTTTAGCAGTGCTGCCAACCGGTCTCGGCAAGACGGTAATTGCGCTACAGGTAATGCTTGAACGACTCGAGCTGGGGCGCGTACTGATGATGGCACCGACGCGTCCGCTGGCAGAACAGCACGCCACCTTCCTGTCCCGCAGCCTGAATGTACGTGTCGAGCTGCTCACCGGATCGGTCGCACCAGCGAAGCGCGAGCCACTGTGGCAGGTAGCACAGGTGGTAGTGGCGACACCACAGGTGGTCGAGAAGGACCTTATTCGCGGCACAGCCACACTTGCCGATTTCGCACTGGTGGTCTTCGACGAGGCGCATCGCGCCGTCGGCAACTACGCCTACGTCTTCATTGCTGCGCGCTACGGTGAGACTGCGCGACAGCCACTGGTGCTCGGAATGACCGCATCACCTGGCTCGACTCGCGCGGATGTGGTCGAGGTATGCCGCAATCTGGAGATTACGGCTATCGAGAAGCGTGATGACGAGGATCCCGATGTAGCACCCTACATCCAGCCAATAGAGACCAATTGGGTGAAGGTGCCACTGCCAGAATCCGCGGCACGAATTAGCAAGAATCTGCAAAAGCTACAGGACCGGCTCTGCGGACGACTGTATCAGGCAGGAGCGCTTACCCGTCCACGCAAAGTTTCAACAACGATGATTATCGATGCGGGGCGTAAATTGCAGGCACAGTTACAAGCGGCTGGCAAAAAAGCGCCGTGGAATCTCTACAACCTTCTCTCTATGCAAGCAATGGCACTCAAGGTAGCGCACGCGCGGCTGACTGTTGAAACGCAGGGGTTGACTCAATTTCTGGACTACGCTGCTCGTATGCGCGAGAAACCGAAGAAGAGCCGCGCTACAAAGTGGCTGCTACAAAAGCCAGAATGGAAACAAGCGATTATTGACGCCGAGGGGAGCGAGGGAACACATCCCAAACTGAGGCGGCTGGAAGAGCTGATTGCACAGGAGCTTGCAGGAGGCGCAGAGCGAATCATAGTCTTTGCCGAAATCCGTAACACCGCTAGTCTGCTAGTCAAGCGACTTGGGAAGCTTGAAAATGCGAGGCCCGTGCGATTCGTCGGCCAAGGTTCACGCGAGGGAGATCCAGGAATGACGCAGAAAGTTCAGAAAACAACGCTGGAGCAGTTCCGCAGTGGCGAATTCAACGTCCTCGTTGCAACATCAGTTGGCGAAGAGGGGCTAGATATTCCTGCGACCGAGGCGGTGATTTTCTACGAGCCAGTATCATCGGCCATCCGGCTCATACAGAGGCGAGGGCGGACTGGCCGCGACCGGCCTGGCAAGGTGTTTGTGCTGATTACCAGTGGCACCCGCGACGAGGCTGCCTACTGGAGCAGTCGCAATCGTGAGATGCAAATGCAGTCGCTCTTCGATGGAGGACGCATGGAGATTGAGCTGCCTTCGCGCGAAGAAATTGGTGCCAGTCTACAACCTCCCCTTGAGAAGGGACAGACGCGGCTGAATGATTAATCCTGAGTAGAGCCGTAAGCGCTTAATCACCCACCCTCGTGGCGCCGCCATGCGACGTACTCCCGATGAGCCGCTGAAGGCGTGCATCAAGCATCAGCACGGCTATTTCCGCGGCGAGAAGTGTCAATATTGCAGCGAGGAAGGCGAGTTGGTTATGTCGCCGCGCCATCTAGACCAGTTTGGCCGCGTCATGGCAGGCGTTCTACGCCACTTTCCTGACCGTTTCGAGCTGGAAATGGACCAGCAAGGGTGGGTCGCTGCGGGCGAGTTTATCGAGTCACTAAAGCACCAGAGACGCCACTTTAGCTACCTTACTATGGACCACCTGAAGGCAGCGGTTGAAACCGACCCCAAAGGTCGTTACCAGCTCGTGGACGGGCGACTGCGCGCCACCTATGCCCACTCGCTCGAGCTAGAATTAGACCTGCCGACTGACGACGTTCCAGAGCATCTCTACTTCGCCTGCTCGCAGGAAGACTCCAATGAATATCTCGAGCAAGGGCTCTACCCACTGGACCGGCAAATGGTCCACCTGTCGGGCACACGACTCAATGCATTAGAGGCGGGGCGGCACATCATCGGCAAACCTGTAGTATTGCTGGTTGACGTACGCGCAGCCGAGAAAGCGGAAAAACCAATCATGAAGGCAGGCACGACGGTCTACGTTACCTACGAAGTTCCAGCGAGCTGCCTGCGCAAGCTCCCCGACAGCGCTTAAACCGGACGCGACTTGCGACGCGAGGAAAGGCTGTGAACTCCAGTAAATCCCGCCAGACAACCCGCCGCGCATTGCTTAGCGTCAGTGACAAGGAGGGGCTAGTCGAGTTCGCCACAGCACTCGCGGAAGCAGACTGGGAACTGGTTTCTAGCGACGGCACTGCCACTGCACTGCGTGAAGCCGGATTGAAGGTGACTCCAGTTTCCGAAATCACCGGTTTCCCCGAGATTATGGGGGGGCGCGTCAAGACACTTCATCCGCACATCTTTGGCGGTATCCTGGCTCGTGAACAGGATACAGCTGAGGCGGCGGAACACGATATGCCACTCTTTGGCGTCGTTGCAGTAAATCTCTATCCGTTCGCCGAAGCAGCGCAACGCGAAGCACCGCTGCCGGAGCTGCTGGAGCAAGTCGACATTGGTGGTCCATCACTAATTCGTGCCGCTGCGAAAAACCATCTGCGTGTGGCAATAGTGGTCGACCCTAGCGACTACGGTCGCGTAGCCGAGGCACTGGCGGGCGACGGGCTGCCCACTGCCGAGAAGCAGGCGCTAGCACTGAAGGCGTTCCGCCATACCGCCGCTTACGACACACTTATCCAACGCAAGCTCAGCGAGCGGTTTGACGAGCAAGGGCTGCCGGAATCGCTGCACGTTGCTGGCACGCTGGAGCTACGGCCGCGCTACGGCGAAAACCCCCACCAACAGGCGGCGTTCTACACTGACCCGTTGGCGACTGGACCCGGACTGGCAACTGCCCAGAAGCTACAAGGCAAGGCGTTGAGCTACAACAACCTGCTCGACTTAGACGCGGCACTCGCAATTTCCGCCTGTTTCCCGGAACCAGCGGTCGCGATTGTCAAGCATGGCAACCCTTGCGGTGCTGCAACTGCCAACACGCTGGCGGCCGCCTATGAGGCTGCGCTGGCGGGCGACCCCGTCTCCGCCTTTGGCGGCGTCATCGGACTGAACCGTGAAGTCGATGCTAGAACCGCGTCCGCTATTGCCGAGGCGTTCAAGGAATGCGTCATCGCCCCTGCGTTCAGCGATGCAGCACACGATGTGCTATCTGCGAAACCGAGTCTACGACTGCTTGCGACCGGTAAACTTGATGATTATCGGCCTGCCGCACAGCTGCGATCGGTTGCCGGCGGCTGGCTACTACAGGAGGGCGATACAGCGACTCTCAACGATGCAAATATTAAGATCGGCAGCGACCGCGAGCCAACCGACGCCGAGTGGGGAGCACTGCGCTTCAGTTGGCGCGTTGTCAGGCACGTTCGCAGCAACGCCATCGTGCTGGCGAAAGATAGTTGTACGACTGGCATCGGCGCTGGTCAGATGTCGCGCGTCGACTCGGTACGGCTTGCCATCGAGAAGGCAAGCGAATCGGCGCACGGCAGCGTTATGGCATCTGACGCCTTTTTCCCGTTCCGCGACGGTATCGATCTTGCCGCTGCGGCCGGGATTACTGCAATTATCCAACCGGGCGGATCGATTCGTGACGACGAAGTGATTAACGCAATTAACGAGCACGGAATAGCGCTAGTGCTGACGGGGATGCGCCACTTCCGCCACTGATGCAACAGCTCGAGCTGGAATGTGAAAGCTGCGATAACACGACACTGCACGATGTGCTGAAGGCGCAGACATCGCAGAAGCGCGGCTTCAGCTTTCAAGGTACCGTACGGTGCAGCGAATGCGGTGCGACGCGCCATGCTAAAATCCGGGTGCTGCCGCCGCTCGAGCTGGAACTGCGACTCTCAGAAGGTGGTGAGACAGTGCGCGAAAAGCTGCTGGCCGAACCGGGCGACCTGCTGCAGGTCGGTGAGCTGCTGTCGCACGCCCGCGGGCCGCTGGAAGTGACGGCGCTCGAGCTGGGCGCACGGAAGGGAACGGACAGCACAAAGCGCGTCCAGCAGGCAAAAGCCCGCGAACGGCCAATAATCTGGGCGCGACTGGTCGCGACGGTGCGTGTACGCTTTGCGCTGCATCGCGAAAGCGAAACCCTTTCGCT
>CALBFM010000133.1:0-7278 GCA_937893445.1 uncultured euryarchaeote
GCTCTAACAGAAGCCGTGCAGAAGCATCAGGAACCACTGCCAGATGAGACGCGCACCTTTTCGGGGGAGGGCCACCGCCTTTTCATCGAGGGGCGTGGTTTCAACTTCCAGTCGCTGGAGGTTCATCCAAATGGGACGATGAAGCTAGATTTGCAGAACCCTGACCCGGAGCTGACGCGACTGCTGGGCGAGGGCGAGCCGCGCGTCATATACGTTGTGAACCGTGAGGGTGTGCGAAATCTAGTGCTGCAGGGATGCCAGCTCGAGTCACGCACCATCGCTTGCCACTTGAAGTACCGCCGCTGACTTTTTTAGCAGGCGCAGGTCGCCCTGTTGTGGAAATTATCGACCTGGCCGTAATTGGTGGCGGGCCAGCCGGTTCTTCGGCGGCGCGCGAGTCGTCCGAGCGCGGACTCAGCACGTTGCTGTTTGACCATGCACACCCGCGACGCAAGGCGTGCGGCGGCGGACTGCCTGTCAAGGGCATTGAATGGATGGATGCTCCTGACGACGCAATCGAGTGCCGGATGACCTCGATTAGCTTCGCCCATGGCGGGACCAAGCTGAAAGTACCCGTCAAGAAGGGCAAAATGGTGCGACGTGATGCCTGGGATCATTACCTGTTTCGCCGAGCGGCGGAAGCAGGCACTACGCACGTGAAGGAGAAGGTCAGACAACTCGAGCGTGACGGTGACACGTGGCTTATCAACGGCAAGCACCGCTCTCGCTACTTGATTGGCGCCGACGGAGTCAACGGCTTCACGCGCCGGCACTTCCTGGGTCCGATTCCACGTGAGCACCTCTTTGCCGCCTCCGGCTACTATCTCGGGCTGAAACCGGTCGAGAACGAGGTCGAGTTCATTCTTGGTGCGATTCCGGGTGAAGAAGGTTACCTCTGGATTTTCCCGAAAGCGGACCACTACAACATAGGCTATTGCTACAATGCCGGTACGCCTGGCATGAAGGAGGCACTCGAGAAGCTGCTGCATGAGCGCTGGCCAGGCGAATTCACTAATTCAGGACGCTACAAACTTGCTTCGGGTGAGGAAGTAGATTGCATACGCTTTGGCTCGGCGATTCCATCCTATAATAATCCAAAGCTGTTCGATGTGCCTGTTTCGGGGAAGGGTTGGGTCCTAGCCGGTGATGCAGCTGGCCATGTCAACCCTATCCACGGCGAAGGATTGAACCATGCAGTACTTGGAGGGCGGCTGGCGGCGCAGGCGGTCTACGAAGGAGACCCGACACTATTCGAGCAATACTGGCGCGAACACTATGCACACGATATGTATCGCGCTGCAAAAACCAAACATCGCATCTATCGCCCGTTCTTCATGCGTATCGGTTTCGCACTCGGTAGAACGCCAGCTGTTTTTGGCCTGCTTTCAGCATTGACTCGAGGCGAGTATGAGGGCAAGGCAACCCGTGCCTTCTACCTGCGGGCACCACTAGCAGCACTGCAAGTGCTGTTCGGCATGCGTCACCGCGACGTGCAGACGCCAGTGTAGATTAATTTTATAAAAGCGGCTGGCTCGACCGGTCCTCTAACATGAAGATCCCTCGTCGAATAAGTACCTACTGCCCTGCGTGTAAAACGCACCACCAGCACGAGGTCGAGCAGGTCAAGAAGAAGCGCGCTTCCGAGCGCGCGCGCGGACAGCGACTTTTCCGTCGTGTCACCTCCGGTTATGGCGGATTTCCACGTCCCAAGCCGGAAGGGAGGGAGAAGCCGACCAAGCGCGTATATCTGCGCTACCGCTGCTCCAGCTGCAAGAAGGCTTGGCACCGCCCCAGCCTGCGCGCCAAGAAATTCGAGTTGACGGAGTGAATATGGTACGAAGCAAGTTCCTGAAGGTCACCTGCCCCGGCTGCGAGAACGAGTCAGTCATTTTTAGTAACAGCGCTACAACTGTGAACTGCGAGCTGTGCGGTGCCACTCTCGTCACGCCCGCTGGCGGCCGCGCCAGCGTCACAGCAAAGGTAGTAGAGGAACTGGAATGAGCCCGGCGGAACTGCCGGAAGAGGGCGAGTTCGTGATTGGCCGGGTTTCCGAGGTGAGGAACCACGGCGCTGACGTGGAGCTGCTTGAATATCCAGGTCAGAAGGGTTTTGTCCATATCTCTGAAGTTGCCTCAGGGTGGGTCAAGTACATTCGCGACTTCATCCGTGAAGGGCAGATGGTGGTTGCGAAGGTAACGCGTGTCAAGCCCAAGCGCCACATAGTCGACATGTCTGTGCGGCAGGTCTCGGGCCACCGCAAGCAGGCACGCATCCGTGAGTGGAAGAACGAGCAGCGTGCGACCAAGTTAATTGAGCTTGTAGCAAGCGATGCGAAACTAGAGCCGAAGGTGCTGCTAGAAGAGGTCAGTGGACCCTTCCGTGAGAATTATGGAACGCTCTACGGGGCGTTTGAGGCAGCCGTGGTTGATACTGCGATATTTACGAAAGTGCACAAGGGCAAGTGGCTCCAGCCATTTCTGGCGGTAGCAGAGGCGAACATCACACCTCCCTTCGTCACTATCGAGGGGCGGCTCACGCTTACCAGCTGGGCGCCTGACGGGGTTAAGCAGCTTACGCAGGCGCTCACTGCACCACAGGTGCAGGAGGAGGAGACGACACTTGAGATTGCATCTGACGGCGCACCTGACTATCGCATCCGCGTCCGTGCACCCGATTTTAAGCAGGCGGAGCGCGAGCTGAAGCAGGCGACTGACGCAGTGCTGAATGACTTCAGGACCAGCGACGGTGAAGCGAGCTTCGAGAGACTCTGATGCGCACGCTGCTGTTTCGCTGCCGTGACTGCGCGCGCTACACGCTTCAGAAAGAGTGCCCGAAATGCGGTACTGCGACTGAGAGCCCACTGCCTCCGCGCTACTCACCCGAGGATCGCTACGGCGAGTATCGCAGGATGCTGACGCAGAAATGAGTTTCACCGAAATTGTTGTCAGAAAAGAGGTGCAGCTCGAGAACGCCATCCTGCTGGAAGGTCTTCCTGGCGTCGGCAATGTTGGCAAACTGGCGACGGCACACCTAATAGCAGAGTTGGGTGCCACGAAGTGCACAGAAATCTATTCATCGCACTTCCCACCGCAGGTTCTTATCGAGGAGAGCGGCGAGGTACGCTTGGTCAACAACGAACTTTTTTACTGGCGCGGCAAGAAAGACGCGCGTGACCTGTTGTTCCTGACAGGTGAGTACCAGGGCATGGAAGCATCGGGGCAGTACGAGCTGACTCTGAAGCTGTTAGAGCTGGCGAAGGAGATGGGTGTCACGACAATCTATACCCTCGGTGGCTACGGACAGGGCAAGCTGATTCCCGAGCCTCGTGTACTAGGCGCCGCGACCAGCCTTGAAATGGTCGAGCGGCTCCGCAAGGTGGGCGTCGAGTTCATCGAGGGCGAGCCAGGCGCCGGCATTGTCGGTGCCTCGGGACTGTTACTCGGCCTCGGCAAACTGCGCGGCATCGAGGGGGGCTGCCTAATGGGTGAAACCAGCGGCTACATGGTCGACCCGAAATCGGCGCAGGCACTGCTCGTCACGCTACAGAAGCTGCTCAAGATCAAGATTGACCTGACTGAACTGGAAAAACGCGCTGAGCAGGTCGATGAAATCACGACCCAGCTGCGCGAGATGGAGTCCGAGTCGCCCGACGAGAAGCAGGACTTCAACTACATTGGCTGAGCGTTGGCGCTAGCGGCGACGTTAGCCTGAGTTAGTCTGCTGAAGTGTGAAGAGCACTAGTCCGTCTTCGGCCTGTACCGCTGCGGTGCGCTGTGCCTGTGGTTGCTCCTGCGCGATAAAGTAGCCGTAGCCGCCGTTGGCATCGACCTGTCCGGTCAGCGCTGAAAAGTCTAACTCACCATCCAGCAGGCTAGAGATAACGGCCTGCTCCAGCTGCCCTAGTTCCAGTACCCCTAGTGGAGAGTCAAGGTTTTCGCGTGACGCCAGGTTCTGTCCCATGCTCAGGTTGACCGTAGTGTGGTCGACCAGTCCATCCACACCGCCCCACGCTGCGATTTCCGGGCGCGCCATCAGCAGCGCCTCGGCCGATGAGAGTGTCAGTGGTTGTGGCAAGTCCGCCGGCTCCAGCAATGGGTTGTCCAGCTGTCGCTCTTCGCCACTGGCATTGGTTGCGTTAACCACTAGCTCCCATCCCGTCACTTTGCTGGAGTCGGTTTGGTGCGCCAGCGTCAGGTTCCAAGCACCAGGGCGGTACATTGCATGGGTGACGAATGCATCTTCGTGCAATCGCAGGTAGTTTTCGACCTCCGGCAGCTGGTCGCGCGCCAGCTGGATGGCGTCCTGCAAACTGTAGTCTAGACTGCTACTGGCGTTGCCGAACGCTGGCGCGCCCGACTGCCATGGTTCGTACTCGCCCGTTGCCGCTGGCCCCGAGATAGAACCACTCGACGGGGAGGGCACGGCTTGGAAGCCGGTGCTGAGTTGGTTCAAGTCGCCGTCGTATCGCAGCTTGACACTGAACAGCGTGTTCTGCGGGCTTTTCAGGTCGGAGTTGAAGTCGAAGCTGAAACGCAGTGGGAACGCCGATTGTTCCGAGAGCCAGAGGTCCAGCTTGTAGCTATACTGGTACTGGAAGTGCTGGATGAAGGTTATTTCCGACTTTTTGGAGGTAGTAACGCTGAGCTTCACCGTATCATGACCATCGATGGTGCCGCCTTCACTCACCTCCCAGCTGAATATCACGCCTTGGCCGACGAAGCTGCCACTCTCACCGGCAGCCAAGTTGTGGCCGACATAGAGCGATGCGTGCGGCAGCAGCCCCTGCTCCCCGCTACGCGGTACCCAGCTCACCATTTCCTGCCGCAGCCAGTGCAGGCCAGTAGCAGACTCATCCACCTGCCCGTAGGTCTCTATCTCCTCGCGGATAATTTCCAGCGTCTCCTCGTCGACGTACTGTTGCTGCTCACTGCTCAGGCTGGCGCTGGATATCTGTGACGGTGGGCTCCCTTCGCTGGCGTAACTGCCTGTAACATCGTTCAAGTCCTGCTTTAGATAGCGCTGGAAGACTGTGTGCTTCGCACCGTAGCCGTCTTCGAAAAGCGTTGCTTCCTCCCGAATACCAGCATCCACGTCTCCGCTCCATTCGAGCGAGAGCTGGTTGATTTCCAGCTCGAGCCCCATTAGCGACACCGGGACTGGTTCTAGGCTGTAGAGCTCCAGATCGCCTGTGATATCATAGAGGATGTGGTCGCCGTATCGCTCCGGCGGAATCCGCAACTCTGGTGGGCCGCCCAGAATCATTACCGCCAGCGCAGTTAGCAGCAATAGGATGACGACGCCAACCGCCCCCCCAACACGCATATTCAGGTTCTCGGCGCGCGCCAGCAAAGGTGGGAGCTCTGCACGCTCTTTATCCGGTAGTGGAGACGCTAGATCGAGCCCTTCCCCGAGCGGTGCACCTTCACCGATAGTGGCCCCGAGGTCCAGCGCGTCTGCTTCGTCTTCGAGCAGTTCAGCCTCTGGCGGCTCTTTCGCATCTTCGTCAGGTCCAGTCCCGGTCGTTGCATTATCACTGTCTTCATCTTCGGTGGCTGTCGCCTTTGCCTCGGCGTTATCATCCACCTCCTCGTCGCTATCCCGCTTTCCGGAACTCCAGAGCGTTCCCACGGGCGGCACGGCGAACTGCCGTACTTTAAGGTTTCAGGACTTGATAATCGCGACTAGGAAGATTATTACACCCACAATCGCACCGGCGAAGCCGCCTGTGACTGCTAGCAGCGAGTCCAGCATCGCCACCCCGGCCCAAGTTCCGCCTGCAACAGATTGCGTGTTCCAGTACCAGGTTGCGACTGCACCGATAAGGATGAATGCGAAACCAGCATTACGCGTCTTCTTGCTGCCGTAATAGGCGACCAAGGCGCCCATCCCTAACATCACGATCGCGAAGCCTACTGTAAACATCGTCAGTGCCAGCGTCATGTCATCGCTCATTTCTCATCACCTCCCTCGTCTGCGTCTCCAGAAGAGGTGTCCTCGCCCCCATTATCATCGTCTGCCAGTTCCTCTTCCAGCTTCTTCAGCTCCTCGTCCAGGTCCAGATCCTCGAGATCTTCTAGATCGAGGTCCTCCAAGTCGTCAACCGTATCAACCTTCATCAGGATGAACAGCACCACGAACATGCCCGCTACCATCCCGACCATCGCCGCGGTTGCGGCAATAAGCCCGTAGCGGAAGTTAGTTGCATCGAGGGTTGCCGGGTCGGCGATGTAGGTCTGGTGGTATTGACCTCCCAGCACCAGTATCGCCATCACGATTAGACCGAAGCCAATCTGCTGAGATTTGCCGGCGCCGAAGTAAGCGGTGAAAAGGCCCGAACCGAGTGTAGCCAGCCCGAGGCCAAAGAGGAACGCGGCCACAAAAAACTCGAAATTCCATGCGTGACCAAGCAGGTTATCTATCGTTAAATTCATAGGTCCTCGATGGGCGGATTTAGATGCGCTTTATTAGCTTGCCGTTGGACTCACTATAATTACCATACTCGGTTTTTTGGGTGGTTCAGTTTTAAAAGGATCATTGTCTTGCCCGTTCAGGCCGTAAATAAGAACAAATAGGAGCGTGAGAAATACTTCTTTCACAAGGCAGGCATCATTCTCGCATAACATATCTAGATGGCGCTACTAAATTCCGCTGGTTTTTGATGGCGTAAAACCTCAGATTTCGGCATGGACATACCTGAGACGATCGCTTCTCTCAATTCTCTAGCCCGCAACATCTGGTGGACATGGAATCAGGATGCTCGGGGGATATTCGAAGAACTCTCCCCCAGGACTTGGCAGAACGTTTACCACAATCCAGTAGCCATTTTGAGGGAAGTGTCAGGAACAGAATTACGAACACGCCTACTTGAACCAGAATATGCCAAAAGAGTAGCAATCGTGTTGAATGAGTTCCAAGGATATATCAATTCAGGCAATACCTGGGTTAGCCGTGAAGCTCCCGATTTAGGCGAAAAATCGATCGCGTACTTTTCCGCAGAATTTGGCCTGCATGAAACCTTACCTATTGCCGCTGGCGGCCTTGGTGTTTTGGCCGGGGATCACATCAAAAGTGCAAGTGACCTTGGGCTTAATTTTATCGGGATTACATTGTTTTATCGGGAGGGATATTTTCAGCAGACAATCAACCAAGATAATTGGCAAACCGAATACTACAATCAACTTAATCCACAGAATCTTCCCATGGATCCGGTTTTGGATGAACAAGGAGAGCTTCGGCATTTTGTTAATCTATACTTGAATGGAGAAGATGTTCGATTCC
>CALBFM010000134.1:0-12173 GCA_937893445.1 uncultured euryarchaeote
CGGAGTGGGGGCGCCTCGTGCGCTACCGACGTCCCTGCCCGCTCAATGCACCGCTTGCCTTCGTGCGCGAGCTGCCACGCTTCTGGTACTGGTGTTTGCAACAGATATTCACCTTACGGGGACGCAACCTAGTGATTCACGCACACGACCTGGACACGCTGCCGCTCGCCCTCTTTGCAGCGAAACTGCTGCGCGCGCCGCTGGTCTACGACTGTCACGAGAACTACCCGGCACTGGTCAAGGGTGTCGTATCGCACCGAACAGCACTTCGGCTGCACCAGCTCGAGGCGACGCTGCTGCGTCGCTGCGACGGGGTACTAGCCGCCGGCCCGCAGGGGCTAGTAAGGCTGGCAGGGATGCGGCAAAGAGGCGGAGCAGCGAGCTTCAGCACGAGCGTGGAGGAAGCACTGGGTGTGCTGCACGCGGAGCCCGTAGATGGGTTGCGAGAGGGTGTAACGCTGGTCGGCAACCTGAAGCGACTCGCCGAATACCCGGCCGAACAGGTCGCGGCGCGGCAACCTGCAAAGCGGCTGCAGTTGCTTTATATAGGTGTGCTCGAGAAACATCCGTCGCGCGGAGTACTCGAAACCGCGTTGGCGGTCGAGGGGCTGGAGGGTGTCGAGTTTCTGGTCGGCGGCTTCGGGACTCTGGTGCCGCAGCTCGAGCGACTCTGCAGCCGGCTGCAGAATACGCGCTACCTCGGCCCGGTCCCACCAGACGAGGTAGCGACACGCACCATGGAGGCGGATGCAGTTCTACTGGCGCTTGACCCGGCAAACCTGAACAACCGCCTCGCGACCCCAAACAAATTCTACGAGGCGATGGCGGCAGGCGTCCCGCTGGTCACCTGCGAAGAGCTGCTGCTGGGACACTTCGTTGCCGATGCAGGTATTGGCGTCGCTTTCGCCTGGCGTAACTGGCGCGAACTACGGCGCGTCATCGCCGGGTTGCGCGACGCGCCCGAAGAGCGGGGCGCGATGGGAAGACGGGCGCGGACATTGGCCGAAGAGCGATTCAGCTGGACGGTGTGCGAGGCGCGCCTGGCGGAGCTCTACGACCGTCTCAGCGGTTGAAGTCCAGCACCTGCGTCTCGAAACTCTGCAGATTTACAGCAATTGCACGGTTGGGGTCGGGCTGGAAGCCCATCATGCGCTGAAAGTCAGTCTGCGACTGCCACGTTCCAGGGTTGAGCAGCAATGTGGCGTGGTAGGGCTCGACACCGCAGGAGTGGACGTGGCCGGTGACTAAGATATCAGGCATTTCACGAATCAGCATATGGTCTTGATCCTCCGGTGCGAGCAGGGTCTTACCTCCGTAGACAGGTGCCAAGTGTCGCCGCATCAACAGCTCCTTCATCATCAGAATCGGCTTGTCGTAGGTCAGGTCGCACAGGCTCACTAGATCGTCGAACGACTTGCCGTGGTAACAAAGGACACTGACTCCTGCCAAGTCTAGCAGTGCGGGATTGGCAGTGAACACCACGCCGGGCGGAAAGCGCTCCTGCACCCGTGCTGGCAACGGCAACTGCGGCTCCATCAATCGCACGGCGTCGTGATTACCGGGCAGCACAATGACCTGGATGTCTGTTGGCAGTTTCTCCAACTCACGCTGTAGCACGGCATACTGTTCCCATACGTCGGTAATTTCCAAGTCAGTTTCCTGATTGGGATAGGAATCTATGCCATCCACTACATCGCCTACAAGCACCAGATAGCCCGGCCGCGGAATCCACTCCTGATTATAGTCGACATCGCCGTTGAGCCAAGCCACGAAACGGTCCCACGCTGCCCGCTGAAAGGTCCCACTGCCGATATGAAGATCAGAGATGAAAAGCGCGGTCCATGGCTCCTCCGCACGACCGGGTTCACGCAGTCGCCCTTGGTGGGGGCGAATGACCGGGCCATTGACAAAGAGCAAGTCACCACGACGGCTAAGACGCCCTGAAACCCCAATGACCTCGTCAGGAAAAATATCCAGCGAGCCCTCCTCTGGCTCGCTGAACATTACCGCCAAACGACTGTCAGGGTCCTCCAGCACCACACGTACACGCCCGCCAGGGAGTGGTCGCACCTCCGCCACCATCCCAACTACGGAGTGCTCGCCCTCTTGCTCGAGCTGCCGCAGCCCAGTTGCATCACGCATGGCGGGATCGCGCCGCACCAGTCGCGAAAGGGTGCGAAAGCGGTCGTTGAAGAGCGCGACATAACTCTGTAGCTTCCCGTCAGCGCGGGTGCGTTCGATTTGTCGCCGGATGATGACTGGGGGTAGTTCACCCGTGGCTGCGTGCACAACCGGCCGTGGTTCAATCGGTTCTGGGACTAGGTCACCCAGCCCTAGAAAGAGCCGCTCGCCTTCCAGCGCCTGAAGCGAGCGCTCGAGCCATCCCAGCCCGTCAGGGTGTGCGGCGGCGCGCGCCACTACATCGGGTGACGGCAGCAAGTTACGCTGCGAGAGCCACTCCACCACTTCTCGTTCCGCCAACACCAAGCGCTTAGCTAGCACGCGGTGGGCTAAACCTTTGTCCCTTTTTCCCCACTACGCTGGTACGCCATGAGCTTCCTCGGCAGCCCCCTAAAACTGGCAGTCTTTCCGGAGCTAGCTACGGGCAAAGCACGAAAAATCGTCTTCTTGGAATTCAAGGCCGCAGCGTACGGTCAAGTACGGTCCAGCGATGGCTAGAAAAACTGGTCGCGAGGGGGGCGCGTACACTCGAAATAGCTACGTGTCATATCCCTTACACAAAGTCACTGAATCTGCGCGGCGGGTGGTATTTAGCTGCACCAAACTAGAGCTGCCCGCGGCCGCTGTGCGCGGAGGAAGGGGGTTAAAACCGTGCCGTGTCCCGGCCGCTAATCCGTAGCGTTTATACGCGGACGGCTATGACCACAGCCCCGTCTTGTTCGGGGTTCTACTAATGCAGCTAGAGCAAACTTCCCGCAACGTTTTCGACACCCTTCCAAGCGAGGGACACACCTTCCGCAACCGCGAGGTGCTATCCTCAACTTATATCCCTGAAGACTTCCCGCACCGCAACACCGAGATTGACCAAGTAGCGCACATCCTACGTCCCGCTCTTGAAGGCTCAAGACCGAGTAACATCTTGATTTACGGACAGACGGGCACCGGCAAAACTGCCGTGGCGCAACACATCAGGCGACAGCTAGAGGCCAAGGTCACCTTGCAGGGCAGCGCCATCCACACTGCTTATATCAACTGCAAACAAGTCAACACACCCTACGGTATTTTAGCCAACATCGGGCAAACATACACCACCGACTGGGATGATTCAATCCCACACACAGGTTGGAGGCTGGAGCAGGTCTATACTGCGCTCTGCCGCAAGGCAGAGGAGTCAGGCGCCATCGCTATTGTAGTGCTGGACGAGGTGGATGCACTGGTTAAGAAATCAGGTGACGAGGTACTCTACCACCTCACCGGCATCAATTCTGATTTGGGCGCCGCCCGGATGTCGCTTATCGGCATCTCGAACGACACAAAATTCACCACCTTCCTCGATCCACGGGTCAAGTCGCGCCTTGGTGAGGAATCACTGGTCTTTCCACCCTACAATGCAGTGCAGTTGCGTGATATACTACACCAGCGCGCCGAACAGGCATTCTACGAAGGGGCGCTCGACCCACAAGTTATCTCACTCTGCGCCAGCCGCGCTGCACAGGAGCATGGCGACGCGCGCAAGGCGCTGGACCTGCTGCGTATCGCCACTGAAATGGCTGAGCGTGATTCCGCACAACGAGTGACTATTGACTACGTCAGCCGTGCCGAGAATATGATGGAACAGGATCAGGTACGCAAAGTGGTTCTTCAGCTGCCACTACAACACAAAGCGGTACTGACCGCCATCCTCGCCAACGAATCGCAGTCGCGGCTCGACCGGCAGACTACTGGTGACGTCTACGATACCTATGGCCGTGTCTGCCTGCGCTTCGAACTGGACGCGCTGACACAACGCCGCATTGGCGACATAATATCCGAACTGGATATGCAGGGGTTGATTTCGGCACGCGTTGTCAGCCTCGGCCGACACGGACGCACGCGGCTCATATCAACCGCCATCGCCTTCAGCGAGCTACAACCGATTATCACCGAGGACTCATTCATGTCTGAAGCACTCGACCTCGCCACCGAAGGCGGGCTGGTGCGCACACAACTGCGTCTGATGTAGGCTTCAGTCGCGCTCTTTCCAGCCTTTTTCCCAGCCCTGCACCCAGCCAGCGACCCACGCTGCCTTGAAACCAGCGTTGCGGGCAGCCGCCTGTGCCTGTTGAAGGATGGCATCACGCTGCTCGCGAGAGATTGGCGGCAGTCGCATCGGCTGCCGGAAGCTGTAGACCGTGACCAGTAGTAACACAACACCGCCCAGCATTGACAGCAGGGTGATTATTGTTGACATAGAGAGCCATGCTAGCAGAGCAAAGAGCAGCGCACAAGTGAACGCCGACCATGGCATTGTGCGTCGTGGCGTCTGTAGCTCAACCAGCCCGACCAGTCGCTCCGCTTCCCCACGCGCCGCGTCGGTCGCCGCCTCGGCCTCGCGCCACGCTGCATCAGTCGCCGCCCGCCGCAGTACTTCACGGTCAGCCCCGGCTTCCGCCGCAAGCGCAGCCTCGCGGCCTTCCGCCTCCCCAGTGTCGAAGCGCGCCTGCTTCTGTGCTATGCCACGCGCCTTGTTCATCCCGTAGCGCGCCCACGTTTCCGAGCTCATGATGGTGCAGCAGAGGGTTGCTAAATCAGTCGCGGTAAGTCTTGGGGAAGAAGAGCAGAAGGCCGGTGATTATCTCTAACCTGCCGAGCCACATCAGTAGCGAGAGCACACCGAGTGTGGGATTTGCGAGGCCGGCGTAGCTGGCGCCGGGACCGACGGCTCCGAGGCCAGGGCCTACATTGCTGAGGCACGCGATTGAGGCTGCCATCGCATCAACCAGTCCCCAGTCTGGCTCTAGATAGAGTAGTACTAGCGCCCCAGTCAGGAACAGAATGATGTAGATGAAGAAAAATACAGCTACATTGCGCACGAGTTCCTCCTCGAGTACTTTGGCGCCAAGTCGTAATTTGCGCACCGCGCGCGGGTGGACTACTAGAAACAGTTCGCGCCAGAGTGCCTTGAGCATGATTTCGATGCGGATGACCTTAAGACCACCTGTGGTCGAACCAGCACATCCACCAACGAACATCAGCAGCAGCAGCACGAACTGCGCCGCCGTAGCCCAGCTCCCGAAATCCTGCGTGGTGAAGCCAGTGCCGGTCAGGATGGAGACCACCTGGAACAGGGCCGGCCGCAGCGCCTCCGCTGGCGCCCATCCATTGCCTTGCAGCGGAGCCCAGAGGCCGATAACTACAAGCGTGATGGCGATGGTCACAAAGCTGAGGTAGTAGCGGAACTCGCCGCTAGTCCAGAGGTGCTGCCAGCCCCGCAGCAGCCGTTGCTCGTCGTTGCGGCGCAAGCTGATGAAGAAGCCGTAGAGCAGGACGAAATTGATACCCGCCAGCAACATGAAGGCAATGACTATGCCTTCTACGAGGCCGCTGTCGTAGGCGCCGATGGAATCCGCCTGCGGCGAAAAGCCGCCGGTCGAGAGATTGGAAAAGGCGGTGCAGACCGCGTCGTAGAGCGGCAGTCCGCCGACGAAGCGCAGCAGCAGCACCTCGGCGGCGGTGAGACCAGCGTAGAGCCCCCACAGGAGTTGCGCCGTCTGCGCCATCTGCGGCTTGACGCGTGTGATGCCAGTGCCGGGCATCTCGGCGCGCAATACTTGGATCCCGCCACCTAGCAGCCGCGACAGCACTACCGTCGCGAGCACGATAATTCCCATGCCGCCCAACCACTGCGACTGCGACCGCCACAGTAGCAGCGACTTGGGCGCTGCAAAATAGCCGTCAGCAGTGGTGCCGTTGGCGATCGATGAGTTGAACAGGGTAGCGCCGGTGGTCGTCAGCCCCGAGATGGACTCGAAGTATGCTTCGACCGGCGAGAGGTCGTACACCAGCAACGGCGCACCGTCTGGACCGGAAAGCTCGCCTGCCATCGCGTAGGGCAGCGCACCAATCGCGGCAAATACCAGCCATGCCACGCTCACCAATGCGAACGCCTCGCGGTCGCGCAGCTCCTCGTTGCTGCGGAAGTGATAGTAGAGTAGCAGGCCACCGCCAACCGAGAGCAGCAACGGCAGCCCGTAGAGCCACGCCACCTGCTCGCGCGACTCGCCCAATAACAGCCCTGCCGCCATGGGAATAACGAAGGTACTGCCGAAGAGCGCCAGCAGCGCCCCCAGCAGGCTCAGCAGCAGGCGTCCGCGCATGTCAGTGGAAGAGCTTCTCCAGCGCCGGCAGCCGCTCCTTGAGCGTGAAGACCAGCAGGTGGTCGCCCCCCTGGAGGACTTCATCCTCGTCGGGGAACAGCGGCTCGCCGTCGCGGTTGATGAGCGCCGCCAGGCACCCTTCGGGGAGCCCCAGTCTGGAGATGGCCTTCCCCACCAAGCCATTACCGTCCTTAACCAGGAACTCACGGATGGCGGCCTCGCCGCCCTGTAGCACTTCCAGCGCCTCGATTTCCTCGGTCGCTGTAGCGCGGTTCAGGATGGCGCTCACGGCGACTCGTTTGGGATTGATGAGCGTATCGACGCCGGTGTTCTGCA
This sequence comes from uncultured euryarchaeote, assembly GCA_937893445.1. Taxonomy (GTDB): domain Archaea; phylum Thermoplasmatota; class Poseidoniia; order MGIII; family CG-Epi1; genus UBA8886. The sequence goes on from CALBFM010000134.1 coordinate 6,654, forward strand.
CCACATGCTCCAGCTCGGTCTGGTAGACCAGCGCAACTGTACGGCGCGCCCCCTCGCGCTTGGCGAGCAGGCAGCTCAGCATGTTCAGGTCCTCCCGCTCGGTCGCCGCGACAAACAAATCTTCATGGCGGATGCCCTCCTCGCGTAGGAAGTGACGGTCTGTCGGCGAACCGACCAGCACAGTTACCTCATCGGGCAGTCGCTCGCTAGCACGCTCGGCGCGCGCACGGTCTGGTTCCGCGAGGTAAATCTGCACTGCGTCGTAACGCTGTGCCACTTGCTCCGCCAGCCGCAGTGCGACCTGCGTGCTACCGGCAATCATTAACCGCTTAACGTTTCCCTCTCCCGTAACTTCCTTCGGCGCGCCTAGCGACTCCGATAGCTCCTCCAGCTCGTGAACATCACTTAACAGCACTAGCAGCCGGTCGCGCGGCAGTAACACCTCTTCACTTTGCGGTATGAGTACCCCTTCATCACGTGAGATGAGAACGATACGACAGTGCGGCGGCAACTCGACGCTGTCCAAAGTGCGACCGACAGCAGGCGAGCTGTCGTCAAGTCTTACTTCTAGAATGCGCAGTCGGCCAACCGAAAAATGCTCTAGTCGCGTCAGTGCTGGTCGCGAAAGAATCTGCCAGATGCGGTGCATCGCCAGCTCGTCGGGGCTAATGTAGGCGTCAACTCCGTAAACTTTCTGTGGGTCGGAATCTGCGGGCCATTCCATCAGTGCAGGGGTGTTGAGCCGTGCAATCGTACGGCACCCCATCACCGCAGCGAGTCGACACCCGAGCAGGTTGACCGCATCATCACCGGTAACAGCAATGAACAGATCGGCCTCGACCAGACCGGACTGCTCAACAAGCAGCTTCGGTGACGCAGCGTGACCTTGGATAACCTGAGCGTCGAGCGCCTGTGCCCGCTTAACTGCTATCGGGTCGCAATCGATGAGGCTAACGCCGTGGCCGCGAGTGACCAAGTCTCGGGCTACTCGGTAACCTACGTCGCCTGCGCCCGCTATGACCACACGCATTTTGCGCCTTCACGGAAGGGGCGATTTAAGTGCTGCGGTTCGTTTCTCGACGAGTAAGTCGCTCCAGCACAACTATAACGAGTGCGCCCAGCAACGCTGCTAGCAGTACTTCAGGCCAATTTGTACCGACCCCCAGTGGAGAAAGGTCACCGGTGCGCATGTCGTAATTCTCCTTCCAAGGCCACAATGCGCGCAGCGACCCAGCCATAACGCCAGTCAGCACGGCAAGTGTGCGATCGAGCTGCTCTGTTAGCAACCGCCGTAGCACAGGCACCACCGTTAGTGCCGCGACAAGTCCGCCGCTACAGAACCACAGTAATGGCACCAACCGCAAGTCGTGCACTGCGCCCGCTACAACAGCATATTGTCCCAGCATCATCAACACTAGCGCACCGCTAATGCCAGGCAGTAGCATCGCAGTCAGTGCTAGTGCGCCGCCGACGAGCAGCATCCAATCAGCCGGCACACCCTTCATGAAAGGCAGATCCAGCAAGATTAATGTCACGGCCGCCCCAGTCATAGCGAGCACAGAGTGTTCACGATTTGGCGCGGATATACGGTGCCACGGCTCACGTAATGAGGCGACAACAATACCGCTGAAAAATCCATAGCACAGGACGGCGCTCTCGGGCTGCAGTAACAGGCCCGGCGCTTCAGCGGGGCCGACTAGCAGTCGCGATACCAGCCAGTAGGCTGCTGCCATTCCAAAACCTAGCGGCAGCAGGAAAGTCAGCGGCTCGCGCAGCTTTTCGAAGTCACGCTCACGCGGATAGTTCAGCACAATGGCTATCGACCCAATCAATCGCTGATAGATGCCAAGCACCAGCGCAACCGTGCCACCGCTGATTCCTGGCACTGCGTCGGCCGACCCCATCAGCAGCCCGGTGCCAAGATGCAGAATTCGCACGTGCGCTGAACAGTCCTGCTATTTAATCAACTCATCGGGACAAGGATTGGCCGCTGGCGCGCTGGCTGTCCGCATTCTGTAGCGCGGATAGCAGCTCCGCGCCCTGCGGTTCGCCGCCGTAGCAGTCTAGACGCGCTGCAATCGCCGCCTTGGCCGCCAGCTGCCGCGCAAGTTTTCCGCGCTGCTGGCGATGTGCATCGCGGACCAGCGAATGCGCCAGCAGCAACCCATGCTTGGGTGGCGGTGCGCCGCCGCCGCGATGCGCAAAGAACGCCTTCTCAGCGCCAAGCGTCTGGATAGTCGAGCCAGGCATACGCGCCAACCGTGCTAGCGACCCTGCTGCACCAATCAGGCGCGCCGCCAGGAGCGGCCCCAACAGAGCGCCCAGGGACGGTGCGAAAGTCACAATCTTTTTTTCCAGCCAGTCACGCAACCGCTCCCCACGTACCGTAGATTCCCGCCAAGCAATCTGTAACTCGCGCAATGGTTCTGGCGTGTTGGATGGCAGCTCTGTCGCGGGCGACTGTCGCGCCGCGCTAGCCGCTTCCGCCGCCCAGCGCGACAGCCGTTCAGCCAGCTGGTTCGTCTGCGTCTGGCATTCTACCAGTGCAGCGACTCCTTGTACGAGACTGCGGTCGGGCGTTGCCGCCTTTACCAACGCACAGCGCGCCTGTTGGATGGTCGCGTCACGGAGCGTCGCATTGTCAGCTGCGGGGAGGGCAACTGCCTCTCCCGCCTGGACTTGCGCCAGCAGCTGTACTAGCACTTCGGTCTCTGCTTTAGGAGGCATCAACGACGGCGGCGCAGTCGCAGCCCCACGCCCAGCGTGGCAAATACCGCCAGCGCGGATGGAGCGGGAATCGAGTTGTCGTCGCCATCGCTATCCGTGTCTGTCCCCTGTTGCACTTCGGTTACCGAAAGAGGCAAGTTCAGCTTGGACGAGCTGAACGGGTCGCTACTCAGTGTCACGTTGAGTCTGCTGTCCTTGAGATTGAGCGAAGGTGAATTAGCCGGTGGACTGACGGTAATAGTCAGTTCCCGTACTTCGCCCGGTCCCAGTATCACGCTACTGGACGGCAGCTGGTACCAGTAGGCGTATTTGCCCTCGATACTCAGAGTTAGCTCCTCGAGCGTGTTGCGGTCGTTGGTAATCTTGACCAGATAACTACCTTGCTCTCCAGCGAACAGATTGGCGTCCTTCTGAAGCATCTGTAGTGAGAGCTCGCCATACAGTGGAATCTCGAGCGTGAAGTTGAGCGTATGCTGCTCGCCGGTCGTGGTAGAAGTGGCCGTGACCGGAATCAGGTGCGTACCGCCCCAGGTATTGTCCGGCAGCTGCAGATTGAGGTAGATTGTCATTGCTTCCGAGGGGGTGAGCGAAAAAGGGCTTTGGACGGAGAAACTGCCATTCCAGTCAGCTGGCACTCCTGATGCCGTCAGCTGCACTCCCGCCTGGGCGTTGCCACTATTTCTCACGACAAAACTGAAGGTGACTGGCTGGCCGGGGAGGCTCTGTTTAGTTGTCTCGGATGCCTCCAGCTCGAGGCCATGCGACGGTTCCACCATTACTGCCATCAGCTCATCAGCTGAGACCTGTGGGTTGTTGCCGGAGGTCGCAACCAGAAGGAATTGGAACGTGGACGCGATTTCCTGCGAGCTGCTGGTAGTAGTCAGCTGTAGTTCCATTGGGGCACCAGGGGCGAGTGTCACTAGCACTAACCCCACCTGTGGGTGGTTGGAATCCGCGAACTGCACCTGCCAGCTGTCCGGCAGGCCGGCAGTCGAGAGGGTGACCATGTCCTGCAGGTTGCCCTGGTTAGTCAGCGTAAAGTCAAAAGTGTGGCTCGAGCCAGGAAGGCCAATAGCGGTTGTCTGTTCCAGCTGTAGCTGTAGCGCGGCGTAGTACTCAACAGTAAGCGTCACTGAGCGTTCCACCTGTTCAGCCAGGTTGTCCTCGACTGAGGCGACCAGCTTGAGGTCAGCGGTATAGGGGGACTGGCTGGAGGGCACCGCGATAGTCACAGTCACCTCAGCGATTCCATTGAAGGGGGTAAGCTCGACGCGGTCCGGTAGCCCCGTAACAGTCCAGTCGACGGCAGGCAACCAGCTGGCGGCGAAAGTTATGTTCTCATGGCCGTTGCCGTAGTTGTAGAGCGTATAGGTGAAACTGGTGCTGTTGCCCGGGTTAAGCGCCTGTGCGCTGCGATCGACAATCATTGTGAGCCCATAGACAGTTGCAACCGTCGTTAGCGCCTCCGTCGTGTTCGAGACCGAGTTGTTACCGCGAGATATGGCGGTGACTATGGATAACGCTGTGTCGGTATCGGGGCTGTTGTACGGAATGGTGACCTGTAGCTCCAACGTGGCGCTGTCGCCTTCGGACAGGTCGTCCACCTTTGAGGCGCTGAGCTGTATCTGCCAAGTAGGCGGCTTCTGGACCGTCAGGTCGTAGCTGTCCGGGTCGCTGCCACTGTTGGTGAGTGTTAATGTGTAGGTTAACTGCTCGCCGGGCTCGCCGGCCTTGGTTTCGCTGTCAAGGGTCAAGTCAACGCCGCGCACCGGGATACGGATAGTAGTGTTCACATTCACCTGAATGCGGTGCTGCTCGCGGTTCTCAGAGCGTGCCTCCACTCCGGCCACACACCAATCTTCGGCGGTAGCATCCTGCGGTGCGTTGACCTCAAACGTCACGGTAGTCTCGATACCTGGACCCAAATCCTCAATGCGATAGCGGTCCAGCGCCGCGGTCCAGCCCTGTGTCTCACCAATGTCCACTTCCAGCAGGATTGTGTCTGTCTCGTTGCCACTGTTGGTAACTGTGAATACATACTCTGCCAGGCCGCCGGGAATCGCTTGCCGACTGCCCGAATCTGGCTGCAGGTCTACCCCATAGATGCGACCGTCGGAGGCTGTAGTGTTGGCCCAGGACTCACCGTCGATGTGGGAGTATTCGGTAGTGTTGGAAGTAACCGTGATGCGCACCAGTGCGTATTCGTCCTGCCCAGCAGTGTCAGGGACCGTAACCTCGACCTGGAACTGGGCGGTATCACCCGATACTAGCGAGTCAATGGCGTCGGTTGAAAGCTCAGCAATCCAGTCCTTCGGCACAAAATCTATTCGCAGCGCATAGGAATCTGTGTTGTCACCCACGTTCTTGATTTCTCCGCCGAAGCTCGCCTTCTCGCCGCGTTTGGCGAACACCAAAGCAGGGTGCATTTCGTAGACGTCAACTGCGTAGGGAGTGATGATGCGCACCAGATGCAAGTCACTGGCACTGACAGAAGTGGAGTTAGTCGAAGTCGCAGTCAAATTAAACATAGTTGAGTTGTCCCTCACTACGTCCCCACGAGGCGATGTCACAACTAGGTCGAAGGTGCGGTCCTGACCCGCAGGTATGTAAATGCTAACGACAGAAAGTGACCCATGCCACCCATAGCTCTCCGGGTCGTCCCAATCAACTGTCAGATTGTAGGTATCGTTCTGCGAACCGGTGTTAACGACCAGGAAATCATAGCTGCGAGTCTGGTTACGGGTCAGCTCTTCATCGCCTTCCTGTCGGTCTCCGGCATACAGCTCGACAGAG
>CALBFM010000135.1:0-1138 GCA_937893445.1 uncultured euryarchaeote
ATATTTTTAATTTTTATAATTGCAGGAATTTAACTGAAGACAAGCCCGATAAGGAAGCCTGACGCGGCCGGAAATTCTATGTCCTTTTGCGCGGCAGGAACAGCCCCGCAATCCAGCGATTCTTAGTGCGGCCAGGGAAACAGCGCTCGAAAACCGTCTGTAAACCCAGCAATCCCCGCTTCAGGGTCTCGGTCCCGACAGGGTGCTGTATCCAGCTCGGCTCCGGTTCACCCCGGTCGTAATCACAGACCGGACAGACGAGATTGTCGCGCCAGATGTGGACGCCCAGAAAGTGCTTGAGCGCAACGTTGAGTGGGTTCTGCCGCCACTCGCAGATGCCAAGCGACTGTTCCAGCGCAAATCCCGAAAAGAGCTGCTCGTAATCTTCGCGACTGTAACTGCGGACGTGGTGGCTGGAGTGGTAGAGCGTAGCGCAACCTGAGCATTTCACAAAACTGTGCGGCAGGTATTCCTGGTAGGGTGTAGTGATGATTATCGCCTTGCTGGCAACACGCTCGAGCTCCGGCAGGACACGGGCGTAGACCCTTCCAGGCAAGTGCTCCAGCACCTCCGCGCAAATTATCACCTCGAATGAATTGTCCTCGAACGGCAGCTTCTCGATATCACCAGCGACTTGCCGGCCGCGGAAGTGAGCCAGTGCCACCTCACTGGCATCGATACCAGTGACTTCGATTCCGTCGTCGACAAGCGGGTTGGTTACTGCGCCATCACCGCAGCCGACGTCAAGGACAGTCGTAACGCCGGCCGGTAGCAGCGCCAGCGTCTGGCGAACCCGTATGGTATTAGGTTCATCGAGCTCGCCCCAGTCACGGCTGTGGTCGTAGAATCTGGCTGCCGTGTCGATACCCTTGACCATGTCTACACCCAGGTGTCGTTTGAAGCAGTAAGCTCACCCTCAGCGTCACCCGTGTTTGTGACGCCTCGAGGCTCAACAAGCATAATCTTGCATTCATTTTCCGCATGAGGTTTGTGTTCAACGCCCTTGGGAACCACACACAATTCACCTTCACCCAGTTCTACTGTACCATCCCGGAACTCAATACTCATTTCGCCTTCAATTACGATAAACACTTCGTCCGTATCTTTGTGGTCGTGCCAGACGAACTCGCCCTTGATT
>CALBFM010000136.1:0-1270 GCA_937893445.1 uncultured euryarchaeote
TGCTGCTGTCAGAGAACCAGCCAGCTCCGGCAGTGAAGTGCCTACCGCGACCACTGTCAGCCCAATTACCAGCTCCGGGATGCCAGCCCCAGCGGCAAGAGAGACCGCGCCCTCGATAGTCAGGTGTGCGCCTATCAACAGCCCCACTACGCCTATAGACAATCGTAACAGGCTCCCTTCACTTTCTGGCTCAGCAGTATCGTCTGCGGGGCGGCGGAAAAGCCACGCCACATAGGCGAAGTAGAGCAACAGCAGGAGTGCGCCCTCGCTGCGAGCCACAATTCCATCCAGTGCGACTCCATAAAGCAGGAAGGCAAACGCCAGCATCACCTGGCTATCGGTGATTACGCCGGGCGCCGGCATGATGGTGCGTCCGTAGCGATACCAACAGAGAAAGCAGGCGCTGGCAAGAACCAGTCCAAAGTTGGACATGTTCGAGCCTACTATGTTCCCCAGCGCCAGGTCGCTGTGCCCACGTGTTCCGGCCAGTAGCGAAACCAGCACTTCCGGCAGGCTGGTGGCAAAGGCGACCAGCGTCACACCGATAACGTGTGTTGAGACTCCCCACTTACGTGCCAGCCCGACTGCGTTATCGATGAAGGCATCGGCACCTATCAGTAGCAGCAGCAGCCCCACCCCCAGGAACACAAGCGCTTCGAGCATCAGGCTGCCATCACCGCAGGAGTCTTGTGGCCGGAGCGTAGGCCTCGCATATGTGCCACGCGTTGTTCCAGCAACTGCGGAGTGGCGATGTCGTGCCGTACATGCAACCCACGGCCGTTCACCGCCGCGATGCCCGCCTCACACTGCGCCTCAGCTACAGCAAGTGTTACTCCACTTCCAACGACAGCCACCGCACGCGAACTTGTAGTTTCCAGCGCTCCACCAGGTGACTGGTTGACCGCCGCGTAGTAGAGCGAAGCACCACTGGCAGCCAGCTGCTCCTCGTTGATAATAAGCGTGCAATCAAGACGCGGTTTCGCACCGTAACCCTCGGGAACGATGTACTTGCAGACCGTTGCTGCAGGGCGGAATTCAACATCACAACTAGCGAGCGTTCCGGTGGCCATACCATGGCAAATAGCCACGAAATCGCTTTGCAGAATTTCAAGCACGTTCAGCGCCTCCGGGTCACCCAACCGAGCATTGTATTCGATTAGTTTGGGGCCGCTTGTAGTAGCAATAAAACCGCCGTAGAGGAAACCTCGGTAGGGCTCGCTGCACTCCTCGCGTAGGGCGACCGCCGTGGCCTCATTAATAGCGCGTGCAG
>CALBFM010000137.1:0-24731 GCA_937893445.1 uncultured euryarchaeote
GCGTGCGCAGTTCCGCGTCGGCGGGATCGATGCGTGCGCGCCACACTTCGCGGCAGTTGATGCAGGCGCACCGCTTGCCTCGCCGCTTCAGTTCGCGCCGTGCGTATTGTCGCAGATTGGAGTTCATCACGCCGGCAATAATCTGATGCTTTGGGATATCGCGCTGGATGCGCTGGATGCGGACCCACGGCGGCACCATTTCCTTCAGGTCAGCGACGACATTGGCTGCGGTCTCAGTGTCGTACGGTACCCAGTCGCCCGGGTTGGCCGCTAGCGGCGCGCCCTTGACCAGCAGCGTAGGGTAGAGTTTGAGCATGTCGGGTTGGAAATCCGCCTCATTGAAGAGCCGCGCGAAGTCGCGTCTGTCCTTTTCAGGTGACATGCCTGGAAGGCCGGGCATCAGGTGATAAACCACTTTCAAGCCGGCTCGCTTAAGCCTCCGTGTCGCTGCAATTACATCATCAACTGACTGCTGTCTATTGAGTTTGTCGAGCACCGCGTTGTCGAGGCACTGAACACCAATTTCGACACGTGTCGCTCCCTGCCGTCGCATCTGATGCACGGCCCAGTCACTACATTCAGTTGGACGTGTTTCCATAGTCAGTGCTACGCAGCGATGAGGTGCTGTGCCATTGGCAGCCAGCGCCGCGTTGAGCGACCCACTCACTGAACCGTTCAGGGTGCGGAAGGCACCACGCAGGAATTCGTCCTGATATTCTGGTTCGCGGGCGGTGAAGGTGCCGCCCATGATGATTAGCTCCACTTTGTCTGTCGGGTGGCCGTTGCGAGCATATTGTTCAAGCCGACCTGCCACTTGAGTTTCCGGGTTGTAGCTATGTCGTGCCCCACGCCGTGCCGCCGGCTCGTGGCCTGTGTATGATTGCGGAGCTTCATTTACAGGTCCGCCTGGACAGTAGGTACAGGTACCGTGGGGGCAGGGTGCAGGTGAAGTCATAATCGCCACAGGGGCAACGCCGGCGGAGGTGCGCATCGGCTTGACCCGTAATAGCATTGCCAACTCAGGCTCTGCATTCGCGTCCAGCTGTGCCAGCAATTCGTTGTTGGCCGGTAGGCCTTTCGAGTTGCTGGAACGAGCTACATCCAGCTTGATGCGCTCAACGGCGTCACGTGACTGCGGGCGCTCTTCCAGCAGCCGTTCCACCACACGTGCGGCAACGCTCACGTTCGCGCCAGTACAGCGTCAGTATAACGCCTTCGCGGAGTGCGTCAGCGCCTCAGAACCAGAGCGTGTTACCAGCAAATCATCCTCAATTCGAATACCTCCCTGTCGTGGGAAGTAGAGGCCCGGTTCGATAGTTACAGTCATCCCTTGTTGCAGGACTGTTTTCTGCCCATAGGTAATCGATGGCCATTCATGTATCTCATGGCCGAAACCGTGACCAGTTCCATGGACGAAATGCTTGCCGACTCCATTACTGCCAAGAAAGTTACGTCCTGCGCCATCCACATCTTGTGCTACAGCCCCGTGACGCAGTGCATTTTGCGAACGCTGGTTCGCTTCTAACACCATGGCATATCGCTGTCTCCATTTCGGAGCGGGACTGCCGCCGACGAAATAAGTACGCGTAATATCAGAGCAGTATCCTTTCCAGAAAACTCCGAAATCGCAAATGACTGGATCGCCGTCGCGTAATCGCCGCCGGCCAGGTGAGTGGTGCGAGAATGCAGAGTTAGAACCAGAGGCAATTATTGTAGTGAAGGAGGTCTCTTGAACTCCACGCCTCCGCAGGAAGTAGTCAATCTCGGCAGCTACTTCGTACTCCGTCAGTTCAGTACCTGCTTCACACAGCTCATGCGCAAATCTTTGCCCAGCATCCGCATGTCTAACTGCAATACGGATGCGCTCCAGTTCATCGGGTGCCTTGCAGGCGCGCAGGTCGCGTACTGCGGTCGAATTTTGAACCGAAATACCGCGCTGGAGCCGCAATGAGTGGTCAGTCAGAACATTTTTCGCTTCTTTTTCTTCGAGTAGCGCTTTCAGCGCTGCTTTGGCTGACGTGTGTTCCGCACCGACGTCTGGGTAACCTGACCATAGTCGCAAGTCCTTCACTCCTGCTTCTTTCTGGCAGCGGTGTCCTTCAAGTGAAGAAGTTATCCCGATTGGTGCCCCGCGTTGTGGTACGACGACGTAATTCAGTGTGGAGCCAGGGGGTGAGCCAGGAGGTGATTCAGCTGATGCAAGCCAGCGCGTATTGGCAGCTGCCACAGCGACAAATATGTCCGCGTCTGCTTCACGCAACGCGCGCCGTACTCCAGCCCAGCGCCGTCGATAATTAATTTGCATTTTCTTCTCCCAGTGACTGCACCAATAGCGCTCCTGGTATGGCGTTACCACTCCACAGTAGGAGAGCGATGGGCCAGTAGCCCTGTAGTATGAAGAGCATACCCACGGCGCCCAGCGCCAGATAGAGCAATGCCAGGTAGAGTTTTAGCAACATTCAAGCATCTCCGTTACGATTTCATCCGGCAGCTGAGGAGTGCCTGGCAGTGTCGCCAGCAACAGCAGTATAGCCACTGGAGCTAGTTGCATAAGCAAATCATCGTCAAGCCATTTCATGCTTGGCAGTTCAGCTGCAATCATCACGACTGCAGCGACCAGTGCATAACCAAGTACGGGGCCTGAAAAGCCACTTGCCATCCCGAAGATAAAAATATAAATCAGGAACGCCATTATGATGCCACAGGCGAGCGTCTGCTGATATGATAGTCGTGATTTCAGCTCGCCCAGTAATGGGTCGGTGTAAGCAGCAGCAATGATAGTTGCCATTACAACCGCTTGACCAACGCCAAGATACTCGTGTGCCGCCAGCAGTATAGTTGCGCCGCTGGTGAACCAGAGGAAGCCGGCAATACGATGCCGTTCGTACTCACGCATGCCGGGCATTTCGCGGGAGGAGCGCAGACGCATAGTGTCAACTGCGGCGGTAGCGAACCAGAAGCCAGTGGCGAAGGCAAATCGGTCAATCCCAAACAGTGTTGATGGTAGTAGGAAGTAGACTACGTAGCACGCCCCCATGGTGTGATTGAAGCGGCGGTAGATGTGTTGGTTCATCAGCCCAGAAACCTCCACACTTCCGGTTGTATCGGCAGGTCATCCTGTTCCAGTTCCATCTCGACGCCGAGGTCCACTACCGGCCATGGGCTGCTGTCGAGAAAGGGCTGCACATCATCGATGGCAAGCGTAAGCGAGCCGTAGCGATAGTGCATAGGTACAACTACGCGAGGCGCGACCGCCTGCGCTACGCGCCACGCCATTGCGGCGTCGATAGTGAAAACACCTCCCACTGGGAGAAACAGTAGATCACACCCCCGCATCAGGTCCATTTGTTCAGTAGGGTAGTGGCCTAGGTCAGCAGCATGGAGGAAGGAGATGCCCTGCATCTCGAACTTAAACATGACTATGCTGCCACGCTTTGCGCCCTGCTCATCATCGTGGAATGCCTGTATGCCTCGAATGGCGTGGCCCTGGAACTGATGCGGTCCTGTAGTGTCGATGACTCGACTGCGTAGGCCACGCACATTCCGTACTTGGTTGTGGTCGAAATGATCATGACTGACCAGTATAAGGTCGGCGCTAGCAATTGGTGGCGGCAGTCCTATTGAGCGGCCATCGTGTGGGTCAATGACCAGCGTGACGTCGGATTGCAGCTCGAAGCAAGCATGACCGTGCCAGCGCAGAATCATCCGCCCCGAAGCGGGACGCGCTTAAAAGCGTCAGATGTGGATGTCGATATTCAGGAACTGCGCCATTTCCTTGTAGCGGCTGCGGATTGTAACTTCAGTGAGGTCTGCGGCGCGCGCGACGTCTTTCTGCTTGCGCCGTTCGTTGTTAATGATCGAGGCAATGTAGACTGAAGCTGCCGCGAGTGATATTGGCACTGAATTAGTGAGTGGTACATCCTGGGCAGCGCGTAGCAGGTCGCGGGCGGTGCCTTCGACTTTTGGTGTCAACTCCAGCTTAGAGCAGATGCGCGGCAGATAATCCTCAGGCAGGGGGGGCATTGAGTGCATTTTCAGGGCTTTAACCATCACCTGGTAAGTTCGCGAAATTTCCTTGCGTGAATAACGGCTGTGACGGCTAATCTCAGTCAGTGTGCGTGGCACACCTTCCTGCCGGCAGGCTGCGTATAGTGCAGCACAGGCCACCATTTCGATTGCGCGACCTGAGAGAGACTGCTCCTGGATTGCACGGCGATAGATGAATGCAGCTGTTTCTTGGATGCGGCGCGGCAGTTTCAAGTTGGTAGCTACTGCCTGCATCTCGCGCATCGCAACTGCCATGTTGCGCTCAGCTGACTTGGAGGCTCGGGCGCGGCGTTGCCATTTTCGCATGCGGAACAGCATAGACTGGTTCCGGTTGGAGATGGAACGGCCGTAGTAATCGCGGTTTGTAGGTGAAATTTCGGTTGAAAGTCCTTTGTCGGGCAGAGTAGTTGACATCGGCGGTCCTGCCCGCGCGAGGGCGTTCTCCTGCTGCATATCGAAAGCGCGCCATTCTGGACCAGGGTCGACAATGTTCTCCTCTAGCACCAATCCGCAGTCGGCACAGACTACTTCAGCGTGGTCGTAGTCCCGTTTTAAATGTCCGCTGCCACATTCCGAACAGGTAAGTATATCTTCTACTTTTTCGCCCTTCTTTTTTGTTTTTGTCGCCATTCAAACACCTCCATATCCACAGTAACCGGGGCCCGGGCGGATTTGGGCAAGTATAAAAGCCTTTGGGCAAGTCTTTATTCGGCGATAAGTGTATTTTTAACGTTTAAATTTAATCACCAAGGTCAATTTCCCATATGATTGTCTGAGTTTCTCGGCATATGTCGAACATGATAATTTTTGTGTCTGGGTTTCAGTTGCTTGCGGCGCTGCCGCTTAATTGATATTGCAGTGACGACATTGCTAGACTAATCGTTCCATCACGACTGCGTCTCCACCGTCCTGATAATAGCACGGCAGCAAATCTACGCTGGAAAAGCCGAGGTGACGGTAAAACTTGACTGCGGCTGAATCGACCCGTGCCTCGAGGGCAACGCGTTTGCAACCACGCTTGCGTCCAGCCGCCATTAGCATTTCGAGTAGTTTGCGTCCGTGTCCCTGACGTTGCACCTCCGGTGCGAGGACTAGAATCAGTACTCGCAACTTGTCTCCTGGCAGCAGCGCACCGCACGCGGCCCCAACAATAATTCCACCGCGTCGCGCTATTGCGAAGCCGTCAGGCCACTGCGACTGAATTTTTAGGAATACTTCTGGTTTGTAGTTTTCATCGAGGTTTGCCGTTAGGAACTGCATAAGTTCATCTAGCTCCTTCGGCTGGAAAAGAAGGTACTTCATGCCGCGATACGGAGCTTACCTTCCTGGCTCCAGCTGGCGATGGTAAGATCCTCGCTGAAGCTGGCAGCACCCTTTCCTTGTGAGGAGAAAAGGAAGTAGAAAGCTTTCAGGTCATCAGGATCGCCGTTGTCAACCCATTCTGAAAGCCGATAAGGTGGCATCCAGAGGAAGTATCCGTTGGCGAGATCTGCCGTAATTACTGTTAGGTTCCCATTAGACAGCGGCACCAAAGCGTTGACCCAGGCGTGCCCCCCCCAATCCTGCAGGCCGTCTGCTGAGCGGGGAATCATTCCCAGTTCCATCCAGGCCGGGATACCGGCCGCACGGGATAACGAAGCGAAGAGCAGTCCTAGATCGTCGCAATCGCCATAGCCGTGCGCTAGCGTTTGCTGGCAGCTGCGTGGCGTCGCCCCTAGCACATAATCGAAATTTTCCATGATGTAATCGAAGATGTTACGCAGTATCCATAGTACGTTCCCATCGCTCCCATCAGCGAGCTCGGCAGCGAGCGTTTGGACCTGCGGGTCGGATGGCTCGATTTTCCATTCATCTTGCAAGAAAGCATCCCAGTCTGCAGGGATTTCTTCGACCGTGCCAGAGTCATCTGGTGTCAGCTGACTGAGAATGGTATTGACTCGTACTTGGTAGATAACACTGATATCAACCCTCTCATCACCCGTCAGCGTACCTTCCCAAACCATTTTGCCGGAACGTGAGTCGGGAGTGGGGTTTGCTTCCAACGACTGTAGTTCCTGCCAGTCACTCCCGACACCCTGTGGCCCGCTGGGACGATGACCTGGCTCGCTCAGTGCCAGTCTCCAGTTGGCTGAGTTTGGCTGGTCGTCTGATTCGTTTGTTGTACCTCGGTCATCCATTGGGTCTCCTAGAAAAATAGTGAAATTGCGTATCATAGTCATTGTGATTGTTTCCGGCACTTCGTAGTAAGACGTTGAAAGCTCGCCAAACATGTCGTCAAGCTGTTGCAGGTATGGCTGTGCTTGCGGTAGCGAAAGTAGCGCCGCAACCAGCAAGATTGCCAGCAGTGGTTTCAGCCATTTTGGAGTACGTAGTTGTTGAGAGGGCGCGTAGTGCGTCACGACCGTTTGCTGCGTCGGGGTGTCAGTACTAAGGGACTGACGTCCACTGGTAGCTGCTCCACAGTTAGGGCAGCCTGCATCGCCAGCCTGAAGCACGAATCCGCAGTAATTGCACTGCTCCATTGCTGATATCAACTCCGTGTGCTATTAGAGGGTAAGCGAGCGAGCGATTCGGAATTCGTTGATTAGAATCAGGGAGAGCCCGGCCGCTAGTGTATATGCACCATTCTGGAGGCCGGTGGCGGTAGAGATTTCTACGACTAAGATAGAGAGGATTCCACCTAGCATGACACCCCAGCGTGAGATTTGCAATGCATTACTGTCTTCGGCGTCGAAATAGCGAATCAGCCCGGCTGCTGATTGGAAGCCTTGTGTCTTCTTCTCCTTCGCCATGTGCGGCTCGACCTGTGGCGATTATTTAAGCCTTGAGAACCTTTTAATCAGGGACTCTGTCGTCGCGTCCATGCACTGTCGTATGTGTATTGATGTCCACGGGTTGACACCGACTCGACTCAATGAACCGGAGATTGCAGAATATCTGGTCTCGCACTGTTACGAGGGGGACCTCAAGCACAAACATTCGGAAAACGATGGGTTGCTGCAGCCAATGTGCGCCTCCTGTCTGGAACGACTGTTAGAGAACTCGGATATCCATATCTTCAGTGCTTATCGGCTCGAAAAACTTGAACTTGAGGAAAAAGAATGAGCTTCTTTCGCGGTCTGGCCGGTTTCCTTTCCTGGGGGCTCTGCCTCGTACTGGCCGGCATCTCGGCAATTACGGCACTAATACTTTATCTGCTTGACCGAGGACAGTCTTTCATTGAAATTAATTCGCTGCATATTGGCATTGCCGTTGGTGCAGCTTGTCTCTTTACAATCCTAGGATTCGCGCTGTTGATGGGATTGACGCGAGACAATGATGATGATTGATCCGAACACACGCTACCTGTTGCGTCGGAGGATGGAGGTAGTACCTCGAGCGATACGCAAGCATGTACCACCTGGGAGGACGCTTGAAGCCGGGGCTGGGTCTGGCTGGATGAGCCTCGCTGTAGCAAGCATGGGGCATGATGTAGTGGCACTCGACAATCATGAAAGTTATTTCCCGTTTATTCGTCGTCAAGCACGGAGAATGAAATCTAACATAGAACTCATTGAGGGCGATGCAATGTCACTGCCTTTCGCGGACTGTGAGTTTGATGTAGCAATGAGCGTCGCTGTACTTGAACATCTTCCAGATCCTAGACAGGGTGCGGCAGAATTGAGACGCGTCGTCCGACCAGGAGGTCATCTCGTTATTGGAATGCCAAATTGGCACAGTCAGTATATGATACTGAAAAAAATGGAAATGTGGCTTGGCGGCGAAATTGACTATAACACTCGCATTCACACTGCACATTCGTACATCTCTATCCGTGAGATGTTCCGTCCTTATGGCTTCGAAGAACTTTGCGCGCTTCCTATTGCTCCTTTTTCAATACCACCATCCTTGCTCAAATTACTGCCAGGTTCACACAGTATTGAGCGCCTAATCCTAATGGCAGAGAGGGGACTTGCTGGCCGTCTGGCTTGGCTGGGTCAGCATGTTTTATTCATATTCCAGAGGCGCATGGACTAGTACCATTATCACAAAAATACGAGGGCAGGTCAATTCGCACTTATTCCGGAAATGTTTATGAAATATGCCAAGAGCAGGAAAGACAAACGATAACTGTATAAGCCGCAATTCAATCGCCGAACTACGGTGAGAGGTTTTCAATGCGTTTGGTAGATAATGTGTGGACGGCCAGCGACTCCGAAAACCGAACGAGTCCATTATCTTCTGAGCCTAGGTCTGTTTGGGGAGCTGCTTCATGGATTACTAAATGGGATTCTCAAAATAAACTAGAGCTGAAGGGATTTCCGGCCTATGCAAGGTCAATCTTTGGGATGGGCAATTTCATTGTTAGTGGCTGGACAGGAGCTTCCAAGATTCAGATTAACAATGAAACAAATGAAATTATTGAATTAACAGAAGCTTTCGGATATAGGAGTAGGAGAATTGTCAATTCAGATACCTATGATTCATTTGAAGTGAGAGGTTCTCCAAATCAGTATCTGATGTTTTTTGGATTCTTGACTCTCTGGATGTGGGGTCTTGGACTTATTTTTATAATCTGGAGTTACTTCAGAATGCATTGGTTCATGATAATGAATTTTGGTTTCAAGAGCACTACCAATGAAAGAATAGCTTGTAGAATAGATGCTGATGATTTTGAGAAAGCAACCCAATTTTGTGAGACATTAGCAGTCGTCAGACCTAAAATTGACATAGATGCCGTAGAGTTGAAATAATTACGTCCGCCACTTGATGTTGCACCCCATCGCTGGTATCTGTGGTTCTATAGCAGGCTTCCCAGCGAGTAAGGCATCAATGGCATCACGCAAATCCTGACACTGTACTTTCTCCGGCTCCTTCCAGTTGTCATCGAGGCGCCCGCGGTAGGTGAGCTCCCTTTCAGGTCCGTAAAGAAAGAAATCTGGCGTGCACGCCGCACCATAGGCCTGCGCGACAGCCTGCGATTCATCGTATAGGTACGGGAAGGGATATCCCTTCTCACGAGCACGCTGTGCCATCTTTCCCGGCGCGTCATCAGGAAAATTGTCGACGTCATTCGCACTAATTGCTACGAAGTCCACTTTGTTTTGGAATTGGCGTGCCAGTGCAATGATGCGATCTTCGACTGCCTGTGCATAGGGGCAATGGTTGCAAGTAAAGACGACAACCATAGCTTCTTCCCGGAAATCGTCAAGCGCCCATTTGCGATTGGTATCCGGCTCCGGTAGCACGAAGTCGGGTGCTGGTGTACCGAGGGCTGGCATAGTGGATTCAGTTAGGACCATGCTACGTGAAAGCACGGCAGCAATAATGGCTGTGGCTTCCTAATGGGAGCACCATCTCTATAATGTCCCCCGAATGCGCCGCCGCATGGGGGTCCCGCGCACTATCTTTCGTGCCTACGACATCCGCGGCATCTATGGCAGCGAGCTGACGCTCGCGACCGCCGAGCGGGTCGGCGCGACATTTGCAGCCTATCATACCAGCAAGGGCGCATCCGGCCGCATCTGCATTGGGCGCGACGCGCGCACTAGCTCGCCCGACCTCGAGGCGGCGGTAATTGCGGGGCTGCGCAGCGGCGGCTGCGATGTCGAGTCGGTGGGGATGATACCGATTCCGGTTGCTAACTGGTGGACTTGGCGCGGAGAATTTGCCGGTGGGGTATACATCACTGCTAGTCACAATCCAGCTGAATACAACGGCATTCGTTTCAGACATCCCGATGGCACTGGCTTCACTGACGGCAATACGGAGGTGCGTGACCTTTTTTTCGCCGGCGAGCTACCCTCGTCAGCGGTTGAGGGCAGTCTGTCGCGCGTGCCAGAGGCGGAGGTGCTGGAGCTCTTTGCGACTTTCGCCGCCGAGCGCATCGGCTCTCTTGAAGGGATGAGGGTTGCCCTCGATCCCGGCAACGGCGTTGGCGGCGTTATTTTGGAGTCGCTCTTCCAACGCTTCGGCGCCACGACTGAAATCATCAACGGCGAGCCGGACGGCAGCTTCCCGAATCGTCCTTCGGAACCGGCGCCGAAAAACATTGGCGCGCTGATGGGCCTGGTTGCCGAGGGCGATTTTGATTGTGGTATTGCCTTCGACGGCGACTGTGACCGTTGCGTCTTTGTTGATAATCTTGGACGTGCGGTGCAGACCGAGAAAATAGGCATCATCCTGGCACGTGAATTGCTGAAGCTTCGCCGAGGGCCGGTGTTGGCGAACGTTCCCTGCTCAATGGTTCTGGAGGATGAAATCCCGAAACTGGGTGCCAAGCTAGTCTGGATAAGGGTCGGCGACGTTTTCGTTTGCGAGGAGCTGAAAAAGCATGACGCGGTTCTTGCGCTCGAGATTTCAGCACATCTTTTTGCACCGGACCTGACTGAGTTCCTGTTTGATGACCCGCTAATAATCTCGCTCAAGGTGGCGGAGCTCCTGCACGGTTCTGGCCGTACGCTCGCCGCGTTGGCAGACGAGATTCCGTCGCTGCCGTACGAGGAACTGAAATTTACTTGCCCCGACGAGATAAAATTTGACCTGAATACGGCGCTGCAGGCAGACTTCACACAGCGCGGATACAGGGTTGAGACTATCGATGGTGTCAAGGTATGGCTTGATGATGGCTGGGTGTTGCTGCGTCCTTCCAACACGCAGCCGGTGATGCGCATGTTTGTCGAGGCGCGTACACCGGAACGGATGTTAGAAATCAAAGCTGAGTTCATCAAGGAATACGAAAAGACACTGGCATCCCTCTCAGGCTGATTTTAAATAGCGGGGGATGTGCGAGCTGGCGTGGAGCTGGTACCGTTCCAGATTGCATTGATTGCACTGGCTAGTGGATTGATTGCTGGGATCGCCTACAAGGCACGTGTCCTCGACTTGGTCGGGACCATCTTGGCGTTCCTAATCTGTTTTATTTCTGGTACAATGGGCCACTGGAGCTGGTTGTTGATACTGCTAATATTTGTTGGTGGCTCATTCCTTGCGACACGCTTTGGCTTCCACTACAAACAACAATTAGGGGTTGAAGAATCGGAAGATGGTATGCGCGGTGGCGCCAACGTGCTTTCTAACGGCACCATCCCGGCGCTGGTGGCCATGACTTATGGCATAGGATGGCTAGATGACGAGCAAGCGCTAGTTGCCTTCACTACTGCGCTGGCTGTTGCAGCTGCCGACACACTAGCAAGCGAGATCGGTGTGCTGGCCCCGGCACCAGTCCTGATTATCAACCCCCGTACCAGGGTTGCACCAGGCACAGATGGTGGAATTTCGGTAATTGGCTCGGTGGCAGCAGTGCTTTCTGCACTCAGTATGAGTATGATTTCGCTCGCTGTATTTGTTATTGTAGGCTGGCCGGATGATTTTGAGTGGAAACAGGCTGGAAATTTTGATTTCCTACTACTTTTACTGCCTGCCGGACTAGGTTTTGTCGGCTGTCAATTGGATTCAATCCTAGGTGCAACTGCTGAAAAGCGAGGGTGGCTCGGTAATGGCGGTGTAAATTTTGTCGCAATCGGCATAAGTGCTGTAATTTCGTTACAATTACTGGGCTTTTTACGGAATTGAACCTTTTTTTCCACCGAAAGTGTTAATTTTTTATATTCTGTCCTAGAATGAGACATTATGATGTCAGGCAATACTCCTGTGCTTATCCTCAAGGAAGGCACCCGGCGCGATACCGGCCGACAGGCAACACACAATAATATCGCAGCCGCCAAGGCGATAGCCGAGGCGGTACGCAGCACTCTAGGTCCGAAGGGAATGGACAAGATGATGGTAGATTCAATGGGTGACGTTGTAATTACCAACGACGGTGTAACGATTCTAAAGGAAATTGAAGTCGAGCACCCGGCCGCTAAGATGATTGTTGAGGTCGCCAAGACGCAGGATTCTGAGTGTGGTGACGGTACTACTACTGCTGTCATCCTTGCAGGTGAGTTGCTCAAGAATGCTGAGGAACTGCTGAATCAAGGTGTTCATGCCACTGCCATTGGCAACGGCTATCGCCGGGCCGCAACGGAGGCTGAAACTGTGATGCTGAAGTATGCACGCCCCATCCGGCGTAACGAGACTTCCAAACTCCGAGCGGTGGCAATTACTGCGATGACCGGCAAGTCATCTGAGGCGATGGCAGGCTTCCTGGCCGATATTACTGTAAGCGCCGTTCGGTCGGTTGCTGAGGGACAGGGTAGCAACACTACGGCTGATCGCGATGACATTAAGATCCAAAAAAAGCAGGGCGGCTCTATCAGTGATACTGAGCTGATAACTGGAATTATTCTAGACAAGGAGCCGGTACACACAGGTATGCCTCGGTGTATCGAGAAAGCTAAGGTGGCATTAGTTGATGCTGCGTTCGAAATTCGGAAGACCGAGTTTGACGCCAAGATTCAGATTAACGACCCGGCGCAGGTGCAAGCGTTCTTGGATCAGGAAGAGGACACCATTCGCAATCTCGTTGCGAAGGTAAAAAAGGCGGGTGCAACAGTTGTTATTTGTCAAAAAGGCATTGATGACCTAGCACAGCACTTCATGTCTCGTCAGGGTATTATGGCCATCCGACGCGCCAAGAAATCTGATATGGAAGCGCTAGCACGCGCGACCGGAGGCAGCATCGTCTCGAGTATTGATTCCATCAGCAGTGCAGATCTGGGCGCAGCCGGTCTCGTAGAGGTGCGTAAGATTGGCGACGACGATATGACTTTCATCACTAACTGCAGCAATCCCAAGTCAGTATCGATATTAGTCCGTGGCGGCACCGAGCACGTCATCGACGAAATCGAGCGTAACCTCGAGGACGCGATTGGTGTCGTGTCACTAGTAGTCGAAGACGGTCGCATGGTAACCGGTGGCGGCGCAGCTGAAATAGAGCTCGCGCTGAAGTTGCGCAAGTTTGCCCCACGCGTCGGCGGCCGCGAACAGCTCGCTATTGAAGCGTTTGCGGACGCGATTGAAATCGTGCCACGCACATTGGCCGAGAACGCTGGGTTGGACGTCATCGACACACTGATGGCACTACGCAAAGCACACACCCGCAAAGGACGCAACCCCCACGCTGGCCTAGATGTCTTCAGTGGTTCAGTTGTCAACATGCGCTCGCGCAACGTGATGGAACCGCTACGTGTCAAGACGCAGGCAATCTCATCGGCAACCGATGTCTCCAGCATGATTTTGCGCATCGATGATATCATCGCCTCCAAGGCGCCTGAAGAAATGCCCGGTCCTCCTGGTGGTGGAGATATGGGTGGCGGCATGCCACCGATGTAAGTTCGGCATACGATTTAATACGAGTAAAATGGGTCAGCTAGACTAGGGTCAATACCCAAAGTCTTCATGGCTTTGGTTACGTCTTTTACGGGGAACTTGCCGGACTGAGCGAGTGCATTCAAGGCTGCCACGGCAATATGCTCACTACTAATCTCGAAAAAGCTACGTAGCTGCTTACGGGTATCGCTGCGTCCAAAACCGTCAGTGCCGAGTGTGATGTAGGTGCCGGGTACCCACTTACTGACCATATCCGGAACTGCACGCATGAAGTCAGTCGTGGCGACAGTCGGTAATCCACGCTTGCCCAATTTCTGCTGGATGAATGGCAATTTTTCTTTCTCTTCGGGGTGCAGCCAGTTCCATCGTTCACAATTCATCGCGTCACGCCGCAGGCCACCGTAGCTGGTAACTGACCATATTTCAGCCGCGACGCCGAATTGTTCTTTCAGGATGTCAGCTGCACGTAGGACCTGCTGCATAATTGAGCCACTGCCGAAGAGGCGCACCTGAGGCTTCTTGGGCTTGTGAAAGCAGTAGATTCCCTGTATGATGCCGCGTTCTGCACGAGATGGTTTGGGCGGCATTGGATAATTTTCGTTGTAGAGTGTTAGGTAGTATAGCAAATCTTCATCATCATCAATCATGCGACGTAATCCCTCGCGCACTATAACTGCAATCTCATACGCGAATGCTGGGTCATACGTGAGGCAACACGGCACCGTTGTAGCAACCAGTAATGAATGTCCGTCTTGGTGCTGTAGTCCCTCACCGTTGAGTGTTGTGCGGCCCGCTGTCGCACCGAGCAGGAATCCCTTGGCGCGCGAATCGGCTGCACACCATATGGCGTCCCCGACGCGTTGGAAGCCAAATATAGAGTAGAAAATGTAGAATGGAATAGTGTGCTCGCCAAAACTGGAGTAAGTAGTGCCAGCGGCTGTGAAGGAACTCATCGCACCTGCCTCGGAGATACCCTCCTCCATAATCTGTCCGTCATCAGCCTCAATATACGATAGCAGCAATTCAGCGTCTACTGGCGTGTAGTCCTGCCCGAGAGCATTGTAAATTTTGAACTCCGTGAAGAGTGCCTCCATGCCGAAGGTGCGTGCTTCATCAGGCACGATTGGGACAATGCGTTTACCAAATTCCCCGGACAGCATTAGGTTACGCATCATTCGTACGAACGCCATTGTTGTCGAAACTTCCTGCTTGCCACTCCCATCGTCAAATTCTTCGTATGCCTCTCGCTTTGGAAGAGCGATAGTTGTCGTGGCGCGCCTGCGCTGTGGCATGTAGCCGCCGAGTTCATCGCGATGAGATAGCAGGTATTGCACCTCCTCGCTGTCATCCGATGGTAGATAGTAGGGAAATTCATCTAGCTTCGCGTCGGCAATTGGCAGCTCAAGCAGGTCTCGGAAAAATTTCAAGTCTGGTGACTCGAGCGCCTTTTTCTGGTGGGTAATGTTGCGTGCTTCGAAGCCGCCGCCGAGAGCCCATCCTTTTACAGTTTTTGCCAAAATGGCAGTCGGCGCACCCTCGTGTTCAATCGCCGTTCGGTAGGCCGAGTAGAGCTTCTGCGCGTCGTGACCACCGCGCCGCATGCGTGTCAGCTTATCATCGGGAATACCCGCTACCATATGCTGGAGTTCTGGCCCAAAGAACTGCTCGCGAATAACGCTGGCAGATTCAATTGCGAATCGCTGATAATCGCCATCAAGCGTTTCTTCCATGCGTGCTAGCAGAAGTCCGTCGCTATCACGTGCTAGCAGCGGATCCCAGTCGCTTCCCCAAATGACCTTGATAACATTCCAGCCAGCACCTAGAAATTTTGCTTCAAGCTCCTGGATAATCTTGCCGTTGCCACGCACGGGTCCGTCGAGTCGCTGTAAGTTGCAGTTGACGACAAAAATGAGATTATCCAGCTTCTCTCGCGCAGCCAGTGTCAGCGCATGCAGCGTTTCCGGCTCATCACACTCCCCATCACCTGGAAAGGCCCAAACGCGTGACTTACTAGTATCAGTAATTCCACGCGCATGAAGATAGCGGTTGAAGCGTGCTTGGTAGATGGCGTTAGTAGGTCCGAGCCCCATCGAAACGGTTGGAAATTCCCAGAAATCCGGCATCAAACGTGGATGTGGATATGACGAGAGTCCACCGCCGGCAACCTCACGGCGAAAGTGGTCCATTTGCGATTCACTTAATCGCCCTTCGAGAAAGGCACGCGAATAGATGCCGGGTGAGGCATGGCCTTGGAAATAGACCAAGTCACCCGCCCCATTTTCCTTGCCGCGGAAAAAATGGTTGAATCCAATCTCGTAGAGGCTCGCCGCTGAGGCATAGGTGGAGATATGACCGCCGATACCTGCGTTGACCTTATTGGCGCGTGAGACCATCATCGCTGCGTTCCAGCGGATGATGCGCCGGATGCGTCGCTCAATTCCTTCATCACCTGGATATGATAGGTCGGCATTGGCGGGAATGGTGTTGACGTAGGGCGTATTCAGCACCTCTGGAATTGCAACACCCTGTGCTTGTGCAGCTTCAAGCAGCCTGTAGAGCAGGTTTCGTGCGTGGTTGCTGCCACCCTCCGCAACTACTGCTTCCAGCGACTCAATCCACTCACGTGTTTCTTGAGGGTCGCGGTCGGGCAACTGTTGCGTGAAGTCTCTACGCATCAGAACTTTGAGCGACGGTAGTGCAGTTAAAAGCGTTAGTCGTTGAAGAGAAGCGCCAGTCGCCGAAGCTCGCGCGGCTGTTTTAGACGTTGATGATATGTGTAGGCAACCAGTAGCGGGAATGCCAATGATGCTTCACCCCAGACCATTATTTCCTCAATTTCGCGGTCATTTTTGCCCCAAGAAATTGCCTCGCGTAGTGTTGAACCCGATAGGCCACCATCGCGCATGTCAGCAACTGAAAGCTGGATGCCGAAGCGATGTCGGCTCGGTGTATGTCCAAGCATCTCCGCCATAACAACGGCGTCCTGCGCATAGTTTTTTGGGACGCCGCCACCGACAATCAGCAGCCCAGTCTCACCGGCAGACGCCTTGAGCTCGGCCAGTTCGTGGAAGTCTCGAATACTATCGATTCCGACACTCTGCTCCAACCCTCGTTGTGCCTGTTGCATCACCAATCCTACACCCACCGAGCAGTCATTGAGCGCTGGGACAAAAATGGGGACGTCCATTTCAAAGGCAGCCTGTAGAACCGAGTCCTGCACCCCTTCCGTCCTTGTGAGCCAGCGGCCACATGCGTGGAGAAAAGTACGACTAGAGTAGCGCCCCGGTTCTAGACCGTCGGCGATTGTGCTGTAGGTGTAGTCAACCTGCCGCAGTGCCAACTCGTCGAGTAGGTGATCATATACTCTGTCGATGAGCAGTTCTTGCAATTCTGCGTCATCTTGTGTTGGTTGACAATGGTAGTGGTAGTGCCCCAGTGCCTCGAGCATGTCCTGTTCGAATAGTGCACCGGTGCAGACCAGTATATCTACCAGTCCGTTACGGATGCCGTCGATGACTACTTGCCGCATCCCCGCACTGAATAGGCTGCCCGCGAGCGACCAGATGATGCCCAGTTCCTCGTAGGTCATGCGCTCATATAGTACTGCCGCCTCGCCCAGCTGTCGTCCTTGGAAGCTGCCAGCGCGCATCGTTTCGAGTAATGATACAGCACCGGGATGTTCACTAATTTTGAACTGGCGGACAGGCTCGTGGAGTAGTTCTTCGCGGCGTTCTAGCTGGGCCTTAGTGAATTTAACCATCGGCATTGGAGGCGGGATAACACGCCGTTCTGACATTATTTCTACAGCAGCTTTGCTCATTCTGCCGGCTGCAGTTCTAGTTTGTGGCCGCCACGTGGTCGCAGTACTTTGCCACCATTGTTGTGGATGCGCTCGATGAGTTCACGGTCGTTAGTCGCCACTACCGCACCGCGCCGCGCGGCCTCAACGAGCACCGAATCTACATCACCCAGCCCAAGGTTGATGATGGCTAGGTTTTGGCAGAGCTCTGATGCAGATTTTGCATCAGGTGTCCCAAGGACCTCAAGCTCATCTAGAACGCAGGTAACAATTCGGATATCGGCGTCGGGCAGTGCCTTAAGAATCGCTTCGCGAAAGTCTGGTCCGCCAGCAAAGGTCCAGAGGAGAATGTTTGTGTCGGGGAAGACAAGAGTCATGTTTGAAGGATTCCATGGCCGATAAGGTGCCAGCGCCCTTCGATGCGTCGGCTAATGGCAATGCGCTGCCCGTCGGGTGCGCAAACTGGCAATTTGAGCACTGCGTCAACTCGTGAGTTCTTTACCTGCGTTGGGAGGCCAACTGTGGTCGAGGTGCCGACGGTAAGCATCAGTGGTTCTTTGGTGCGCAGTGCCTCGACAGGCTGGCTGCCACGGGTTCCGACGGCATTGTCGAGCAATTGCACTTCCATACTGATATTTTCCCAGACGGGAGGTAGTGTTCCTGGATGGCCGACAAGTGAGCCGAGCATTGAATCAGATTTGGTTATGGCTGGGTCAAGCGTAGTGCCGATTGCCACTAGCCCTCCAGCTGCCACTACATCACGCGCTGTTGAGCCACTCTGTAGACTGGCAACGCTGGTCCGTATTGGTTCCCAACCTCTACTGGTTTTGCGACCAGGCCGAATTTCCACTTCATCACCCACTGCTACGCTTCCCTGAGAGAGCGAGCCGCCGATGACACCACCGCGCAGTTTGGCAGGCAGCGTGCCGGGACGGTTAATGTCGAAAGAGCGTGCAATGTGCATCCGGAAATCGGCATTCGCGTTGCGCTTTGGTGTCGGAAAAAGTTCCTCGATTATCTGAATGAGCAAATCGATATTGCGATTATGGTGTGCTGAGACTGGGACTACAGGGGCCTCCGCCAGTGTAGTTTTGGCCAGAAATGCCTTGATTTCGGCATAGGACTCCTGCGCGCGCTGCTCAGAACAGACATCAATCTTGTTCTGCACAACAACAACATTCTCGAGTCCCATCGTCTCGAGCGCTGAAAGGTGCTCTCGCGTTTGTGGCTGAGGGCATTTTTCGTTGGCAGCGACCAGTAAGATGGCTGCGTCCATTATTGCAGCTCCTGAGAGCATAATTGCCATTAGTGTTTCGTGGCCAGGTGCATCGACAAAACTAACTGTACGCAAGTACTCCGCGTCTTTTACTTTCTGTGAAGTGTAGCGGTAGCCTCCCTTTCCCTTGACTCGATAGAAGTCAGCGTCGGCGTAGCCAAGTTTGATGGAAATACCGCGTTTTTGCTCCTCTGAATGCTGGTCTGTCCAGCAACCGGTTAGTGCTTGTGTGAGGGTGGTTTTGCCGTGGTCAACATGGCCAACCATCCCAATATTGCATTCAGGCTGGGAAGCAGAGCCTCCCACTTCATCCCTCCGCTCCGAGCAATTCTTCGACCGTTTTGGGGCCGTACTCGACAATTTTCAGGTTGAGCTGGGTAATCTCCGGCCCCAATTCCTTACCTCGTACCATTTTACGCTTGCGTTGTCCAGGACGTTGGGGTCGAAAGCCAGTAGAGTGGCTGAGTAGCATCCGCTTTCGCCGCCCGCCTGCTAGTCCAGGACGCATTGGGATTCCCGAGCCGTCGCTGCCGCCGGTAATCTGCAACCGGTATCCAGGTAGGCTAACGAATATCCCGTCGATTTCATCGCCTATGGAACGGCCGATGAGCGCGCTCGAATCACTCTCACTGAGCGTACGTTTGTACGCCCTGTAGTCTTTAGGGTCGGAAATGTTTGCTTGAAACTCTGCCATGTTGCACCTAGAACAGGAAGTGGCGCTCATGAAGGGGCATATATAAAACGCGCGGAAGCAGAGTGTTAAATATACCATTGCAACCTCAAATGTTATGGTTACACTGGTGCTGGCGGTAGACCGGGATAATGATTTGGGGCGTAAAACAGGTATTCGTAGCCCAGTCATCGGTCGTGAAAGCAATTTGGAAGCAGCACAGCAACTTGGGTTGGCTGACCCGGAGGAGAGTGATACCAATACTATGTTTGCCGCCGTGCGGATTTACGACCAGTTACTGAAAGATGATGTTAAGGTCGAAGTGGTAACCATCTGCGGTGATGTTCGTGTCGGTACTCGCTCCGACATGAAGATTGCTAATACGCTCGACCAGGTGATTGCGCAGACCCACGCCACGCGCGCTGTGTTAGTGAGTGATGGTGCGGAAGATCGTGAGCTTGAACCGATTATCCGCAGCCGGCTGCGAATCGATTCAACACGACAAATTGTGGTGCAACAGTCGCGTCCCATTGAGGATACGCTCTACACTATCATCCACAAGATGGAGGACCCAAAAATCCAACGCAAGTTCATCTTGCCTGTAGCGCTTGCTGCTTTTGTCTGGGGCCTGCTGGCGCTGATGGGGAAGAGCGAGATTGCTGGCGGAGCCATTTTGCTGACGTTGGGTGGCTACATGCTTGTCAAGGTGGCCGGTTGGGAGGATGAGATTCGTAAATTTTACCACGACCTTCTCAGCGGTACCAGCGAGCGAGTATCATTGAACGCCTACATCATCGCTGCGCTACTATTGATTATTGGCGTAGCGCGTGGCCTCGACGCTATGCAGGAGGTTGCGAGCTCGGGGATGCTGGCGATGGTCCTTGGCTTTATGTCAATTGAAGGCGTCCTGCCAATGTTACTGACGGGTCTTTTGATTATAGAGCTTGGGCGCACTATTGACACGTACCTCCAAGATGGGTCTTTCAACCCCGCTATCGTTACCTTCTTCTTCACTGTTACAAGCCTCGGTTTGATTGTCGCCGGTTTTGTCGAAATCGTCAATGATATTTTCGTCCAAGGAGATTTTATCTCCACAAAAGTACAGTATGTCTTGGGTGGAATTATTTGGGCTTTCATAGGTTTCCTAGTCAATGATTCTATACGTGACCGACAGGATTCGTTACTGCCAGGCGAGGAGTGAATCCCCACGTCCTGCGCATCGGCCACCGGCCGGAGCGGGACAAGCGCGTCACGACGCACGTTGCGCTAACTGCACGAGCCTTTGGTGCAAGCGGCCTGACGCTGCACCGCCCCGACTCGCGTGTTGTCGCGACGGTTGAGGACGTCACGCAGCGCTTTGGCGGTGATTTCAGCATTGATGTTACGCAACGCCCGAAAGCAGTCGCGCGTGACTGGACCGGCAAGGTAGTGCACCTGACCATGTTCGGAACACCGCTGGCGGAATCGACGGCACTGCTGCAGAAAGAGCGAGAGCTGCTGATAATCGTTGGTGCCGAGCGGGTGCCGCGCTGGGCGTTCGAGGTCGCTGATTTCAACATCGCTATCGGCAACCAGCCACACTCGGAGGTAGCAGCACTCGCACTCCTGCTGGCAGAGCTGAACCCGCGCTGGGCGCAGCCTCCGCTCGACGGCGACCTGCAGGTCATACCCGACGCGCAGCGGCGTCGCCTGACGACCATCCCGACCGAGGAGGAGTGTCTGGCATTGCACCGTGGTGCGGGATCGCCCGCGCCATTGATGGCACACTGCCGCGCCGTCGCCGCCATGGCGGCCGGAATCACTGATACACTGGGCGGGAACGTCGCGCTGGCGAACGGTGGTGCGCTGCTACACGATATCGGCCGCAGCCGCGCCGCCGGCATCGAGCATTGCGCGCTCGGCGCTGACATGGCGACGGATGCTGGTTTCCACCCCGGCGTGGTGCACATCATCCGGGCGCACGTCGGTGGCGGCATCCCGCAGCGCGAAGCGCGTGCCCTGCGGCTACCACCCGGCGACTACCTTCCGCGCACGCTGGAAGCGCGCGTCGTCGCGTCGTGCGACAACCTCTTTGCAGGCAGCCGCCGCCGCCCGCTGGCCGACTGCACCGAGTGGCTTCAGTCACAAGGGCTCGAGGCGGCAGCGCGCCGCGTCACGCGGCTGCATCGTTGGGTCTCGCGCAGGCTGGGGCGCGACCTAGCTGAGTTATAGCTACTATTCTTCTGCTGCGCTAGCGTCGCTTTCCTTGCCGGCACTGGCGTCAATATCTACACTCGCGCCTGCCTTTTCGTCTTTATCTGCACCTGCACCCTCACTGCGTTCAAGTGAAATGTGAATGAAGCTGACACGATAGGTGCCCTTGCCGGATGAGCGCGAGACATTATCCGTTCCGATTTCCACGTTAGCTACCTTTACATCCGCCTCCTCCAGGAAGCGGTGCCGTACTTGTTCGGAGACGTTGACGGCGTTGGAAATGGCAGGACCGAGCGCGCGCAGTTCAACGCGCCGTATGTCCTCGCGGGCGAAGAGCGCGATAATGTCGGGGAAGTAAATGAATGGGTCTTCCTGCCCGATGAAGACCGTGCCAATTCCGTCCTTTATGGTCTTGCGCACACCGGGCCGCCAGTGACGTGGCTTCCCGTCGCGCTGTCTTCCATGGCCCCGGGCGTCCCGGTGGGCTTTCCCGTCTCGCCGCGTTCCTTTACCTCCACCCGGCTTACGCGATTTTTTCTCACGCTGGTCCCGCTTGTGCCTGCCATCCTTTTCGTCGGCCATGGGAACTATTGCACGAGTGGGGTGTAAAAAAAGCTAGCCTAACTCTTCTCTTGCCCAGCGAACCTCAATGCGTTTGTAGAATACTAGTGTAGCCATCAGTAATATTAGACACACAAAACTGAGTGCAATCAGTATAATCCCAAAGTTTTGCTGGAGTGCCATACTCAGGATGGCTAGCAGAACCATTGGTGGAACGCTCACTAGGAAGAAACGTGCAAAAATAGTAACATCATAAAGTGAAGAGTTTGTGTGCAAGCCGGTAATCCAGGCTGTATAGCTGACGACGTAGATTCCGACAACAGCCATTACTAGAATGGCGAGCGGTAGTAGCCCTAATTCACGACTGATCAGGGCGATTAACCCCATGAAGAACACCGGAATCCACCATGTCACAGCACTGAAGAGCATCAACCGAGCGTGAATCAGGTCCGGCACCTGAATTGGTAGCGTGGCATAGAACCCGCTGTCATCCATGGTATTGAGCCAGGAGTAGAGCATCGTCCCGAAGAAGCCGACCATTACACCCCAGAAAATGGTATTAAATTCGATTTCAAGCGGTAGCCCGCGGTCTAGGAACCAATTGACGAATACTAGCATCGTCAGGGGTACTGCGAACGAGAAAAGCATCTTGATTCCAGTGCGCGACCGTTGCAAGTCGAGTCGCTCTTTTGCCACAACGGCTGGGATGGCCCAGCGGCGACTCCACTCGCAGTTGGCTAGTGTTTCGCTGTACTGCTCACGGTAGCCCTGGACTGGTGGTAGAGTCTGCTCTTGGAATTCACCAACTATAAAGGTCGCTATCGTCGCTGGGAATAGCACCGCACCCCAGATTAGCACTAGCGGCGGACTGTTAGCGAGATACCACGTTATTTGCGGTAGTTCCCCGGCTTGGAGCACTATGCCAAGTAACAGAAGCATCACGCTTCCACCGATGATTGACCAGTAGATTGAGCGGCGGTAAAGGCTTGCGACTAGGAAAGTTGCCGCCAGGCCTGCACCGAATGACGGCAGTAGGCTTGCCATTAGACGTAGCATGCGTTCTGGGGTGATGAAGCTCCAGTTGGTGCCGAGGATGGCTCCAAGAATCAGTGGAATGAAAGTAAAAATTGCATAGAAAACAAGTTCCTT
The DNA here is from genome assembly GCA_937893445.1 of uncultured euryarchaeote. GTDB lineage: Archaea > Thermoplasmatota > Poseidoniia > MGIII > CG-Epi1 > UBA8886. The sequence continues at coordinate 22,948 of CALBFM010000137.1, forward strand.
GGTAAAGTAAATCCCCATGACTCTTTGGTATGAGATTGGTTGTGTTTCCGGTAAACTGGTTACCAATGCATAGTGGCCGAAAATACGCTCAAGAAAGTCGTTGCTGAAGAATGCCAACCCGCCGGTGAAGAGTCCGTAGAACAGGAAGCTGAAGTGCAGGCCCAACAGCACGTCTCCGTAAGGAATATCAGCTATCAGCTCCGCCGCCAGTATAGTGCCGAGAAGTCCCGCACTCACAACTAGTAGTGGGAAGAACCAGAAGCCGCGCCGGCTGGCAAAGCTGCTGTTTAACCGCACCTCCTCCTGTAGCATACGCCAGAGCAGCAGCCGGTTCACGCCACCATCTCATGGAACAGTGTCTCGAGCGTCGTACCCTGCGCCCGCAACTGCTCTACCTCGATGAGCGAGCGTATGCGGCCGCGGTGAATGATGCCGGCGCGGTTACAGAGCCGTTCGGCGTTTTCGAGCAGGTGGGTATTCAGGAATACTGTCCCGCCCTTTACGACATATTCTTCGAGCCAGTCACGCACTTTAGCCTGCACTAGTGGATCAAGGTTGATGAATGGCTCGTCCAGAAACAGTATCTCTGGTTGACCGACAAACGCCGCTGCCAGCAGCACTTTCTGCCGCTGTCCACGCGAAAGCGTGCGACAGATGCGCCCCTCCATTTCCTCGAACTCAAAGAACTCGAGCCAGTAGTCGAAATCAATTTCGCAGCCCCGCACAGCGCCGACCAGCTCAAGAACTTCGCGCGGCGTCAGGAAGCTGGGAGGCGTACCCTGCTCTGGAACAATACCGGCGCGACTCCGCACCTCAAGTGGTTGCTGTTCAACTGGTAGGCCAAGTACTTCAGCTTTGCCACCCGTGGCACGAATTTGCCCCGTCAATATCTTGAGCAGTGTGGTCTTGCCGGCGCCATTAGGTCCTAGTAATCCGAAGAAGTCTCCCTGTTCTACGCTGAAGCTGACCTCACGAAGTGCCTGAACATCTCCGTATTCCTTGGACAGTGAGCTTACTTTCAGTGCTGGCAGCGGCTCACCCCTTACGGCCCAGCATCAGTTCAATGGTGGAACGGATGACTGATTTATCGTTACTAGTAACTGACATGGTACCCTCATCTTTTGTGAGCACCTGGTCACGCAGTTTGAACATTACCTGCTCCCAGCGTAGTGTGTCCTTGCCTGCTAGTCTCACCGGCAGTGGTAGCAGCTCCCAGGTGCGGTTGACGACATGTCCGCGGAACCAATCGTCATCGAGCACATTGTCACGCCCTTTGCCAGCAGCGCTGGAGAGCCCTTTCCCCACAATTGCTGCAACAAACATTCCATAGGTGGGCCAGAGTTTGTCGTGAGCAACCGCGACAGCTTCTCCTGCCTTACGACCGGCTTTGCGATCGTCTCTTCACTCTTTTCTGGGCGTGCGCTACGACTCGATATCATCGCGTAGTCCCCGATGCGGCTCCGCTCTTGACGATTTCTTGTTCTTGACTGGAAGGCCCAACGATCTCTTCGAGTTGCCTCACGGCTTCTTCGAACGCGGTATTGCTTTGTCGGTCCTGGCGTAACAGCTCCTCGATTTTCGGCATCGTCCGTACCGCCTGGTCGACCTTGGTGTCAGTCCCGGACGTGTACGCGCCGAGTTGAATCAGGTCCTCGATCCTCTCGATTGGTTGGGAAAACCAAGCGATCTGATGCGATTCTGAGGGGAATGAGAACTGGATTCGACTGGAAAACGGTTTCTACAGATCCTGGTTACTCGTTCCACGTTGGCAAACTATCAGGGAG
>CALBFM010000138.1:0-10023 GCA_937893445.1 uncultured euryarchaeote
GAAATAATCTATTTCTGTATATTCAGAGGATTTTGGTTTCACCACATTTATTGACAATCCCCAAGGATAGAAATTAAACATCATATTCGGAAAGAGGAAGAAATAGTAGGCAGCTATGTCCTTACCCTGGTCCTGATGGCCCTCAGGAAGATCGAAAGTAGTTTCATTTCCCTTTCCAATCCCGATTTGGATCACGACATTTTCAACAGTCTCAGTGTAGTACTCCTCGTAATCCAGTTCCTTGTTCAGTCCCTTGTGCACATGTGGAATATGGAAACCTTCCAGGTAGTTGTCACAGTACAGTGCCCAGTTCGCATCAACCTCATAGCTCCTTGACAATTCTGACTTGAATCTGAATTCGTCCATTGGCAGCCACCCCATCCTGTCAGTCATGGGTCTCGTCAGCTCAGAAAGTTCACATTTCTTGTCATTGATGATGAACATCATATTTTCCCAGAAACCAAGTTCGATTTCGGGCAGGTTGTCACTAGCCTCGGGATAATTTTCCACATCCTCGAATTCTGGCATGAACTTGAGTTTCCCGTCCACGCTGAATTGCCTGCCGTGATAACCACAGACGAGAGTTTTCGTATCGCATGCTTCCTTGCAGACGATATTGCCCCGGTGGGTACAGACATTTGAAAGGCACCTAATTCTGCCCCGGTTTTTCGTCAATATGTATGGTTCATCAAGTATGCCCTCCAGAATAATCCCGGGACTGACGTTACAGGTTTCGAGAAGGTCTGCGTTTCCCACGAATTGCCAGCTCTTGTTGAACATGCTTTTCAGGTTCCCGAAAATATCTTTGCTATGGTAGAACTCCGATGGAATTGTCTTAGCGACTCGAATGTCCTCGTCGACATCAAATTTCATGGTCTACTTTCTACGCGAACGGGTCCGGACGCTGCTGGTGCGCGAGCGCCTCACTGGTGATCGACCTCGGTGTGAGCGCATATGGCCGAAACGATTTCCGAATCCCCAACCCATTCCTCCCATCCTCTGCATGCCAATACCAGTCATTTGCCTTCCGACATTGCTGACAAAAATGAACAGGACTAGGATCATCATTACAAGACCAATTGGCAGACAGCATAGTATGAACGCAAGCTCCGACCCAGGCTCGTTCACGATGTAATTTTCACTGGGGTTGTCAGGGTTATAGTGGACGGTGACTGTGCCGTTGACTGCATACCGTCCTTCAAGTTCTTCCTGGCAGCTGCTCTCACCATAGTCGCCATTAACAAGTTCTGTGTTACTGTAGGTACGGCTATCTGCGGTGAAGTTGTAGCTGACTTTAATCCCACACCAGAAGGTTTCCGTGCATTCGTGGTCATCGTAGTAACCATCATCATTATCATCCGTGCATTCCTCGTCAAAACCATCCTCGTAGTAGGTCTCCCAAACCGTGCCTTCTACTGTAGGCCAGCTGGCGACATCCTCTGCATTCTGGCTGTAAAGATAGATACCGAGTAACCCGCTGCCTACCAGTAGCAGGACAGCTACCACAGCAACAATGATTATGTTCCGGTTGGAGCTGGAATTATCTCCAGAGTCGCCAGAACTGCTTGCAGGACTGGAGTACTGTGTCGTGCTTCCGAAATACTTCGAGTCGGACATGTAGGAATCGTTGTCGGTTCCCCTGCGCCATTCCTCATATTCCTCGCTGTCAAGCGCAATGGAATCATCTTCCTCTTTCTCCTTGTCCCGACCCTTCTTGCTACCGTCATGCGTGGTCCATCCATCTTCGTCTTGGGACAATGTTTTCCTGATTGCTGAAGGTCTTTTTTGCAGCTATGTTTAATCAGTCGACCAGTATATAAATAGTACCGTATCTTTTTGCCACCCCATTAGTCATCAGAATTATATTATATAGCTATTCTCAGTCAATAGCACATGCGCCAAAGCTTGTTTCTGGCAGTGATGCTCTGCCTGACACCCATGCTGACAGGATGCTTGGACTCCCTTACCGGGGACGAGGAGCTACGTGCTGGCTGTACCTATACTGAAGCGGAAAACTGGGATCCCCTAGCCCAAATTGACGACGGCTCCTGTGATTTGGGTCTTGAAGGATGCACGTATGAGGGCGCTGAAAACTACAATCCCTTATTTGTGGTAGACAACGGCTCCTGTGTATTTGCAGACCCGGTCGTCGGGTGCATGGACTCTATGGCCAGCAACTACAATCCGTACGCTGAATATGACGATGACTCGTGCGTGTACCTGCTTGGCTGCACTTACGATGACGCCGACAACTATGATTCGTCTGCACAGATAGATGACGGAACCTGTGAATTTGCAGACCCGGTGACTGGCTGTACCGATGATTCAGCCACTAACTACAATCAGTATGCCGAGTATGATGATGATTCATGTGAATACATCATCTACGGCTGTATGGATTCCGGGGCCGACAATTATGATGCTAATGTCGACGTGGATGACGGCTCGTGTGAATACTCGGGTTGCACCTATGATGGCGCCGACAACTACGTCTCCGGTGCGAATGTGGATGACGGAAGTTGCGAGTTCCCTGATCCTGTTCTTGGCTGTACGGATGAGACTGCAGCCAACTACAATCCTTACGCAACAATAGAAGACGATTCCTGCTATTATGTGTACACAGGCCTGACGAGCGAGGAGCTCAACGATTTTGCCAACCTGTTCACAGCACAGAAAGATTTCACGTTGTGGTCGGATGACTTTGACCGCTTCGGCTCTGAAATAAAAATAAATCCGATACCTATAATGGAAGAAGAAGATGAAGGTGGAGAGGGTGACGATGAACCTGAAGATGAGGAGGAAATGCCTGAAGAAATGTACGTAGTCATCGGGATGCAGAAAGATGATGAGAATCAGATTTTCACGGCTATTTTCGGTATGGAGGCGAGAATGACGGGGGATATCATGGATATGGGAACAGAGGATGCTGAAGGTGAAATGTCATTCATGGTGACGTCAGTGAGACAGGGCCCCAACTGTACCAGCGGGGACTGCACTTTGACCAACGAGATTATGGAAGCGTCTCTCTACACTAACGCCGAAGGTCCCGGTACACAGATGGAAATGTCAATGTACATGTTGGCCACCGCCTACAGCCGCGACATGGTGCCCTACTATGGCGACCCTGTTGCTGAACTCCCAGGCGGAGGTAGTTTCTTCCTAGGGCAAAGCGAACCTGAAGAGGTTGAAATCATAAGGGATGGCGATGACGTGATGTTTTCGCCCGCTGAAATAGAGATAGAGGTCAATACTACCGTAATCTGGTACAACGATGATGATACGACCCATACCGTCACTGCTGAGGATGGAACCTTCGATTCAGGCGATATAAATCCATACGATGAGTGGGAATACACTTTCGGAGAGGTCGGCGAGTACGCCTACTACAGCGATAAGACGGAGGACAAGGAACCTCTTGGAAATTTGACGGGCAAGGTCATTGTCACGGAGATAGAGCCGATTGACCTGGATTGGGATACCGAAGCGGGATGGGGATTGGATTCCGACGGCGATGGTGAGGATGACTGGATCGAACATTTCGCCCATGCCTGGGACGATGAGGAAAATATGAGTATTGACGCGACTCTAATACAGGACATCGAGACTGAAACGTTGTATCCGAGGTTTCTGGATTTCTACAATGAGACTGGCGTACCAATCATGGCTTTCGAGTTCTGGTATGGTGACGAGATCTACCTCGAGCTGAATGATGATGAAGGCCTGAACAAGTCCGCAACCCTGTTCAACTGGGACGCTGACTCCTACGATGACGACGAAAACTCGCAGAACGTCTATGAGGGGACGATATCGGAGGAGGGTAATGGCAATTACATGCAGGAAGTCCCCAACGACGAGATAGAGATTCGGGTTCTTGAGGCGTATGAAGGCAGTGATGATGAAGGTCCCAGCATAGATCCCTTTGGCGGTGGCGATGATGAGGAAGACAGCCGGGAGAATGCCAGGGTAGTGGCTAGCATGGTCCTATCAGACGGGGAGGATGATATGATTGATACAGAAACTGGCTGCCACTGGTATATCTCGTGGACCGACAACGACGAAGACGGCCTTGTATCGGTGAACGACACGTACGAGATACGTAGTGACAAGATTGACGGCGCTGGTGAGACATGCAATCGCGAGGACGAGAGCGGCAACGCAACCTACGTAATCGAGTTCTTCGACCTGTGGGCCGATGCATACGTCGATGGTCCCAACCCGGCATTAGTGCCGGGCTTCACGGGACTGTTTGCGGCCTTCGCTATCGCAGGCCTGGCCGGCCTGCGCCGCCGCCGCCTCTAGCCGAACCGGTCCCGAACCCGCTCAAAGAGCGAGGGGGACTCCCCATCCAGCTCGCGCAGCTGCTCCCACGCTGGACGAGATTTCTTGCCCGCCTTGGGGATACGGACATTGACGCGTACATGCTGGTCCCCAAACCGACCGGTTCGGTTGAGGTAGGGCATTCCCTTGCCTTTGAGTCGCAGTATCGTGCCTGATTGGGTGCCGGCTGGGACCTTCAGCTTGACCTTTCCGGCGAGCGTTGGCACCTCTATTTTCTCGCCCAGTACCGCCTGCGCTGGTGTCACCTCCAGTTCCAGCACGATTTCAGTCTCCTGCCGTTGGAAGGTTCTGTGGCGCTCCACATTGGTGACGACGTAGAGGTCGCCGGGTGGGCCACTGCGCGAGCCGGCAGAGCCCTGCCCCCGCAGTCGCAGTCGGTGTCCGTCGTCAATTCCAGCTGGGATGGTTAGCTTGATTTTTTGCTTCGCTTCGCGGATGCCGCGTCCACTGCAACTGCGGCACGGCTTGTCCACAGTTTTGCCATCGCCACTGCATTGTGGACACTCAGCCGTCTGAACCGTTTGCATGAAGCCGCGTCGTTGGACATGCTGCACCATTCCCCTGCCGCCGCATTGGCTGCAGGTGACTGTGCTACCACCTTCAGCGGCACCGCTGCCGGAGCAGTCACCGCATTTCGTGTCGCGCGGAATGGTCACCTCCTGCTCCAGGCCACTATACGCCTGTTCGAGAGTCAGTGAAATGTCGTAGCGCAGGTCTGCGCCGCGGTTGCGCGGGCCGCGCTGGCGCGCGCCACCACCAAAAAACTGTGAAAATAGATCGCCAATCCCCCCACCACCACCGCTACCGCTGCCGAAGAGCTGGCCGAAGATGTCGGAAATATCACCCTGGTGCGTGAAATCATCCCACGAGAAACCACCACCTCCGAAGTTTACTCCCTCGTGGCCGTAGCGGTCATAGCGTGGTCGCTTCTCGTCATCCGCCAGTACTTCGTATGCCTCGGATATTTCCTTGAATTTTTCCTCAGCATCAGCCTGGTTTTCGCGGTTGGCATCAGGGTGGTGCTTACGCGCCATCTTGCGGTAAGCCTTCTTGATTTCCGCCTTAGACGCATCCCGACTGACGCCGAGCACATCATAGTAGTCCCGCTTGGCCATGAGAGCCCGCGCTACTTCCCGCCCGATTTAAGGATTACATACTTTCCTGCGCGCGTTATTCAGCGCGCAGTCTTCAACCATTCCAAATCGGACTGGTAGAGCATGCGGATATCCTTCAGGCCTAGTCGCAGCATTGCCAGCCGTTCTAGTCCTAGTCCCCACGCCAGCACAGGTGTGTCGATGCCGAAAGGGGCTGTCACTTCGGGGCGGAAAATGCCGGATCCACCCAGTTCTAGCCAGCTGTCACCGAATTTCACTTCGATTTCCATCGATGGCTCAGTGTATGGGAAGTAGGCTGGGCGTACGCGTACGTCTGGAAAGCCCATACGGCGGTAGAACTCTTTCAGCACACCAATTAGCATTCCGAAGCTCGCTTCTTCCTCCATAATGATACCCTCGACTTGTGTGAACTCAGGCAGGTGCGTCGCGTCGACCGCCTCGCGTCGGAAGACGCGACCAACGGCGAAGACTCGCACAGGTGGTTCGGGGTGCTCTGACAGGTAGCGGATAGTGTTGACCGTAGTATGTGTCCGTAGCAGTGCCTGTTGGGCGACCTCGCGCGACCAGTCGTATTGCCAGCCGCTTGATCCGGTGTCGCCGCCGGTCTCGTGGACTGCCTTTACCGCCTCTATGGCAGCTTCGTCGTCTAGCAGGAACGACTTCGGATCGTCTAGGTAGAGAGTGTCCTGTAGCTCGCGCGCTGGATGGTCCTGCGGGATGAACAGCGCATCCATATTCCAGAACGCTGACTCGACATAGTCACCCTCGATTTCGGTGAAACCCATCTGGAGGAAAATTCCGCGAATTTCCTCGGTGAATCGCGTCAACGGGTGTAGCGTCGCCTGCGGCGCAGACTCGGCTTGCGTTTCGAGTGAGTAGCGCTGGAAACGCCCCTTACGCCATGTGCCCGACTGTAGCATCTCCGGTGTCACTTCGCCTAGCAGTTCGTCATCACCTAACTCCGCCAGTACCGCGCGACCATTATCAGTCAGCGAAAATGTGCGTGCGACTTGCTGGCTGCGCTGGAGAATTTTCCGTCCTTGCAGCAGCTTCAGCGCCTCTGGTTCCAGTCCGTCGACCGGTTGCGCTCCCGAAGCTAGTTGTCGCAGTAGTGGTTCGTCTGCTCCTTCCGGCGCGTCACCAGTTGGTTTCAGCACAATTCCTTCGCCACCTTTCTCCAGTGTTGCCCATTGCTTGCGTCGCAGCCAGCCAATGACGATGCGCGCCTCTTCTGGGGTCAGCGGCCCCGCAGCAAGTTGTTCGACCGTCGCCGGCCCCTGCTCTGCCAGCCACACCACCGCACGCCGCTCCGGCAGTCCCGATTCGGCGTAGCGTAGCCCTTCATCGTTAAGGCCAATCAGCTCGGTCATCGCCTCCTCGATTCCAGCCAGTCCCTTGGTGCGCAGCCAGGAGGCGGCCGAGACCGTTTCTTGCTCGCCAAGTCCGGCCGCCTCCGCGGTGGCAGGCGGCGCCAGCGGCCCCCCTGCAAGCGCGCGCAACACTTTCCGCTCGTTAGAGGAGAGGTCCACGGCTCGCAGCTGCTCCTGCTCTAAAGCGTTGCCCAGAGCGGCGCCAGCTGTGCTAGCCACTGTAGTATTTCGTCGCGCACATCCGCCGGGCCCTTACCGTCGGTATCCAAGGCAAGGTCGTAGCCATTGGTATCGCGGTAATCGAAACCGTAGAGTTCGAGGTAGCGCTGCCGGTCATCCTCGTCGCGCCGTGCGTTATCGCGCAGCTGCGTCGCCGCGTCGGGTGCCCCATCTAACTTTAGCGCCGCGACCGCCTCGCACAGCACTTCCAGCGTCTCAGGCTCCCCGGGCGGCAGCGTATCGCGCGCCAGTCGGTAGGCGTCCTCGCCCAGTTCGCGTTTCAGGAACCGCAGTACCTGCTCGCGTCGCGAGCAGTGGAAGTAGAGTCGTGCCATGTTCCCCTTGCCTAGGGAGGACATGAACATCCCCAGCCAGCCCGGCTGTCGTCCCTCGATGACTGCCATGCTGCTGTCGAGGCCTGCACCACCAATCCATTCGCAGGTTGCATAGTCTATCTCAACGTCAAGTCCACGTTCGGTCAGCAGCCGTCGCGCCTGCTCGGCGACCGATATACCCCGTTGCGCAGCAGCCTCGCGGAACAGTTCACCTACAGAGCGGTAAACACCGTTGAAATGGCCCGCTAATGTCCGTGCCTGCGTTGACTTCCCAGTTAGCTGGTCGCCTGCAATTAAGATGACTGGCAGTGGCGTAATGGTTGCCATCAGCTGCTTGACCGCGTCCGACCCGATGTGGGTCGTGAAGGTGCGCTCGATACCCTTGAGAGGGTCCACGACGCGGCACCGCAGCGCGGTGGTTAAGACGGTTGCGCGCTCAACAACTGAATTCTGGCTGCAAATGCCCAGTGACAGGGTCGCCGAAATCCATCACGCGACCAGCGTAGTCTTCCTCGCAGACGAGCGCGATGAGGCTGTTGGGTGCCTCATCTATGACCTGCCACTCGAGTTCATCTGCGAGCGATAGCGCAAATGTCTGCACCTCGGGCCACTCTAGCATGTTGCGCTGGCTGAGGCGTTTGCGTGCCGGGCCTAGGTGCATGTAGCTTTTCACCTCAATCATCGTACGTTTTCCAGTGCGGCGCGCCAAGGCAGCATAGCCGGGAACGTCGAAATCGTTCCAGTCGCGAACGACGGTCATCCGCAGCACCTTGCGCGTCTTCAGTCCATCCATCAGGTCGAGTGTGCGGGTGACGCGCTCCCAGTAGTCGGGCAGCAGTGGCACATCAATTTTCTTCCATGTTTTTGCATCGGGCGCGTCCATCGAGACGTAGAGCTGCGTCGGCAGCGAGTCCTCGTCGCGCAGCCGCTCAATCATTTCCGGGTGCAGGCCGTTGGTGACCAGGAAGGACGAAATGCCCCGCGTGCGTAGTTCGCGCAGCATCTTCGGCAGCTGCTTGTAGAGTGTCGGCTCCCCAGTTAGCGAAATCGCGAAATGCCGCACCGTCAGTGATTCCTCGAACTTCTGTCGGTCAATGTTTGGATTACCGCCAAATCCGGAGAGTTTGTGCAGGTGCGCTTCAATCGAGCCCTGCACGATGTCGGCCGGATCGTCGTGTGCCTGCTCCATGAGGTCCTGTTTTCCAGAGAACATCTCGTTGGCACGCCAGCAGTAGACGCACTTCTGATCGCACGCTACCGCCGCCGGGGTCATCTGTGTGCACTGGTGCGAACGGATGCCGTAGAACTTCTGCTTGTAGCATCCCTCAGAGCCGGTTCGCATCCCTTTCTTGGTCCAGCCGCAGATTTCGATGGCTGAGTGGTTGCCAACAATCTCGTAGGACGCCTTTTCGAGAGCCCGCTTGTACTCGTCAGTGAATAGCAAGTTGCCGCTGTCCGCCGCAGACTGCATCAGACGTCCGAGACCTCGCGGATATTCTGCAGTTCCCACCCCATCAGAGAGCAGGTCAGTGTATAGTCGAGTGGTTCGTCCTTAATGGGGCTAGGGTTTGCATCATCTTCGTAGGTAATTACACCCGAGACAGCCGGACCCTCCGCCTCGAACGAGGCGATGAACTCTTCGACTGAGTTGGACGAACCGGAAACGGTTTCTCCCATCACAGTTACGGGGACACTAATGGTTACCGAGGCGTCAAAGCCAGTGCCTTGGGAGGTTTCCGAGAAGTTGCCAGCGGTAACCTGCAGTGAGACGGTCGGTGCCCCGGCGTCAACGCTAGAGGTGCCTGCACTCCAAGTAACAGTCACGTCGACCGAGATCAGCCGCAGCTCGGTCGCAAAATCCCACTCTACATCACCTGCATCAACCCCAAACGGCACGCTGTCACCTTCGTTGTTGAGCGTTCCACTCTTGCTGGGACCTGCGGTGCCGTTGGTCGCGATGTCCGCCTCGAAGCCAGTCGCGCCGCCGCCTAGCGGTTGTACGTCATCTCTGTGAGGCGCGAAATGGAAGGAACTCGCGAGTATGACAATAATTATTACGAAACCATAACCGCCCGAGACTATACGGCCCGTTATGGTGAACGGGAATCCACCTGGCAAATTCATCCGACGCAGCTCGGTGTTGTTGTAGCGTTCGAACCTTCCGACCAACTCACCTAGCGCCATCGGGGCGCCATCCGCTGCCGGTTATTAGCGTTGTTCAGCCGTGTAGTGTCGCCTCGACCGCTTCCGCGACTGCGGCAGCAAGTGAGTCGCACTCGCCTAATAGCGTACTTAGCGCCTCGCCGGTCTCGTTGCAGAACGCTTCATCGGGGATTTCCTTCAGGTTGATGCGCACGTTGTATGCTGCGGCGCGGGCGCCGGCCTGCGCCAGCAGCGCACCTGAACCGACATCGCTTGCCATAACACTGTCCATCATTCCAGCCATTTCGCTACATATGGCTAGCGCGTCACGGCACTGTTCAACCGTCGTCAGTGGCACCACCGTTGCAGCGCGGTATCCCGACTCGAGTGCAGCATCTCGTGTGGCACGCTGCTCGTCACTGTCTTTCGGCATGCGCAGCGCTGCAATCACGCCGTCGAAGGCACTGGTGTCGGCGTCAACGCCCGCGATGAGTGCATCCTTCA
>CALBFM010000139.1:0-1313 GCA_937893445.1 uncultured euryarchaeote
ACTTCGTGCGGTCCCGCAACGCTGCTGAGCGAGGGAAGGAAGGATGCAAGCAGGCTTGCGGTTCCGGCAGGAACAAGGAGTGGGTTAACATATTGCGAATTACTCGGATGATGTGGTCTCGAGGGCTGGAAAACATTCCCATCCGCCCCAGTGTAGTAGCCGGAGGCATTTGGCAGACTCCACTCCGCTGGATAATCGAGCAGCAACTTTACGAAGTCCATCCCCTGTCCGGCGTTTCCTGTCAGCGTGATATTCACGATGATAGGCGAGAACTCACCCTCCACGAATTGTGACGTGCTTTCGTGCTCGGTCGTAACTTGGTAGCTGTGGGAACCAAGTGGAACGATTTGCAACATATAAATGTCCATATTACTTGCCGGGTCTTCATCATTCTCAGCGTTCGAGGCGACTATCGCTGAAACAGTATAGTTTCCCGCAGTCAGATTGCTGAGTACTTCCATGGGAGTGAGCCACTCCGTAGAATTACCAGGTGTGAGTTCAGGCCATTGGAATTGCCAGGTCTCCTCACCATTAGTGACAACTAGTTGGATGTCAGTGGCAGTTACAGTTCCCTGATTCGATATTGCCCCTCCTAGGCTGATTCCCGGTAGCATAGTGTGGCCTTCCGACAGAATTCCAGCGATTAGCCATGGTCCGCTCGGCCCGAGTACTGGTCCGGCAATCTCCACTACCAAGTCCGGTAATTGCAGGTCCACATCCAGCGCATCGGCGACAAAGTGGTCCTGCAGCCAGCCGTCGCCATCGTAGAGCAGTGCATCGAGCCGGTAGCTGCCAGAGCGGTTAGGCTCGAGTAGGACATCGGAGAGCGCGCCGCCGTTGCCTCCACCGAGCGCGTGCTCCTCGTGCGTGACAACGTCACCATCCGCATCCTGTAGGAACAGCTCAAGTCGCGTCGCGTCGCCGCTGTAGCTGCCAGAAAAGGTGATGTTGGCGCCTTCCGCGTCAACCTCCGCCGCTAGCGACGCGTGCGGCTCGGGGAAGGTGTGCATGGCGTCGATGAAGTTGCGCCAGCCACCCGTGGCAGCGGCAAGGTCGAAGTAGAGCGACGAGGGGGTCGAGGTGGGGTAATAGACCGTTAGCCCATGCGCGTCGCTGACGTCGCGGCGGTCAGGCTTCGTCCAGTGATCTTCGACGATGGTGGCGTTCATCTGTGTCTGTCGCACGTAATCGCCTGCTAGGCGAACCGTCGGAGATGGCACTTCTGAGGCTGCGTGAAGCGTCAGGTCGTAAAGGTCGCGGTAAGCGCTGTTCTCAAACACCTGGCTGTTGGCGCGCGCCTCATCCACCTCGTC
>CALBFM010000140.1:0-1690 GCA_937893445.1 uncultured euryarchaeote
ACTCATAATGCCGGGGTCGGTAGTTCGAATCTACCCATAGCCACCATCTTTTCAAGTAGTTAGTTCTGTTCCACCATGGGGGTCATGTTCCGTGGCACAAATTTGGCACAGCAGATTCGTAAAAGCAGCCATCGGATCATGATTTAGAATGGGTAATACTAGCTGACCTTTGAGTTGGGCTCTCCAATGGCTTTTGTTAAATCCCCTCCTAAAATTCCTGACTACCAGCTAGAAGTTGCGTTTCCCGAGTCGGAGTACGCCACCCGGCTGGAATTAGTCAGGGAGACCATGAACGAGAAAGGTTTGGATGTTCTGCTCGTCACCTATGTGAACAACGCCTGCTATCTAACTGGTTATCAAACCCCGCTTGCTAACTGGTATGTGTGTATCGCGGTACCGATTGAAGGGGACTTGGTGGCCCACGTGTTGGACCTGGAGTTAATGAACCTCTATTTGCACGGATGGCCGCGACACGCGCCGGTTTATTCTTTGGAGTGGTGGGACGAGGAACAGGCGGCCGATGAGCTCTCGGGAATTCTCAAAGAGCATGGGTGGGCAGACAAACGCATAGGGCTGGAGATGCAGCGTGATGGTTGCAGCGCCCATTTTGCTCGCACGCTCAGCGAGCAATTGCCGCAGGCGACCCTCATCGATGCGTCCGAAGTAGTTCTCAGTCGTCGGGTGATCAAATCACCGGCAGAGCTCGAGACCATGCGCGAGGCGGCCAGACTTACCGATATTGGTATCAAGGCTGCCCTGGAAGAGGTTTGTGTCGGGCGCAGCGACGGTGATGCTGTGGCTGCGGCGTACTGTGCCATGTCGAGAGCCGGCAGTGAGTATCTCACTATCCAACCGCTGCCTTATGCAGGTGAGTCTCAGCGTCTCGCCCATCTGGGAGCCAAACGACGGGTCATGCAAAAAGGTGATGTCTTCTCAATGGAGATGACAGGAGTTTTCAATCGGTATTCGGCGCCAATATTTCGCAGTGCTTCCCTCGGTGCGCCTACTAGCGATGTCCTGCGGTTGCTGGATACCGCTAACGCGACGCTGGAATTGCAATTCGAACTGGCAAAGCCCGGGGTGCCAGCCCAGGTGATAGCCAGCGAATTAAAATCTCTGGCGAAAAAAATGCTCAATGGGTTGGCTCAGCCACGCGAGCTTTATGCCTATTCGGTGGGAATTGGTTTTCCCCCTGATTGGGTGGAGCACTCGATGTATATCCATGAACGGATGGAACGTCCATTGCAGGCTGGCATGACGTTTCATTCACCCCACGGGTTCAGAGTGTTCGACCGAGGTATTGGCGCATCGTTCAGTGAGACGTGGGTTGTGACGGAAAATGGTGGAGAAAGACTGACTCAAGCACCGCGTGAGTTAGTTATTGTCGATTGAGTAAACCCGGTGAGGTGCAGAATCTTGAACTAATATGATTCACTAGCAAAAGTGCGTATAGCACATCAACGAACGCGGCACACCCACGGCACAGTGCCATATCAAATATCACTGTAAGATGTTTCCATTTGGTTATTTAAAGTTGTAGTCTGAAGCTACGGGAATAGGCTGTGTTTACAGATGTTTCTTCATGGCAAGTGCGCCTTTATGGCGCACGTCTGTTCATGATGATGGCGGCTGGGTTGCACTCATAATGCCGGGGTCGGTAGTTCGAATCTACCCATAGCCACCATCTTTT
>CALBFM010000141.1:0-4989 GCA_937893445.1 uncultured euryarchaeote
CCTTCTCCGCATCCGCTTCCCCCGCTGCCATCAGCACCAGCGCGAAGCCAGCAATCAGCAGCAGGAACGGCCGTGGGCGCATCGGCCCTATACCGCACCCGGCGTCGCCGTCGTGGCAGTCCAGCCGTCGCAGGTTGAGCAGTCGCGCGTCAGTGAGTTTCCATCACCGTCCGCACCGTCGGTCGTTGCCTCCCAGCTCTTGGTGTAGCTGAGGGCACCGTAGCTCAGGGTGAGGCTGTCGCCAGTGTCACCGAGCCCATTGCCCAGCGCACTGTCTTCTACGCCGAAGACGTAGCTGACGGAGGGGTAGTCGCTGGCGAAGATGGTGGGGTTGGAGGCGATGACCGCGGCGGTGCGCGCCGGGATTGAGAGTTGCTCTGTTTCATCGCCGGTAATCAGGTCGTCCTCTTCCAGGTCACTCAGCTTCCAGCCCGAGAGCATTATCGCTGTGTCGCGTGGGTTGTAGAGCTCGATCCACTCGGTGCCGCTGGTCGGCGCGTACATGATTTCTGTCAGGTAGAGCGAGTCGGACACAAACGGTGCCTCAAACAGCGAGACACGCAGTTTCGCCGGCACCTCGTCACCCTCAGTAGTGCGCAGCAATAGTAGTCGCTCCTCGGTCACCGAAATACTGGCGCTATCCAGGTCGCCGCCCCAGAAGATGACCTGTGCGTCGGGCGAGAGCGTGCGTACCTCGATTGCCAGCTCCTCGTTGACTCCTAGTTCTTCGCGCAGCCCGCCGTACGGAAACTTTGCCAGCGCCTGGCACTTGGCCTCCGAGAGCACGCCGTCGGAGGCGAGCAGCCCCACTATGGTTCCGTTACGCAGCTGTGTCTCGCCGGTGCCCCATTCGAGTGTCTCCCACGCCTCAACCCCGGAGGCATTGCCCACCGAGCCAGTAAGCTCGCCTAGGACCACCCGCACAGCGGGGTAGCGCTGGTCCTGACGGTCCAGGTCGACTCCCAGCCGGAATTCCATGGTGGTCGTAAAGGAGTGCAATAGCATTATGAAGAGCGTCAGGGCCAGCGTATACTCGATGACGTGCGTGACGCCCTGCTCATCACGGCGCATCAGCGCGCCTCTCGGCGGAACAGCCATGTTGCCAGCCGCAGGCAGAGCAGGGGCCATAACGCCAGCGCTGCTGTCACTTGCCATCCAGATACCCCTTCAAAGTCAACTGCCAGTGTGCGGTTGGTGAGTACCCCTACCCCCATCTGGTACAGGTATCCGGGGTTGAACAGCGCCATGTGGGAGACTACCGCTTGGTAGCGCGGGTCCTGCTCGAAGCCAGCTGTGGTGACGTCGATGCCTAGGGCATAGCCCACAGCGAGGAAGAGCAGCGGCCACACAAGCGCCATCAGTAGCCAGACCGCCAGTCCGTATACGGCGGCTTCAGCACCGGTGCGTGCCAGCAGCGCGAAGCAGAGCTGTAGCAGGACGAAGGTGAAAATCATCAGCTGCCCCAGCAGCAGGTATCCTGCGACGGCCGGGACGGTGGGTGCATCTCCTCCTTTCAACATCAGTGCCAACCCCAGTAGCTGTGCGCCAAGTGCCGGAATCCCGACCGAGAGCCACAAGCCGAGCGCCTTCCCCAGCACAATCGCTTCGCGGCTCAGCGGCCGCGCCAGCAATTGCGTCAGCGTGCCGCTGTCGCGCTCGGCGACGAATGCGTCCAGTGAGACGGCGACTGCCGCCAGCGACGTCACGAAAAAGGTGAACCATGCCAGCTGCCCCAGCGCGTCGTCAGGGCTCTGGACACCACCCAGTAGTGGACTGGGGTCGTTCTGCAGGTCGCCCAGCAGCCACCCCATCCCAACGATGAATAGTGTGAAGAACAGCGCCAGCACAATTGTACGTGGCGACCGCAGTCCTCGTTGTGCCTCGAAACGCGCTAGCCACCACGCCGACCGCAGTTCAGCGCGCAGTCCGGGAAAGCGCTGCGTAGATGCCCATCCGCCCAGTAGCAACGCCGCGATGCTGGCGCCGAAGAACCAGCGGTCTACCTTGGATGCGAGTTGGATATCCTGTGGGTTAGCTTCCCAACCTTGCCGCACCAAAGTGACATTTTTTCCGGTTTCGTTAACGAAAATAGTGGTGTTCCAGACCATCTGTGCTCGCACAGTCACAATCTCATTGGCGAAGAACTCTCCCGAGAGGTTGCCGTGCACCAGGATGGGGAGCCCGTCCAGCCGCAGTATGGTGCTATCATAGAGCGACTCGTTGTACACCAGGCCATCCATTGGCGAGTACTCGCCCGGCAGGATAGTTCCGTTACGCATTACTGAAAAACGGGGACTAACTTCGATAGTTCCGCGGAATAACACAGTATCGCCATCCTGCGGTGCGGCAGTCTCGCGGTATAGGAAGGTCCACATCTCGCCGTCATCGCTCAGTTCGCGCGACTCCCAGATGGCAGTCGGGTCGGTCTCGGCGTTCGCAGTCCACCAAGTTTGCTGCGCTAGCAGCAGCAGTAGCACTGCCAGAAGCGCAGTCGCCAGTGGTTGCCAAGCGCCGAGCGACGCCCAACCGTGGCGGAGCCGTGCCTGCCAATCCTCAGTCATGCGCCTCCGTTCGCGCTAGGAAAACTTCCTCCAGCGTCGGATCGTGCGGTTCAACAGAGTAAAGTTTCAACCCCAGCTCGACCAGTGCTGTTGCCAGCGCGCTGGTGTCGTCGTCGCGCAGTCGTATTTCCAGCCGGGTGTGGCGGCCGTCGGGTACGGCGCGCACTTCATGGACCGACGGCAGTGCCTCGATGTCATCCAGTTGCTCCGGTTCGAAGCCACCAACGCGCAGTGTCGCTCGCAGGCCTGCCTCGCGCACTGTCGCGCGCACCGCCTCGACCTCATCCTGTAGCACTAGCTGCCCCCGGTTCAGGATGGCGACGTGGGTGCAGAGTTGCTGCATTTCGCCCAGCACGTGCGAGCTCAGAAAAATTGTCAAGCCGTCTTGGTTGAGCTGCCGCAGCAGTTCGCGTAGCGCCGCGACGCCGCGCGGGTCCAACCCCGAGGTGGGCTCGTCGAGCAGCAGCAGCCGTGGCGCGTGTAGTAGTGCCATTGCCAGTGCTAGTCGCTTGCGCATCCCAAGAGAGAAACCATTCACCGGTCTATCTCCATCCTTGCCCAGTCCCAGCCGCTCGAGTGACTCATTCGCTCGGGACTCCAGCTCATCCGTCTCGAGGCGGTGGAAGCCGCCGTAGAAAGCGAGCGTCTCGCGTGCAGTTAGGTGGCCATGCAGGCCGATTTGCTCCGGTAAGAATCCCAGCGCGTCGCGTCCGCCGGAGCCCATGAGCGGTTCACCATCGAGCGTGATGGTGCCAGCATCGGGCTCGAGCAACCCAGCGATGCAGTTGAGAGTAGTAGTTTTACCGGCGCCGTTTGGACCGAGGAAGCCGAATATCGCGCCGGCGGGGACCGATAGCTCCAGGTTGCGCAGCGCTTCAATGTGCGAGATGGTACGTCCCCAGCGGCGCAGGGGGTAGCTCTTCGACACCCCCTCCAGTTCGAGCATGTTATTGTTGCACGCTGCCTCGCGGTTATAAAAGCGCAGCACCTGCCCTGCTGTGAGCGACCTGTGGCGCTACCCGTTCCTGCCAGATGCCCGCAAGGCAGTGCAGGAGCTGGAACTGGAAACTCTGCTGAATGACCCGCTCTATGGGGAGGCGCGTGCACTGGGGTTGATGCGGCTCGAAACCGCGGTTAAAGACGGGCGTATCGTGCTCGAGACACCAGCCGATGCGTTGGCGGAGAAAGATCACCTGCACGGCTTCCTGGTCTCACGACTATTACTGGCGGTTGCTGGTGACGCCTCATTGACCGGGCTGGTAGCGGTCGCCGAAGGTGAACGCACGCAACATTTTCTGCACCGCGAACCAGGGGCTGAGCTGGTACGACTGGCGCGCCAGCTGAGTGTTGCCACTACGCGTGCCAATGGTGGTTACACTGTGAATTTTGTTGATTACCTGCGCGCCGCTGGCAGTTTGCGGGAGGGTAAGTGGAAACTTGTTAACCGACCCTTGCGCGACGGGCATGTGCGGCTTTCGCGACGCACACTCGAACGGCTCATGCGGGAGGCTGTGGCGCAGCACCTGCTCACGCTGCCTGAACCGCCGGAAGGCATTGCGAAGCGTTTCGAGTCTGAAATCGAGGCGTTACTGCAGGTGGTGCGACAGCGGAGGGAGCGTGCAGTGCGCGAGATGGGAAAATTCGATTATGGCAAGGCACCTCCCTGCCTCGCGCAGCAGTTGGCCGACCTACAGGGTGGTATCAACCTTCCACATCCTTCACGCTTTTTTCTTACGACCTTTCTAGCGGCGCTGGGACGCGACCCGGAACAGATTATGGAGCTCTACGCTACCGCGCCTGACTTCCGCGAGTCGGTGACCCGCTACCAGGTCGAGCACATCACCGGTAAAAGCTCGGGCACGGAGTACGACTCGCCGGCGTGCGACACTCTGGTCTCGCAAGGAGTCTGCCCTGGTGGCAACACACTCTGCCGCGAGATTCGCCATCCGTTGCAGTACTATCGCGTTATGGCCGAGCGCGAGAAGCCGGAGGCGGTCCGCCGCAAGCGAATACACCTTGCTACAGGCGGTGGGGAGGCGAAATTCTGGACGCAGCTCCCCCTCCGTTTTTCCGGCGACGTGCCGCAGCGCTCGCTAACGGCAGCCCTGCGCTCTGATGCGCCGAGCCGTGTTGCTGTAAGGGTGGACCACTTCCGGGCACGTCGCGAGAAACGAGGCGACGAATTCATCATCTCGGCTCTAGCACGGCTTGTCGATGATACAGTTCCCGCACCGCTGCTGACCCTGTCGCTAACGCAATGGGAGCTGGCGCTGCCGCTGGCGAGCGCTCGTGAGGCTGGCGTCGTGGTTGAGGTGACGCTGCTACCAGTCAAGCTCGGCGGTACTACGCGGCTCCACGTCCTCGCTGTCGGCTGAACTAGCCGAGCCGGATGCGGCGGCCGCACTGGCAGATGAATTTGGTGCTCCGG
>CALBFM010000142.1:0-3929 GCA_937893445.1 uncultured euryarchaeote
GGACGGTGGGAAGCTGACGACGGGAGGCCACCGCGAGTCGCTCGAGTTCGATGGTGAGGGACCGCAGCTGGTGTGGGACCTGCGCGGCATCCTGAAGAACCGCCCCGCTCCGGGAGCTCTGCCGTTAAACCCGAAGCGCGAGACGCTGGTTGATTCGGGGATGATGTGGGGCGAGGATGTGATTGACGCCATCATGGCTGACCGCGGCAGTGTCATCGTGCCGTTGCGGTCTCTGCGCGGCTGGGGCGAGTTGGACGAAGCCCTATCTTATGCCGAGCTTGAGCTGGTGAGCATTGATTGGGCCGGTGGGCCGGTCGAGGCGCATTCCGATTTCCGTGGTGATATCATTGATATTCTGCGCCAGCTGCTGCGGCGAAACATTCCGCGCGTGATGGTTAACAGCCTCGACGGCAGCCTCCCCTTCATCCCGGCCGGGCTCGCCGGCAGCGTGCAGCTCGACGTAGCCCTGCTCACTGACGGGCATCCGCCCAACTGGGCCAGTGAGGTGTTCCGCTTTGGCTAAACCAGAGCTAATTGTTGCAGCCTTCCGCTCGCGCGGTGCAGAAGAACTGCGCAAGGAGGAGCTGGTGCAGGAACTGGCGTTTTCGCTGCACCTGATGTTGCCCAGTGACGCCGCCGCCGCAATCGATACGGCGCTTGCAAGTGGGATGCTGACACAGGTGGGCGAGCAGTTACAGCTAGTCGGGGAGGCGAGAAACAATGTGAAAACACTCACAACGGAATCCACTGTGAACGTGCCCGACCTGTTCCACCGCATCGTTGCTGTGGTAGTGGAGGCGACCGGCGAAACACAACGTGAAGTCATTCGCATGGTGAACCGACGGCAGAAGGAGAATTACGGAATCCGCTCCGAGACTGAGGCGTTGCTGTTGGCAGCCGATGCCGGCGTTGACGTTACTCCGTTCCTGGATGAGGCGCGACAGAAGCTGGTGCAGCGGGTGCGGGACTGATGTTTCACGTCGGCATCGATGATACTGATTCGCTGGACGGTGGATGCACTACCTGGGTCGCTTCTCGGGTTATCGAGGCGCTGCTGTCCGACTACGACTTGATTGGCGCGCCACGACTAGTAAGGCTCAACCCCAATGTGCCGTGGAAGACGCGCGGTAACGGTGCCGTCGCGCTCACTTTTGGCCGCGGCGTGGGGGAGCGACAGCAGGTAGGAGCGTTGCCGGAGGGGCCGGTAATGGCACATGCCGAGGCGGAACCGGCAGAGTTGGACGTGGACGAACTGTTCGAGCGCGTGTTTTCCGTGATTCGTGAAGAGGCTAAGCCATCGGCGCAGCCAGGTCTCGTCGTCAGCGAAGTGCGCCCACCCGAGGGACTCTACTGGCAGGGTGTACGCGGTATTGTCGGCCAAGTTGAACTGCGCGAAGCGCTGGAAGGAACTGCGAATGCCAGCCTGAACGGCGGCCGTGGTCTGGCGGGCGCCGCGTGCGCATTGTCATGGTCGCCCTGTAATGCTGGCGTGGTCGAGCGCTGTAGCTGGGAACTGCTCGGCTACCGCAACCGCCGCCGCTGGGGTTCGCCACGCGACATCTCTGCAGAGTCGGTCGCTGCTGTCGCCGAAATCGAGGGCACGTTCGGCTGCCGTGATCCTGACGGGAGCCCGGCGATGGTGCCACATTCACCGTGCCCGGTTATGTGGGGTCTGCGCGGGCTACGGCCGGAATCGCTTGTCGCAGGCTTTGGCGCGCTCGGCCCTGAACGGCCGGAACGCTGGCTGTTGTGGCAGACCAACCAAGCGACTGATGACCATTATGGAGTGGAATTGCCAGTAGGGAGCAAAGCGAGCGTGCGGCTCGCTGGCACCGTGGCGTCATTTCCACAGTCACGCCGCGGCGGCCACCGTTTCTTCACTTTCACTTTCGATGGCAGTGAGCTAGAGTGTGCCGCATTCGAGCCTTCGGGAGATTTCCGGCAAGTGGTCGACCAGCTGGTGCCCGGAGATGCCCTAGAGGTTTGCGGCAGCCTAGAGGCGAGCGTGCTGAAACTGGAGAAGTTGCACGTCGTCGCGCTCGCGCCGCGGGAGCGCAAAGCACCCAATCCTTTTTGCCCCAAATGCAGCGCGCGTACCCATTCAGCCGGCAAGAATGCGGGCTATCGCTGCCGCCCCTGTGGAATCAAGCTACCAGCGCCGGTACCAGAGGAAGTTGTACCTACGATTGCGCCGGGCTGGTATGACCCGCCCGCGTCAGCGCGGCGGCATCTAGTGCGCCCGGCAAAATTGATGGAAGCTGAACTAGCGGAACAGTGTGGCAGTTTGTGGTGTGGAGATGAGCTGACTGAGGAGGTCCAGATGCCGGTAGGTTCGTTAGGAAGCGTGCCCTGAGCACAGTAAAACAGGTTGGTGAGGGTGCTCTGAACACCTACAAATTTTTAGACGACAGATATATAAGGGACTTTCATTCGGAATCGAGCCTGAATCTCTAGCCGATTATCTGCTTCTTCAGTGACTGGAACTCTGCAGCAGTGATAATACCTGATTCGTGCAGCTCGCCCAGCTCCTTCAATCGTGCTAGCTTTGCTTCTGGTCCTGGTGACGCCGCTCCTTCTTGGGAGGCGGAAGAGATGGCATCGGTGGAGTCTGCCTCATCCCCGGGCACGGCAGCTGTTTCAGGTTTGACAGACGTACCTACGGCATCTCCGCCCGCAGTCACCTTACCTCGCTTACGCGTTACTCTGCGAGGTCGTTTGTTTACCACTGCTTTTTTACGCGGTGGAGGCAGCGAGCCACCCAGTTCACCTACTAATTGTTCAGCTGATCTGCGCTTCTCGCTTCCAATGGCCCCCTCATCAATCAGTTCGCGCAGGATACGTGCCGCCATGTCCCCCTCCGAGCCGCCTGCGACTTGCGCCAGTTGCTGCGCTTCAGCACTGGCGTTAGCGCCCTTTGCAGTTTTCCGTTTCTTGCCGGCTGGCGTGTGTGCCGACTTTTTGCGTTGCACCTTGTTACGCTTGTCGAGCCCGCTAGCGACGCGATGCACCGTCCCGCCCCGACCGAATTTTTGCATAAGTTCCGCTCCGTCACCACCAACATTAGTGATGGGTGAGCCACACTTGAAGCACTTCTCAACCGTGTCGGCAACGGGGGTCCCACAGGTTCCGCAGTTTTTCATGAACTCGCAGTCGAGTTCATGTTGCATTTAACCTTATATGCTCCACGAAAACATCCGGTCTGAT
Source organism: uncultured euryarchaeote (assembly GCA_937893445.1). Taxonomy (GTDB): domain Archaea; phylum Thermoplasmatota; class Poseidoniia; order MGIII; family CG-Epi1; genus UBA8886. Next base: position 3,205 of record CALBFM010000142.1, read on the forward strand.
GGCCCGCTTCTCTCTGATGCGCGACGAGGAAATGAAGCTGAAGCTTCAGCCACATCCGCTCTCGTTCCTGCACCTTTACTTAATCTTCCTGCTGCTGTTGGTGTGGGCCCTTGTCATCTACCGCTTTTTCAGCCAGGATTGGTTCAGCCGTGTACCGTTCTATGACTTCCTGATTGGCATTCCTGTAGTTAATGAAGTGGTCGCCGCGGCCATAATCTGGGCTCTGGCACTGCTGGTCATCGGCTTTGCGGCGCGCTACCTGTTTCTAGAGACCGGCGGTCGCAATATTTTCCGACTCTACGGCGGACTGGCACTCTTCGGCATTGGGGCAATGATAATACATCTCCGGACGGAGGGTGACACGATGGCGTTTGGCCGCTGGTTCATCCCGTTACTGACGCTATTGGTTGGCGGGGGTGGAATGGCCTTTGTCAATCAGTATCGCCGCAGTTTTACCTACTACCTAACCGATATCCGTATCGCGATGCACAAGGATTTCCTCGGGATAAGCAAGGAAGATCGACAGGTACGCTACAACCACATTGAAGACATTAAGCTCAAGCAATCCCTTTTTGGACGTATATTTGGCTTTGGCACTGTCGTGCCGGTAACTGGTTCCGGTCTTGGAACCGGGACCGACGAGGTGATGATGATTGGTGCAGTGGGTGGCGAGGCTAAGGGCTTCGGCGCAGGTATAGCGGGCGGCAGCCGCCGCTCGGCACGCC
>CALBFM010000143.1:0-1053 GCA_937893445.1 uncultured euryarchaeote
GCGCCGTGCTGTCCTGGTTCAACAGAGAGCCAGATTCCCCCTGCGCTCTCGTAGGCGCTGCCTTCTTCCAACAGCCGCGCCGCCAGCGTGCCAATCTCTTCGGCCACTCCGGAAGCACGCGGCAACGCATGCGGCCTCAGGTTACCCAGCGCGTCCATCTGTACCAAAAATTCGGTTTCGTAACGCGCAGTCAGCTCCACCTCGGCTATGGCTTCACGTCTAGCCGCTTGCGCAGTCTCATCAGCTATATCGGTAAAGTTCTGTGCATGGCGCACTGCATGACCACGATATTCCAACCAGCGGCGCAGAACGTCAACCGCCACATAGCTCTTGGCGTGGCCAAGATGCGCGGGTGCGTATACAGTTGGCCCGCAGGCATAGAGCCTTACCGGGTCTCCAACCGGCCGGAAACGCTCCTTGCAACGCGTGGCACTGTTGTAGATTCTCATCCCTTGTCGCCTCCGGCGCGGGCGCAGATATTGGATTCGTCGCTCCACTCTCCGCCACGCACCATCGCCAGCATGTAATCGACAGCCTCCCACCCCTGAGTTTCAAGCAGACTGGTAACACGGAAGTTGGGTGACGGAACTATGATTTCCAACGTCGCTTCGCGCGGTAGTGCTGCCATCGCAGCCTCGAGCAACTGCCGCCATCTCTGGCAGCCTGATTCAACTACCCACGGTCCAAGCTCGTAGTGAGTGTCTTCTCCCTTCGCCAAGATGTAGCCGCCTTCAACAGCGAATGCCGCTTCGGGAACTGCGTCCGCTAATGTATTGAGCAGGCTAGAGCGGTCGCCACCGAACTGCCGTGCATCAAGTGCCAGCAGCTCCTCCCAGTCGCTACGTGCTGATTCCACCTCGGCATCGCCGACTTCAAACGGCACTAGCCCATGCATTTCCGGGGAAAGCCGGAAATGAGTAGACATCCCCTCCGCGACAAAGCCGAACGCTCGGTAAAATCCAGCAGAAGGCATCAATGAGTGGACTCGTACCGCGCGACACCTAGCCAAGCGTTCCAGCGCAGCCTCTACCAAGGCACGACCAATTCCGTGGT
>CALBFM010000144.1:0-1017 GCA_937893445.1 uncultured euryarchaeote
TCTCACTGGTAATGGCTATATTCGCCGTCGGGCCGGGGTTGAGCTGTAGCAGCACAGTCATCCCGTTGACATCCATGACGGGGATAGTCGAGCTAACGGCCGGAACACCCATCAGCGTCGCAACCTTAGTCGCAGTTGAACTTGGCTCAAGTGCAATTTCCAAGTTTGCGTCAACGCTGTTGTCAGGCACGATTACGCCAGTCGCGTAGTTTTGGTGGAACGCGAAGATGTAATTGTAGTTAGATTCTGCACTAGGGCGCACGACATGCGTTGCGGCGCCCAGTTTTTGGGCTGAGGTCCACGTGGTGGTGTGTGCCTCGTAAAGCATGACCTCTGCATCGCGCAGAGTGTTACCATCCCCGTCAAGAACACGCACATATTTCAGATTGTCATCGTTGACTGCCGTGAGCTCTACTGCTGAATCGATACCGCGTGAAGAGTAGTAGCCGTCCGCTGTGACATGGACTGTAAAGGATTCATCAGGGAGCCCACTGAAGCTGTAGTTTCCGTCGGCGTCAGTAGTGGTCTCGCGCTCATACCCCGTAGTATAACTGCTGCCCCACCAGCCATCACTGGGGGCCGCGCCCGACAGTATGACAGTAGCTCCTTCAATTCCAGAAGTACCATCGGTAACGTTGCCTGTAAAGTCGGCGGTACCACTCGTAGTGGCCGTAAGTATTACGTCATCTATACTACCACTGCTATCAACGCTAAAATCGTTCACTACTGTCAAGTAGCCGTCCATTTCATAGCCGATTTTGTAATCGCCCGCGTCGAGATTATCTAGGCTGTACCAACCACCTGCATCAGTGGTGGAATTAGTGACGTCGCCATCGGCAGTGTTGAATGCAGTGACTGTGGCACCTACAAGCCAAGTGCCGTCAGCCAGCACGGAACCATTGATGTCGTGCTCCTCGCCACTCGCGGAAGGAGCAAACATAATCCCCACCAAAGCTCCGGAGAGCAACATGGCAGTGGCTAGCAGGGCATATAGCGAATGACGCTGTTGAGTCATGA
>CALBFM010000145.1:0-14076 GCA_937893445.1 uncultured euryarchaeote
GCAGAACCGTCGAAGTGACACCGTCGCAGTCGTAGTCGCCGAAGACCGTTACGGGCTGTTGCCAGGTCAGTGCCCACTCCAGCTTTGCTACAGCGGCTTCCATATCGTGAAGCGCAAATGGGTCATGCAGCTGCGTCAGTGATGGCTGCATGAACGCGTCGCGTTCAGCTCCCGTCAGGTCACGCTGCAGCAGCAGCAGTTCAACAATATCTGCCGGAGGCTCATCGCTGAGGAAGTGCCACTGCGGCCGCAGCACCCTACATTTCCTCCGGCGCAACCACTCCTAGCATTCCAAGCACGTCGGCAAGCACTTGGCGTGTTCCGTCTACTAGTCCCAGCCGGAATTCCTGCTCGGGAGCACCAATTACCATGCAGTCGCGGTAGAAACCGTTGAATGCCGCAGCGAGGCTGTGCGCGAAGGCGGGGAGCAGGTGCATTTTCCGCTCATTTGCAGCACGCGTAACGGTCGAGGGCCAGCGAGCAAGCTGCCGCAGCAGCTCCTCTTCGGTGGTGTGGAGTTCGTCTGGAGGGTTCCCACCTGCATCTCCATCGGTACGGCGCAGGATGGCACAGCAGCGCGCGTGCGAATACATCGCAAACGGCGCTGAATCGCCCTCAAAACTCAGTGCTTCTTCCCAGCGGAACGTGAATCCCTTTTCAGCCTGCACGCGCAAGATGTTGTAGCGCAGTGCGCCGGTGCCAATGATGGTGGCCAGTTCCTTCCGCTTCTTCGCGGGCATATCACCTCGTCGTTGCTCCAGTTCTGCTAGTGCCCGTTGCTGTGCCTCATCGAGCATGTCGTCAAGGTAGACGACGCGCCCGGCACGGGTCGACATCTTCCCGCCAGGCAGGCTGACGAAGGCATAGAACTGTGCGTCCGGAGCAGGTGCGCCGAGCTCGCCCAGTGCGATGGCGAGCAGCCGTGACTGTAGCTTGTGGTCTTCACCAAGGATGTTGATGGCAACGTCGCAGCGGCCAAATTTGTCTAGGTGGTATGCTACGTCGCGCGTTGTGTAGAGGCTGAGTCCGCTCTTGCGAGTGAAGAAGAATTTCTGGTTGCGTCCGGCTATGCCATAGTCTGTGAGATCGAGATACTTAGCACCTTCTTCGTCTCCGCAGAGTGGTGATTTGGCAAGTGCCGTGACAACTTCATCCACCATGCCACCAGTCACTAGCTTAGATTCGTTGAAGAATGCCTCGGCCTCAACGCCCATCCGAGACAGTGAAATACGCATGCCCACGAGCATTTTCTCAGCGGCGCCAGCAACCTCCTTTATCGCTTTCTTATCACCCTGTTCGCACGCCTCCATTAGCTCGTAGATTGCCTTCTTGGCAGTGGGGTCGTTCTCGAGTGCTGTGCTTGCCTGCTGGTAGCATTTAACTAGCGCGTGGTCCACTTTTTCATTATCACCTGAGGGGAAGTGGCTTAGCCCGTAGGCAAGCGTTGCTGCCTGGCGCCCCATGTCGTTGACGTAGTACTCTGTGGCCACTTCGTCACCAGCATAGTGCAGCAGCCGTGCCAGCGTGTCACCGATAATCGGATTGCGCGCACGACCCATATGGAATGGCCCTGTGGCGTTGGCTGATGTGTGCTCTATGAGCACCCGTTTCCCGCTCGGCGCGCCGCGGCCAAAATCACCGGAAGCTATCTGTGCGAGTAGGCCAGATGCAAGCGAGCGCCAGTCTAGGGTGATGTTGCAGTAGCCTCCCTCGGCAGATGCACTGAGCCCGTGGTCGGCAAGTACAGTGGCCAGCTCTTTTGCCAATTCTGGAGGCGAGCGCTTCAGTTGTTTTGCAGCAGGGAAGCAGATGACTGCCAGATCGCCCTGGAGTGGGTAATGGTCGTACGGCAGCTCGGGCCAGTCCAGTTCCTTCAGCGCGGAAGCGACCAGCTGCTGCGCTTCTGCGAGTGCTTCTGTGTGCGTCACGCGCCCCTATTCAGGTGCTGGTAAAACGCTTAACCGATGGTGATTCAACCAATTAGGTCCTTTTGATTATAAATCGTTTAATCTTACAAAAAATATTATCCTAACCGATGTAGCGTGGTGTTTCGGCGCTTGCTTCGGGGGGTGCCTGGTCACGCATCATTCGCACCTGCGCCTCGAGTTCTTTTGCCTCGGCAAGTAGCGGTTCTGGGTCAAGCTTAATCGCTAGCAGTTTCTCGTCCAGAACTTGGATGACACGTGCAGCCGCACGCGCGTCAGGGATGTCTTCCTTGACCTCGGCCAGCAAGCTTAGCATGTTGAAGTTCCGCCGCTTGCCCTCGTTCAGCATTACTCCGGAAACGCCACCGATGGTGCCGAACATGAACGGCTTGACCCCTCCTTCCTCAATTCCCCTTCGAGCATCTTCAGTAGAGCCAACGCCATAAACTTCATCCGGAATATCATCATCATCGGCGGAGCGGAATCCCTCGGCCGAAATCAGCCGCTTGCATCCCTTCTCTACGATCCATTCGAAGAGCGTAGTGACTAGCGGCTTGGTTAACTGCGCCGGAGGCGAGAACTCACTGACACAGACTACCAACTGGTTACAGGTGTCGTTACCTTTGACTTGCTCCGGTATGCAAGTTTGCTCGCCAGCATAGATTCGCACTGGGTTGTGTGGGACCCCATCCTTCACGACTGAAACTGCGGGAAAGTGTGGGCTCTCGATTACGCCAATCTGCTCAAGGCCTTGCGAATTGATAAGGTGGTTAGCGGCTATCGTGCCGACCAGTCCTGCGCCGGGAAAGCCAACGACAATCGTAGCGCCTTCGAGGTCCTTTTCTATCAGTTCGAAGATTGTAACCTGTGGACTCATAGAAGTTCGTCCAAATCCTCATCTTCGTCGAGGTCTGGTAAATCTTTGTCATCCGCAAGTAGGTCTCCCAGCTCGTCGTCCAAGTCGCTCTCTTCAAAAGTTTCGTCTAGGCTGAGGTCGTCTTCTGCATCCTTGCCCTTTTCTAGGTGGAGCTCTGTCCAGAGCGAAAAGTGTTCTATATCGCTTCTCCTCGCAAAGCGTTTTGCATCATTAATGGTCCTGAAACGACCTATAAGCGGATCTCCTTCACCCGGCTCTGCAGCAAGCATGACATACCGCTTGTTGCGCACCAGGTCTCCTACCAGTAGGCGAACAGCCTCGAGAACTTCCGGATTATCTGCGGCTTCAGACATTTTTGCTCCGACCGTCGAGCGGGTCGTCACTTAAATGCTTATCTATAGGATTTTTGACAGTTATTTGACAGGTGGAAGTTCCGTTGCCTACAGAAGTGGGCATGGACGAATCCACTTTAATGGAGTGTGCGGGTGAAGTAGTAATGGGAAACAGACTTGACCTGGTTCTGCGCGGGGTTGCCGAGTGCGTCACGCAGGTAGAACTGGAGGCGTTACTGGAGGCGAAGGCGCAGCCAATGGCCTACATAGGTTTCGAGCCATCCGGTCTGCTGCATGCCGGGTCGCTGGTGCCTATGCTCAAGGTGCGTGATCTCATCGCGGCTGGCTTTCGTGTTACCGTCTTGCTGGCTGACTGGCATGGCTACATCAACAACAAACTGGACGGCGATTGGGACGCGCTGCATGCCGGCGTTGAATACCAGCGGCAGATGTTCGGAACTTTCGCCCCCGGTACCGAGTTTCTGACCGCGAGCGAGTTGGTACGCAGCGACGGCTACTGGGAGCGGGTACTACACGTTGCCAAGGCGACATCATTGAAACGTATGCGCCGCGCGGTCTCGATTATGGGGCGAAGTGGGGACGAAGCCGAATCAGATACGAGCATGTTTTTCTATCCTGCGATGCAGGCGACCGACATCTATGCCCTCGAAGTCGACTTGGCGCTGGGCGGGATGGACCAACGGCATGCGCACATGCTGGCACGTGACGCGGCGGAGAAGTTGCGATTGCCCAAAATCGTCGCGCTGCACACGCCATTGCTTGGCTCCCTTGCGGGAGCGGGCCGCATGGATACTGATACCAAGATGTCCAAGTCGGACCCGGCAAGTGCTTTGCTTGTCCATGACAGCGCGAAGCAATTGCAGCAGAAGCTGTCCAAGGCATTCTGCCCGCCTGAACGCGAGGGGAACCCCGTCCTAGACCTGTGGGAGCACTTGCTCACACCGGGATTGGGAGATGTCACTATCGACCGCTCCGAGAAGTTTGGCGGGCCGGTTAAGTTCGAGAACTACGCGACGCTCGAAGCGGCCTTCTCCAGCGGAGAACTACATCCGCTTGACCTGAAAAACGGCACCGCTACTGCACTGGACCGTCTGTTCGAGCCACTGCGCGCAGCCGTCGCCGAGGAATCCGGACCGTATGACGGGTTAATCGCCGCGCTTGGTGATTGAGGGCGGTTTCCGCCTCACTCCATCTGGAATATCTCCATGCACGGGTATCGTAGCTGCGACCTCAGCGACCCATTCACGCAGAGATTGTAATTCGACGTCGCGCCAGGTGTCAGGCAGTGCCGTTGCAAGTTGTGGCAGTTGCCGCATTAGCCGTTGCGCGGCACGCAGATTCCCGGTTTCTAGGTGTACCGCCAGCGCATCGGCCTGTGCGAGTGCCTGCACGATGTCCTTCTCGTCGCGGGCGTCTAGCTCGAGCCACAAATCTTCGAAGAGTTCGTGCGCTTCGTGGTAGTCGCGTGTATTATGATGGCGCAGCGCGGCGTGCCACAAGTCGGCGCTCATCCCCAGCGGTGCCAAGCGGGGTGACCTTCCTTGACGGCGACGAACAACCCACGGCCGACGGCACAAGTTTCCCCATTGGCCTGTAGCTCGATAATTACCTCTGCCCGGTCGTTTTCCAGTGCCAATATGCGGCTGCGTACATCCAGAGTGGGACCGAACGGAGTCGGTCGCCGCAGCTTTACTTCATATTGTGCAGTAACGGTACAGAGCGGCTGCTCCAACACAAGTCGGTCCATGATGGCGATGGCAGCGGTCCAGTTACCGTGGCAGTCGAGCAGCGCGCCGATGATGCCGCCGTTAATTACCCCCGGAAACGCCTGGTGGTGCTTCTGCGGCTGGAAAACCATCTGTAATCCTTCTTTGTCGCGGAATGACTTGATGCGCAGCCCATCTGTGTTTGCGGGGCCGCAGCCAAAGCAGATGCTGCTAGGTGCGTAGAGATCCTGCATGGATTCGCTCACGCCGCCAGTTCTCCTAGCGTGCGTTCTATGAGCGATACTGCGTTGCCAAGCGTCTCCGCGTCAAAGGCAAAGCGGCCGCCTGCGGCAGCGTAGAGCTCCGGGAGTGTTACCGTTGCGCCCAGTGCCAGCGCGCGACGATAGTCTGTGACCGCCTGTTCCTGGTCGTGCAGTGCGTTAGACCACACTTGTACCGAGCCGAGCTGCGCCATGCCGTATTCGACGTAATAGAATGGCACGTGGTAAAGGTGCAGTTTGTTGTGCCAGCCAGTCTCGATATATTCGTCGAATTCACTCCAGTCCAGATGTGGATGGAACCGCAACCATAATTCACGCCATGCCGCATTGCATTTTTCTGGCTGCGCAGCGGCTTTGGGATGGGTGTAGGCCCAGTGCTGGAATCCATCAACGACTGCCATGTAGGGCCAGAAAAGTAGCGACCGTTCCAAGTGCTCGCAGCGCGCGCGCGCTGCCTCCTCTTTGGAATAGAAGCCGCCTTCACTCTTGGCCAGATAGGGAGCTGCCAGCAGTTCCATCGCCATCGACGCCACCTCGGCAAATTCCATCCCTACCTCTCGCTGCATCACGTATGGCAGCTGAGCTGACTCGAAGACGTGGAATGCGTGCCCCCCCTCATGGAGCAGCGTCTGGACATCGCCGTGCACCCCCACAGCATTCATGAAGATGAACGGAAGTCGCTGTCGATGGTATTCCGTGCAGTATCCCCCTGGCGCCTTTCCTTTGCGGTTGTCCAGGTCCAGTAGTCCGCCTTCACGCATGGTGCGGAACCTTGCCCCGAGTTCGGGCGCCACGGCATTGAAGATGCGTTCACAGCCCACCTCTAGTTCTGTTACATTGTCGAAAGGTGTCAGAGGGTCGCGACCTTGTGTGTCGACTGCAAGATCCCACGGCCGCAAATCGCCGACACCCAGCGCCTCGCGCCGCAGCGCGAGCCGCTTTCCGGCGGCCGGCAGCGCCACCGCGGCAATCGCGTCGTGGAATTCAAGGCAGTCCGCGGGCGAATAGTCGAAGCGCTGCAGCGCCTTCCAGCAGAACTCGCGGAAGTCGGCGCAATCGGCGTTGGCGGCAATCGTGCAGCGCAGTTCGAGCAGCTCCTGCCAGATGGTGGTGATGGCGTCGCGGTCCCGCAGGCGACGTTCCGTCACCAGCTGCCAGACCGCCTTGCGGCGGTCGCGGTCCTGTTCGAGCATCACCGGCTGCAGCTGCGCCAACGTTTTTTCCTCGCCGTCCCACTCGACCGACTGCGCGCCGATGATTTCGTCGTAGCGGTTGGCGAGCTTCTTCGACGCGGTGAAGAGCGGCAAATGCGCCTCGCGATAGAGCTCCGCCTCGCTGCGCATCGCGCGCAGCTGCACTCCGAAGCCGTCCGGCTTGAGTCCCGACGCGAGCAGGTGCTGTTTCAGCCGCTGCTCGGCCGTCTGCGCCGGCTCGCCCACTTGCTCCAGGAAGGCGTGGTAGGCGTCGCGAGCCTCCGTATCAGTGGTGTCGACCGTCGTCGCGATGTGCATCTGCGTGCCGACTTCCGAGAGCAGTTCGACCAGGTCCGACCACTGCTGTAGCCAGTCGCCGACGGACGCCGCGTCCAGTTCGGCGCTCGCGAGCGCTTCGTAGTGCGGCGCGTAGTCGTCCCAGCCCCAGTCAAGCAGCTCGGCGCTAGTGGCTGGCAGCGACATGGCGGGCCAGCTGCCGCGGCTATTTGAGCCGTGCGCGCGGCAAGTAGTGGTAGCGATACCACACTATCGCTAGTGCCATTCCGCCAATCGCGTCGATAACAAAGTGCTGTTTGGCTAGGAAGGTTGAGAGCGTCAGTACAGTCGCGCCAATTAGCATCCAGCGGCCGAGCCGCCGGTCATGCTGCCATACTACCAGCGTGGCGATAGTTGCGAGTGAGACGTGCAGGCTAGGAAAAGTGTTGAAGGGAGGGTCAATAGTCCACAACAGCAGGAACAGTGGTTCGAAAGCACCGGTTTCGAGTCCGGCACGTGACATTTTCATTGGTACTAGCAGAAAGATAGCAAACGAAGAGACGATGACCCCGATATAGGTCCAGAAGCCGGTACGGATTTTCTCCTCGGAGAGCGCGAATGCCGGCACAGCGACCATTGGTAGTAGTGGTACGTAGAGTAGAATGCTGACTGGGATGAATGGAATACTGTTGTCGATTGCCGACCACGGTTCGAGGTAGCTGTGACCGAGCGATTCCGCGCGCCATGCTGTCAGGTGGTTGATGAATGCATAGCCAGAATATTCAAAGAGCAGCAGCGCTCCAAGCACCTGTAGCCGCAGTTCCATCCCATTGCGCGATGCCAGCCAGCGTTCGACCGGGTTCATCAGTAGGCAGGAACTATGGGTTTAAGGCTGATACTGCTGCCGAGTGGTCGAGCGAGGCTACGTGAAATTGGATAAATCTAGTTCTTGATTTCAAGTACTTTGAACTTGATATTCCCCATCGAAATTTCCTGCCCTTCCTTGGTACCAAATAGTTCTTTTCCAAGTGGATTTTCGATGGATAGGACACCCTTTGCCATGTCTTGTTCTGAGAGTGCCTTGACCAGTTTATAGGTGTGCTCTGTTTCCTTGACCAGATTTTTCACGACAAGACTTGAACCGATTTTTGAAGTGGAGATGACAGATTCTAGGGCTTTCCTTGCAACATCTGCTGCCTTGGAGTCATCTGTCACTGACATTTTTCGAACCTCATCCAGTTTTTTCTCTAGGTCCTGATTCTCTTGATCCATTTGTTCCGCACTGGCAAGTGTATTGCCCCCATCATCCTTCACAAGGGCAGCTTCAGCTTCTATTCCCTTCATTTTTTCTTTCAACTGGTCCTCGGAGAGATTTTCTTTGAAGCTCTCGCTCAGGAATTCCAGTTGGCCAGTCAATTCCCTGCGCTTGTCTTTCTCGGATTCAAGCTTGCGTTCAGCTTCGTTCAGTTTTGCGGTTACCTTGTCCAGTTCTTTCTTGTTCCGAGCCAGCTGCGTGTTCAATTTGTTTCTTACATCACTGTTTGCCTTGTCAGCTTTCTGGAGAGTTTTGAGTTCCTGCCTTAGTTGCTTCTGCCGTTCCCGTTCCTTTTTAGCATCATCAGTATGTTGCTTGGCATGTTCCTTGTATTCTTTTGTAAGCTCACGAACTGAATCAAGTTCATCTGCAACATCTTGTGGGTCCCGCATTTCATGTTTCAGAGATTCGATTTTTGTTTCCAGTTCTTTACTTTTTTCATTTTCCTTATCTAGTTTTTGAAGTGCATCTTCTGTTTTCTTTTCAGCGGTACCTGCTGAAACCTGAAGCGCCTTAAGTTTCTTTTTTAATTCCACAGATTCTTTTTTATTTTTGGTGTTAGTGGTTTTCATGTGCTTAGTTTCAGTTGAAAGTTCCTTAATCCTTTTGACCGTGTCTTCTCTCTCTGTTTTGGCTGTTTCCTCCCTGCCCTGGTCCTGTGTAGTGGAGTATTCCAGTTTCTTGATGTCCTGTTCCAGTGAAAATTTTTCTTCCAGTACCTGGTCATACGTTTTCTTTACAATTTCATAGGAATCAAGTACGGATGTGAGTTCAGGTTTTTTCTCCCTCAATTCCGCTTCTGCTTTTTCACCCCTTAATTCTGCTTGCTTAGCCATATCACGCAGGCTGCTTATCTCCCGCGTCATTCGATCGCTCAGATGCATATCGTCCTCATGTTTTTGACGCATCTCTTTGATTTCACTCTCTAGGCGTTCCTTGCTGGAGAGGTCATTCTCTATTTCCTCTTCCGCAAGGGTTGCTCGCCTTTCCTTTTCAGAAGTTTCCTTGCGGGTAATTATCAGGCTCTCATTTAGTGAATTGTTCAGTGTCCCAACAGTTCCAGCCATGGAACTGATTCTTTCTAGTTCTTCGTTTAGGGTTTCTATTTCATCATAGTTAATCCTAGACGCAGTGTTGCTTACAACTTCCAGTCGCTGTTCGATAGCCTTCACCTCTCTTTCATTAGCCTCAAGTTCTTTACGCAATTGCTGAGCTCTTTCTTGTTCTCCCTCAACAATGGTTTCCTCCTTCTCAATTCTGTCGTGCAGCGGCTTGATATGTTCATCCCATTCTTTTTCTATTTCATTGATAATGTAGAATGTGCCGCCGCCAGAAGCCATGCAACCAATAGTTATCAGGAAGAGCGCAATCCCTGGTTGCCATTTGATGTTTACTTTAGAGCCGATCACCGAGGGCATTTCACCCTCCGACAACCCACTTGCGTCCTCATACTCGTTACAGGTTCCGTCTCCCCAGAATCCAAGAGGCATTTCACCGATACAACCTATGTAACTTTCATCACTGGCTAAGTTGCTGTCATCATCAAGTATAGCCTGTGGTAGCGACTGTGAAACCAAGCCCAGAACTATTATTCCCAGTAGCAGGGATGCGCCCGCACCGAACTGAAGTTGCCGCAGTATTGCAGACAATTTATTACGATCTGAAATTCCTGTAATGCCATAAATTAAGTAGGCTAAGTATGCTGAAGCGGCTGCCAAGGCTAACGTCGCCAGTCTGACATTTTGCATGACCCCGTTCAGGGCATAGTTGCTCGCATCATTAATTTTAACATTGATCTGCTTTTCAGCACCTCCACTATCGTAATAAGCAACCTCAGTGGTGTGATAGGCAGCTTCAAAACGATAGGGTCCTTCTCTTTCAGCATCTGGATTATCAGGTTGATATGTATATGACTGCCCTTCGATTTCAAACCACAATCCAAGACCATATACATTCATAATGGCCAGGACTGCACAGACCGCAAGTGCAGCAGCAATTTTCTGGATGTTCTCTAGTCTGTCTATCATTTGCGCGGGTCTCTGGCGACTAAGAGTAGTTTATAAAGTTTCCTAATTTTTTTCATTGTAACAAATGTTATATCTGTGCTGTTAGTGCTTATATGTGGCGGTTTGCCCCGTATGTTCTTTCGAAGAGGAAGATGACAATTCAGTGGTGTGTTCCGTATGCGGGTCAGACCTAGCTGTAGATGCACCTCTCCCTCCCGAGCCTTCTGAAACTTCATCGGAGCAGACGGAGAAGGAGGCAGAGACTCCGCTTATGGAAAAATATGACCAAATTCGGAAAGAAAGTCCGGAGGAAACACCGCAGGAGCCAGATGTTCCTGTTTCAGGTGAAGATGAAAGTTCTAAATCATCTTCAACCACAGCCCAGTACTCAGCAGGCTTCGTCTTGCTCTTGGATAAATTCCGTCAAAGGTTGGACACTCTTTTTCTTGATGAAAACAGGAACTTGACTTATCGCGCACCTACTGTCCTTATGATAATATCGTTGTTGTTGTTTATCTCAGTTGTAGTTCTGGCTGTATCCACGGTTCCTGGACCCGAGCAAGACTCCTCTGATGGGGAAGCCAGACCCTTGTCTCCGCTAACTCCCCCAGGTGAATCATCGAACGCAACTAGAGTGAGATCTGCCGGCGTCCCATTCTCGGGCGAGGCGTTCAATTGTGAACTATGGGACCCCTATATTTACAAAGACAAAGACGGAAACTATGTCAACCCTACCGACAAAAATGAGAACGGAGTAATTGAGGCTGGAGAAAGGTATGGATGTCCGTTGCAAAACAGTACAAGCTTTACAGTATACTTGATTCTGATTAACTTGGCTTTCTTGATAAGTGCACTCTTTTTGGCCCGCCACATTCCTAACAGTTCTATAACGAATCCAATCTTTTTGTTCTGGGTAGTACAATTCGCAATTTTCGGTATACACGGTACAACGGGCTATATTTTCGCTGCTGAAGCTACAATTGGTATGGTGGCTATTCTGGGTCTTTTAGTTGCTACAGGCGTCCCGCTCTTCAGGGTATTACTGAGACGCGATTTCTCTAATCCGCCCGGGAGGCTTTTCTATATATTTATTCTAGCTGCTGCCGTACTGCTGGCAGCAGTGTTCCACAACTTCCTTTTGGGACCGTATGCTTTCTGTGATGGCGCTCCTAACGCAGATGACCTAGAAGCATGGGGGAGCATGCCCGAACTGATGAGTGAGTGCAATCTCCAAGGTTATGCGAATATTGGTGCTAAACCAATCGTTTTTTCAGATGCCGAAGTTAATATCGAGGTAGTGGCCGCAACCCTGTTGCTGCTTGGCGTGGGTGTTTGGTTCCGGGGCAACATTCGTATCAGGGATTTGGACGAAGCTCGCTTCCTGGCTATGATAGTCTCAGGACTGGTACTCCAATATCTGATATTGGCCTACAATGTTTTGGTCAGGGAAGATGGTTCTCTATCGCTCGGCGAGGAAGATACTGCCCTGACAGTGATGGCGCTCGGTGTTGCTGCAGTAGGCGTATATTCATTTTATAGGAAGAGACAAGGCGAGGGGAATTCGGTAGGTATTGCTTATTTTGGAATCTTTGCAGCAGGAATATTTGCCCTGTTCGCCCTTTTCATCGCACCTATCGCTCTTTCTGGACGCGAACTGGCATGGCCAGAAGAGCAAGGTGCTCAGGTTAGGGTAGCGACAGCCTTACTGGTCTCCTTGCTGGGCCTATGGCTTAGCGTTCGGTTCATTTCAGTAAAGATAAAGGACTTCGAGGGCCGGATGGATCCTGGTGAACTCGATTCATTTACCCCTTCCCCAGAAGGCACTTCCGCCGATACAGGTTCTGGTTGGAAATCCGTCGATGACGCGATGGAGTACATTCTGGAGCAATCTGGTGATGAATACCAGATAGAATTGAAACACAGTACCGACCAGACACCAGACTATGACATGGTCGAGAAGACCATGATGAGTGATGTCGATATTTCGGCCACAATTAGGCCAGCCATCGAGGTAGATTATGACGGGGTCTCCTTCGAAAAAATAGCTAAAGCTTATTCAACATCACAAGATACTATCGATGAAGTTATCACTCAACTCAAGTCTGGCAGGAACATAATGCTGTTTGGAGAGCCCGGCACCGGAAAAACAGCGCTTGCCAATCTGCTTCTGACTGAAATCTGCGGTGAAATCGAGCAACCAAACGGCAGTCGCCTACCTAACTATTCGATAGTTACCGCTAACGCCGAATGGTCAAATTTCGATGTAATCGGCGGTATTTCCCCTGATGACAAGGGCGGCTACTACTTCAAGGACGGTTATGTCGCTGAGGCTGCCCGAGCTTGCGAACGCTCAGTCCAGGAGCTACATAGACCGCACTACCTTATTATTGATGAGTTCAATCGTGCCAATATCGATGAAGCTTTTGGAAAGCTTTTCACCGTCTTTGAGTACCGCGATAAGCAGCCTTTGCTGACCCATAAGGAAACTGGTGGCGCCCCGTTCTTCATGCCGCCTGAATTCCGTGTTATTGGCACCATGAATACTCAGGACAAGAACACGCTCTTCAATGTGGGCATGGCACTGATGCGACGCTTTGCCTTTATTGAGATTGATCTTCCTGACACCGATGATGAATACAATCGCATGCCAATATTCTGTTATACTAAACTGAAGAAGCATGGAATTGTGAGTGAGCGCCCTGAAGACAGTCTGAAATGGGGTATTGGCGACAAATGTCCCTATTTTGCCCAGGGAAAATTCGATTATTATGATAAAACAGGTGATATTTTCAAGGCTTACCAGAAGTTGATTGACTTCCTCGAACGCCAGGAGGCACCAACATCGCGTGGAGTTGAGGAACCTCTTGGCGTTAGAACCTTCAGGAGACTTGGACCGGCTTTGGTTATTGATTCAATGGTCACAATTGTTAATTCATTTGAGAAGGCAGGCTGGGAGAAGGCTGTGAACAAGGTTGTTCTCTCGAATATAATGCCGTCGTTGGATGGACTTGAACGGAATGAAATCAGATGTCTGGCATTGAAGGCCACACAAGTATTTGGCACTCAGGCTAAGGTGACTCAGACACTGGAACGGATGGCTGACTCCCCGGGCCTTAGCGTGTTCGGGTGAGGATTCTCGCAATTCGGCGTTGGGAAGCAGAGCAGGACGGCCCACCCAATGAAGCAAAATTACGCGCACTTCTCGAAGCGCGCGGTTATTCTGTGGCGCGCTACACCTATACGCCTGGAACCTGCTTCCCGCCGCACGTCCACGGTGAGGCGAAGATTGATGCGGTGCTTGAAGGCTCTTTTCGCATGGGGATGCATGGCCAGTACGTCGATCTAGGGCCAGGTGACTGGCTCGAAGTGCCGGCAGGCGCCGAGCACTCAGCCGAGGTTATCGGCGACGCACTGGTCGTGAGCCTCGATGCAGTCAAGCGCTAGTGTGCGTGCATATCGTTGCCGCAGCACATCGGCGACTTGATGCGGCCGCAGCCGTCCGGGCACTCCGACGTGGCGACAACGGTACCGTCATCTTTCACCACGCTGCCGGGCACCAGACTGGATCCACAGTTTCCGCAAGTCAGTCCGTTGACTGACATGTCGCAGTTATGGCAGTGGTACTTGGTCATCCCTGCTCCATCATACGGCTGTATTTAGTACTCATTCCGGAAGGTAGTTACCAATTCGTTGCTCATATTCTGGAAAATAGTGTGCAATAACTGGCATCTCGAAACTGCGCAGGATACTTTCCTTTGATTCACGTTCGAGCAGGAAGCGGAATGACGCTTCGGCCAGCTGCTCCGGCGTTGCGCAGCCCTGTGTTAGCTTCACATGGTAGTCGCGCGATAGCGAAACGCGGTGCTCGGTCGCGCTGCCACGCTCGGCGACTTTCACTGTCAACAGCCAGCCATCGGGGGCGTCGGCGCGGGAGACGGAGATGTTAGCCAACTATTTTTTCTTCGCGCTTGCAGGTTTAGCGATTTCGGAAGCGCGCCTCTCCATTTCATTGGAATACATTTTCATGAAACGGAGTTTATCATCTTTCCACTGCGTAAGAAGTTCATCGCTGTACATTCTATATCTTGAGCTCGCACTAACGTCAAAGAAAATTAGCATGAGAAAGAAAAACATAGTTAACATG
>CALBFM010000146.1:0-2373 GCA_937893445.1 uncultured euryarchaeote
CAGCTATGCCGAGCTGCTCGCCGCCTTCTGGGAGTGCCATGACCCAACGCAGCTGAACCAGCAGGGACCCGATTTCGGCACACAATATCGCTCTGCTATCTTCTGCCATGACGATGAGCAACTCACCGCTGCGAAATCTTCGCTGGAGGCGGCACAGCCGCGCTTCGATGAAGGAATTGTCACGCAGGTCGAACCAGCTCAGGAATTCTGGCGTGCCGAGGAATATCACCAGAAATACTTCGAGAAGAATCCCAACGCTGCTTGCCACATCTGAGGCTGCAAAACGCTATTCATAGGCTCCCGCTGGGACCGACGTATGAGCAGCCATCCGGCCAACGAGCCGATATTGGACTACGCCCCTGGCAGCCCGGAGCGCTCTGCGCTGCAGGATGAGCTGGACCGGCAGCTGGCCACGGTGGTGGAGGTGCCATGCGTCGTCAATGGCAAGGATGTCTTCACGGGGAATACCGTCGAACAGGTTGTCCCACACAACCATGGCCACGTCTTGGCGAAAGTGCACCTTGCGGGCAGGGCAGAAATAGAGGGTGCATGCGCGGCCGCGGTTACAGCGCAGGCTGACTGGATTGCGCTTGGACTCGAGGAGCGTGCGGCAATTTTCGAGCGCTGCGCTGACCTGCTCGCGGGAGACTGGCGCTACAGAGTGAATGCTGCAACGATGCTGAACCAGTCCAAGACCGTATTCCAGGCTGAAGTTGACGCGGCGTGCGAGCTGATTGACTTCTGGCGCTTCAACGCCTGGTATGCACGACAGTTCCACGACCAGCTCCAGCCGCTAGTCTCACCTGATGGTGTCGAGAACAGCACCGAAATTCGCCCGCTTGAAGGCTTCGTGCTGGCAATCTCGCCGTTTAACTTCACCAGCATTGCCGGCAACCTGCCGAGCGCGCCTGCATTGGTCGGCTGCACTGTGGTCTGGAAGCCCAGCCGCAACTGCTACTACTCCAGCTACGTCATTATGCAGCTGATGATTGAGGCGGGGCTGCCGCCCGGGGTCATCAACTTCCTGCCTGGTTCAGGCGCCGAAATCTCCGACTTGGCACTGACGAATCCCGATTTTGCAGGACTGCACTTTACCGGCTCGACCGCCACCTTTCAGGGACTGTGGCAGCGCATCGCCGAGGCATTACCGAAGCTGCGTAGCTACCCGCGCATCGTCGGCGAGACCGGAGGCAAGGACTTCGTCGTTGCACACCCCAAGTGCGACGAGCAAGGACTGGTGGTGGCGCTGCTGCGCGGTTCCTTCGAGTATCAAGGTCAGAAGTGCTCCGCCGCCAGCCGCGCCTACCTGCCAAAATCAGTATGGTCCCATATGGGCCAGCCACTGTGCGACGAGATTGCCAAGATTGAGATGGGCGACGCGCGTGACTTCTCGAACTTCATGACCGCGGTAATCGACCAACGCGCCTTCGACAAGATTACCGGCTACATCGAACGCGCGAAAGCGAGCGATACCTGTGATGTCGTCGTCGGTGGCGGCAGCGATGATTCGGAGGGGTGGTTTATTGAGCCAACCATCATTGTCACCAGTGACCCAAAGGCGGAATCGATGGTCGAGGAGATCTTCGGTCCGGTGCTGACCGTCTTCCTCTACGAAAACAACGACTTTGAGGGCGCACTGGAAATGTGTGACAAGGGTAGCCCCTACGCACTCACTGGCTCCATCTTCGCGACGAACGAAAAAGATATTCAAACTGCGCTCGAGGCGCTGCGCTTCACCGCCGGCAACTTCTACATCAATGACAAGCCAACCGGCGCCGTCGTCGCACAACAGCCGTTCGGCGGTGCGCGAGCGAGCGGAACTAATGACAAGGCGGGCAGCCCCCTCAACTTGATGCGCTGGATTTCGCCGCGATCTATCAAGCGCGCGCTCGACATCCCGCTGGAATGGAGCTATCCCTTCCTGGCTCCGGACGAGTAAACAATTCCTGGTGGGACATGGCGGCTGAACTGATACTCACCCTCGCGATGGCGGGAGTTACGCTAGGAATCGTGGAAGGGGTGAAACCCGGGCCGCTGCTCACAGTGGTAATCCGTGAGACATTGTCAAGCGGGCTCCGGGCGGGAGTCCGGGCAGCCGCTGCACCCCTCTTCACTGACGGTCCAATGATTGTTGCCAGCCTGCTGGCGGCGGGCTGGATTGCGACGCAGCCGGCCGTGCTGTTGCTGATTTCAGTGCTGGGAGCACTGTTCCTGGTGAAGATGGGAGTCGAATGTTTCTCCATCGAACCACCGGAAGCCGAATTTTCCGATACGGAGACGTCCGGCTCGTTCAGACGCGGCGTCCTGACCAACCTGCTCAACCCTAACGTCTACGTCTTCTGGTTCCTCATTGGAGGGCCACTGATGGCTTCC
>CALBFM010000147.1:0-4977 GCA_937893445.1 uncultured euryarchaeote
GAGAAGGTATTCGACACTTGGATGGACTCGTCGAATTCGAACCTGTTCGTCAGCGGGTACCTTCGTGATGACGAACTCTTCGCTCACTCGTTCCCGACTACGCTACGCCCGCAGGGAAAGGAAATAGTTCGCACTTGGCTCTACTACACACTACTCAAGAGCGCGCTATTACTCGACAAGCCGGGCTTTGCCAACGTCTGGATTGACGGGTTGGGGATGGACCCGTGGGGGCGCAAAATGTCCAAGTCGCTCGGCAATGGTATTGACGCAGAGTCGGTGCTCGAGTGCGGTGCTGCTGGTCGCACCGGCGCATGGAAAATTCGTGGCCCGGGCGGCAAGCAGGTGACGCTGCGCGCCAACAAGGTGGGCTCTGAGTGCTTCCGGCTCTGGAAGGCGTGCGACGCGCAAGTGGGCGACGACTTTCAGATTAACCCGGAGGAAATTGAGGCGAAATATTTTGGGGTGCTCACGAAGATTTTCAATGTCGCGCGCTTCGCATCGCAGTTCCCTGTTCCGGTAATGGAGCAGCATCCCGAACTGGCACCGGAGGACCGCTGGCTGCTGGCCGAGTTCAGTGCAGTGCTCGAGACGGTCCAGCATGGCTACTCTGCTATCGACATCTTCCGCAGCGGACAAGCGCTGAAGCAGTTCGGCACCGGCCTCTTCCCAGGCCACTGGCTCGAGATGGCCAAGCAACGGCTCTACTCTGGCAACGCCTCAGCAACCTGGACGCTGCACCGGACGCTGCACGATCTGTTGGTAATGCTCTCGCCCATTTGCCCATTCTTCTGCCATTTCCTGTCGGAAACACTCTACGGCCATAGCGCCGTCGAGAAGCGCGAGTTTCCCATGCCGCCGCTGACCGAGTTAGCCGTAAATGCCTCGGAAGGCGACCGACTACGTGGCCTGACTACTGCACTGGTCGAGTTTAATTCGGCAACTTGGAAGTCGAAGAAGGACGCCGGGCTCTCGCTCGCGGCCGAAATTACCGGAATCACCGTACCGGACGTGCTCGAGGAGTTCAATGACGCCTTACAGGCGATGCATAAGTTGGCTTGATTTTCCTGACGACTACTATTTAAATTTACGCAGCGCATTTATGACATCAATCGCCTGCCGCGTTGCTGCGACATCATGTACGCGTACGATGTCGGCGCCCGCCAGCGCAGCGGTGACCGCAGCGGCGAGTGAGCCAGGCAGCCGCTGCTCAGGTCCAGCACCTACTAGCATCTCCAGCCATGACTTGCGGCTGGCACCGAGAAGCATACCACCAGCAATATCCTTGAACTCGTCCAACCGCGCCATCAGCGCTAAATTGTGCTCTAATGTTTTTCCAAAACCGATACCGGGATCGATGATGAGCTGGTCGCACATGATGCCTGCTTCCTCTGCGGCAGCGACCCGTTTTGCCAGCCACAACTTTACGTCAGCGACAATCTCGTTGTAATCGGGGTTGCGCTGCATAGTCTCTGGTGTACCCTGCATGTGCATTACCACCACTGGAACGCCCAGCTTCGCCACTGCGGCAACCATTTCCGGGTCACGCAGACCACCGACGTCGTTAATCAGCATAGCACCAGCTTCCACGGCATCGCACGCGATTGCCGGCTTGCGCGAGTCAATTGAAATCGGGATTTCCAGCTCTGCAGCGAGTGCAGCGATGACTGGCACGACTCGCTCTCGCTCCTCTGCTTCCGGAATTGGAGGTGCACCGGGGCGAGTGGACTCGCCGCCGACATCGATGATTTCGGCGCCATCCTTGACCATCTCACGTCCACGCGCGATTGCTGCTACAGTTGTGTCATAGCGCCCCCCATCGTAGAACGAGTCTGGCGTGACATTCAGGACGCCCATTACGCGACAGCGACCGTCCAGCTCTAGGCTACCGATGTGCATCTATTCGCGCAGGATGAATTGCGATTGGCAATGAGGGCAGCCAACTTGGATGGGGCGCTGCGGTGTGTGGACTGCAAGAGTGCTGTTACACGATGGGCACGCCAGCTCGAGCGGACCGTCCACAGTGTCGTCAAACTCTGCTTCGCCACCGTCGCCGCGCAACCACCCTATCCCCATCGCACCGCCTGCCAGCAGCACCGTTCCGAGCAGTACCAATCCTAGCAGTTTCATCAAGTCCAATCCTCCCTCGTCGCCGTCGTCAGTAGTAGTTACGGCCGCCTTGACCGTCACCTGCACCTCATTGCTCTCGATTAGATCACCGCGCTCATCTGTGACACTCACTTTTGCGGTGTAGGTGCCGGGGGTGTTGAACACCTTGCTGAAGCTGCTCTTTTCGGAGTCGCCAAGCAGGTTAACTGGACCCTGTGGACCGCTCACGCTCCACACAAAGCTCAGTGCCATATCGTCTCCGTCCGGGTCACTTGACTCAGCCGCCGAGAAAGTAACCGCCTCGCCGGTCTGTGCCTCGATTCCGGTGTCTGAAAAGATGGCAGTCCCCTCAACGAAGACTCCCACTCTCGCCATCGCCAGTGGTGGTTGGTTAATGGCTCGCGTGACCGTTACGTAGAATGGGTCTGATGGTGCGCTGGTAAGCAGGTCGTCATCACCCAGTCCCGAGGATAATTCACGCACGATAAGCTTTGCCTGGTAGGTCATTTGATTCCCACTGGCGGCCGGTAGGGTGTAGTTGTAGCCATTGCCAGTCAGGCCGGAGTTATCAACCTCCAGGAACTGGCCGGCAACCAGTTTGAAGACCCAGTCACTACCGCCGACTGACTTGCGGACCAAATCTCCGCTTTCTAAATTACCGTCTGGGTTGAAAATCGGGTTGCGGTAGAGCAGTGTCACTCCACCTTCCTCCAGCCAGTCGCTATAGATTCCGTCGCCGAATATGAGTCGGTACTCCAGCTCGGCCCGGTCATCCGGATCGTACGAGGTGGAGAAGTCAAAGGTGACATGCTCGCCCAGTGCGACAGCCGTAGTGTTGCCGTTCAGGATTGCTATCGGCTGGCTGTTGGCCTTTACTGTCAGCGAGAGCACGATTTCCTCCGACGGTAGGAGCCGGCTGTCGCGTACCTGGGCCCGTATTAGGTATTCACCTGGATTGGCGAATTCAACATCTTCATCCCAGTCATAGCGCCAGGAGGTCCACCCCCCGGCGTAGAACCGGTATGACATGTCAGCCTGATTGTCATCGCCATCTGCCATGCCGTTGGTGGTTTCATTGTCCCACGAGCCCCTGGCATCAACCCGTACCTTCTCATTGACCCACACCGTCGCGGTATCGAGTGTGGCGACTGCGTGCGGCGCATCGTTGGGCACTCCATCCACGTTCAAGGTAGTGAAGTCGGCGTTGTTGCTCTTGCGCGTTTCTTGGCTAGAAAGGTCAATAACCTCAGCATACACTTCGTGGTAGCCTGGGTCCAGCTTTAGGTAGCCCCAGCCCAGCTCCAGACTCAGCTCGGCCCCCGGCGCGAGTATCTGGCAGCCCTCCGGCTGGTTTTCCTCACTAGCGTGGCACTCGAACTCGCGCACCTCATTCGACGAGCGCGGTTCACCGTCGTAGATGGTGAGCCGCCATTCCGAAGTCATGGCACCGCCCACGTTGCGGAAGGTGACATTCACTTGCAAGTCATTGTCTTCGTTGGGGTGGTCGCTCCCGGTTGGTGCTGGCTCTTCGCCGCCTCCCCCGCTCCAGCTAATGGCGATATCATCGCCAACCACCACTAAATCAGGGGTACTAGTCTGTCCCACAGAGGTCATGACCCACAGGTAGATATTGCTTCCAGTGATGATTTCAGGGACCCCGTCATTTTGCAGGTCAGCTATCTTCAGTCCCCCATAGTGACCGGTCATCCCGGAGAGTGCGCTAGTATGGGCTTCGTAATCCCTGGTCTCTCCGTCGTAAATAAAGAGTTGGCCGCCATTGGTGCCCCACGTTACCTCGGAATGGGTATCGTTGTCGAAGTCCCCACCAGCAATACCCCAGACGGAACCATAGTCAACCTCGCGGCTCCACTCCTGCGCGCGGCTATCGCCGTTGTAGATGATAACACGTGCCTTTTCGTCGCCTTTCTTAGCAGTGCCAACCAAAATCTCGTTGCCTCCATCGTCATCCACGTCAGACAGTGCCAGTCCGTACGCCTCACTCCGTTCGGTGTCGATGACGCTCCCGTCGAGCGCATAGCTGCCGCCACTGGCGTGGTAGACTCGCACACTTCCCGATGCGGTGCCCGCTACCAGCTCGTTCTGCGCGTCGCCATCAGCATTGCCGGCCGCCAGCCCCACCACGACTTCTTCTAAGTCGCCACTGCCCCACTCCTCGTCGTAGCCGCTGCCATCGTAGCCGAAGACCCGAACCTCACCGTGCGGGTATGGAATCATCTCTGTTCCTGACAGGACATACTGAATGTAGCCGGTGGCAAGGCCAATTTCAGGATAAGTTGAGCCGTCCAGCTCCGTCACTGACAACCCCAGCGCCGAGTCAATATTGTCGCTCTGGTAACTCTGGGTAAAGCTGCCGCCGGAGCGGTCGAAGATATAGAGATAGCCTTCACCTCCCTCACCTTCCACGCGCCCCTCGTCAGGGGCACCGGTACTGATTACAATCTCTACATCACTGTCGTTGTCCACGTCCACTACCGCGATACCGACCGGCAGCTTCTCCAGCACAGGGCTGACCCAGTCCACGACGTGCGTTTCACCGTCAAAGGCAATAACCTGTCCTGAGCCGCAGCCGACCAGCACTTCCAGCGCTGGATCATCATCAATGTCGCCAGTAGCGACTCCCCAAGTCTGCCCGCCTCGTAAGCTGTAGACGGGGCTCCACTCACCCTGCTGGGGCTCGGTGCTCCAGACCAGTTGCGGGTTGTTGTTGCCATCAATTTCCCATGCCTTTAGGACACCACCATCACCACCGTGGATGACCCATGGTTTGGCGTGCATCAGGGAGACCGTAACGCCAGCGCCATTGCTCATCGTTTCGCCACTGTCCCACTCCAGCCGGGTCAGCAGCGAGGA
>CALBFM010000148.1:0-1238 GCA_937893445.1 uncultured euryarchaeote
TGACCGCAGTGCCCGTGAACATGCTGGCCTTGAAGAAGGCGCGGTTGCGAACATCGAAGGCGCGTGGATAGGTTCGAGCGACCGTGTACTTCTCCACCGCCTTCATGGTTTCGTTCAGTGTCTTTGCGAAGGCGAACGGTAGTTGCTTGCGGCCTAGCGTATCCAGGGACCGGGATTGCCTTTTGTAATTGCTACTGACGTTGACTGTTAACATCCCTGCAATCGCAATTCTCTGGCGTGCAGTCCGCGCAGCCGCAATCGTCCGGGCATTTTTCGCATTCACAATTCTGGCAGGGCATAATGGTCCTACGGTAGATATCTATTAATCCCGAGATTTCTGGCTCTTTCCTCCCAGTTGCCTCCATCGTCACGCTCTTTCCAATAAGCTTAGTAGGGCACCCCACCCTTCACCGTCGTCCGCCACAATAGCCGGCGTTGGGGCAGGTCGTAGTCCTGTACAGCGCGGTGTTGGACGGTGCAATTGTCCCAGACCACGACATCGCCCTGTTGCCAGATATGCTGGTAGATGAACTCAGGCTTGATGACGTGGTCGGCCAGGGCCTCGATTAGGGCCTGGCTCTCGCTTACATCCTTGCCAACGATGTCGGTGGTATCATCGCGGACGATGTAAAGGCTCTTGCGGCCGGTGCGCGGGTGGGTGCGGACGATGGGATGCTCGACCGGCGGATAGGCAGCGATATCCTCCGCACTGACAGGGGAGGAACGCTTGCGACCGCGAAAGTCGAACACCCCTTTCAGGCTGGTGATGGCGTCTTTCATGCTTTGCGGCAGAGCATCGTAGGCAGCGGCGGCGTTGGCAAAGCCAGTGCTACCGAGTGGCATACCGTGCAGGGTCGGAACCTCTACCGCATAGAGCATGGTCGCAAACGCTGGATGCTTGGCATAGCTCATGTCGGTGTGCCAGACCTCTCCGGCGCGGCGGGTACCGATGGCCTCGCCATTCTCCGTAATGTTGGAGATTCGGTAGATGACCGGGCTGCCATCGACACCAAAACGGAGCGCGTTGAAGTTCACGTCCGGTTCACCGAAACGCTCGGTAAAGGCGACTTGCTGACCCGGTGTCAGTGTCTGGTTGCGCAGGTAAATGACGCCGTGTTCATCCAAAGCGTCCTGAATGACGGCAAAATTCGCGTCGTTGAGGTCGGTGGCGAGGTTGAAACCAGTAATTTCTGCACCGGCGGCGCGGCCGGAGGGGGGGACAGCGATGGGCACGGGCG
>CALBFM010000149.1:0-1532 GCA_937893445.1 uncultured euryarchaeote
CCACTGGTGCCATTGGGAGGTGTCCGGGCGTGAATTCCGAGACCGAAATGCTGCGCGAATACGCCGAGCGCGACTACCAATTTGGCTTCGTCACCGACGTCGAAACGGACGCGATCCCGGCTGGCCTGAGCGAGGATGTTATTCGCTTCATTTCCAAGCGCAAGCGTGAGCCAGAGTGGCTAACTACATGGCGGCTTGAAGCTTACCGCCACTGGCTCACAATGGAGGAACCACACTGGGCCAATATCGAATACGACCCTATCAACTACCAAGACATCGTCTATTACTCCGCCCCAAAATCGAGTGCCGATGGTCCGAAGTCACTGGATGATGTGGATCCTGAGCTGATTGCGACCTACGAGAAGCTGGGCATCCCACTCCACGAGCGCGAAAAACTGGCAGGGGTCGCAGTGGACGCGGTATTCGATTCCGTGAGCGTCGCGACTACCTTCAAGGACCAGCTCGCTGCGCAGGGTGTCATCTTCTGCTCATTCAGCGAGGCGGTGCAGGAGCATCCCGAGCTGGTGCGCAAGTATCTCGGCTCGGTTGTACCGCGCTCCGACAACTTCTTTGCAGCCCTCAACAGCGCAGTCTTCACCGATGGTTCATTTGCCTATATTCCGAAAGGCGTTCAGTGCCCGCTCGAGCTTTCGACTTACTTCCGTATCAACGCTGCAAAGACTGGGCAGTTTGAGCGTACGCTCATCATTGCAGACAAAGACAGCTGCGTCAGCTACCTGGAAGGGTGCACCGCGCCAATGCGCGATGAGAACCAGCTGCACGCCGCAGTCGTGGAGCTAGTCGCTCTTGACGACGCAAATATAAAGTATTCAACCGTTCAGAACTGGTATCCCGGCAACGAAGATGGTGTCGGAGGTATCTTCAATTTCGTTACCAAGCGTGGCGCTTGTCGCGGCAGCAACTCTAGGATTTCATGGACACAAGTCGAAACTGGCTCGGCAATTACCTGGAAGTATCCATCGTGTATTTTGCAGGGCGATAACTCTGTCGGCGAATTCTATTCGATTGCGCTCTCCGCCAAGCGACAGCAGGCGGACACCGGGACCAAGATGGTCCACATTGGCCGCAACACCCGCTCGACCATAATCAGCAAGGGCATCTCGGCGCAGCGGGGGCAGAACTCCTACCGCGGGCAGGTAAAGATTCTCAAGAAAGCCGAGGGCGCGCGCAACTACTCGCAATGCGACTCGCTACTCATCGGCGAGCAGTGCGGCGCGCACACCTTTCCGTGCCTAGACGTGCAGAACAGTTCAGCTCACGTTGAGCACGAGGCATCCACATCCAAGATTGGCGAGGACCAGCTCTTCTACTGTCAGCAGCGCGGAATCTCGCTGGAAGACAGTATCAACCTGATTGTCAACGGCTTCTGCAAGGAGGTCTTCCGCGAGCTGCCGATGGAGTTCGCGGTCGAGGCGCAGAAGCTGCTCGAAGTCTCACTTGAGGGGAGTGTTGGCTGATGCTCGAAATCCGCAGCCTGAAAGCTGGCATCGATGGTAAGACTATCCTGAAAG
>CALBFM010000150.1:0-12083 GCA_937893445.1 uncultured euryarchaeote
GCTGGCGCTGCGCGAGGACCCGGAAGCGAAACAAGTGTCGCATGTACAGTTCGCGCAGGCGTTGGAGGTTGTCCCCCCCTCGATAACTGACGATACGGTCAAATACTACGAACAGCTCGGACGCCAACTCATGAAGCGGGGCCGGGACTCCGGACGCCGCAGCGAGGACGACCTCTATACCTAGCCATGGAAATCAGGCTGAGCGACTTTCAGGGAAAGGAGATTACCACTTTTACCGGCGAGCGGCTGGGACGTATCAAGGACCTGATTCTGGAATCAACTACGGGGGAACTCCAGATGCTCCTCATAGATTCTGACGGTTTCGCTCCAAAGGGCCACGAACTGGATGACGAGGGGCTGCTGAATATTTCTTTTGATGCCGTACGATCGGTCAAGGACATGGTTATGGTACAGCTGTGAATCTCGACCGAATGACTGCGAGTCTCTACTTCCTGCTGGTGCCATTGGCACTCGCATTCTGGGTTGGCTGGAGCTATCGCTTTGGCGTTTGGAATGACATTGGTCTCTACGCCGTACTGGTAGTGATGCTTGGCTTTGGCTTTCTCGGTAGCTACGTCTACGGGCGTGCGCGTCAGTCTTAAATAGGTCTGGTTTCTCCGCCGCCGTCCTCGCTAGGAGTCAAGCTGTTACCGACGATAGATGACGCCTTTTGGGTGCTTTAAAAATGGATGAAATGATTGCTTTCTGGGTGGGCGCTTGGGTACTAGCGCTCATTTTCGCCTTCTACCGCCTGAGATGGGTCGAGGCGCAGAGTCAGGGCACCACTGAAATGGTGACCATCGCGGGCCATATTCGCGAGGGTGCTATGGCATTTTTGCGCCGCGAGTACAGCGTGCTGGCGCTGTTTGTCGCACTGGTTGCCATACTGCTCGCGCTGGGATATCAAGGCGAAGAGCGCCTAATCGCCGTTTCGTTTGTCGCTGGCGCTTTTTGCTCGGGATTGGCGGGTTTCATCGGTATGTGGGCTGCTACAGCCTCCAACTCGCGTACGACCCACGCCGCGCGTAGCTCCCTCAATTCCGCGCTGGAAGTTGCCTTCTCCGGCGGTTCGGTCATGGGTCTCTCAGTAGCGGGGCTTGGTGTGATGGGGCTGAGTCTTCTTTTCATACTCTATGACCAGCGCATTGCTTCTGATGATCCTGACCATCTGGTGCAGGTGATGACCATCATGGCTGGTTTTTCACTCGGAGCTTCCTCCATCGCGCTCTTCGCGCGCGTAGGCGGAGGCATCTACACCAAGGCGGCTGATGTCGGTGCCGACTTGGTTGGCAAGGTCGAGGCAGGTATTCCAGAGGATGACCCGCGCAACCCCGCCACCATCGCCGATAACGTCGGAGACAATGTCGGCGACGTCGCCGGCATGGGCGCTGACTTGTTCGAGTCTTTTGTTGGCGTTATTATCGGTGCAATGGTGCTAGCGGCGGCGCATGATTCCATGCCGCTGGTGCGATTACCACTAACGCTCGCCGCGGCGGGCATTTTCGCCTCGATTGCCGGCACATTCCTGGTCCGCACCAAAGAGGGTGGCGATCCGCAGACAGCGCTTAATCAGGGCCATTTCGGCGCTGCGGCACTGATGCTGCTTGCAAGCTGGTTCATCATCAACGAGGTTATTGGTGCAGGAATCGCATGGGATGGTGTCAGCGGCGATCTGCTCACATCCTGGGAGCTTTTCATCGCCACCGTCATTGGCTTGCTGACCGGGATTCTCATAGGATTGCTGGCAGAATACTTCACTGCCGAGTCGCGAGGGCCGGTGCAGTCTATTGCGCAGGCCTCTGAAACTGGGCCAGCTACTAACATAATTACCGGATTGGCTGTAGGGCTGTTCTCGACCGCGCTTCCTATAGTGGTAATCGCCGTGGCAATGGTGCTCTCTTTCACTATGGCCGGCCTTTACGGCATTGCGCTGGCGGCACTGGGGATGCTCGCAACCATTGGCATCCAGCTTGCTGTCGATGCTTATGGACCGATTGCTGATAACGCAGGCGGCATCGCCGAGATGGCGCAATTACCGCCTGAAGTACGGCAGCGCACTGACAAGTTGGATGCTGTCGGTAACACCACCGCCGCCATTGGCAAAGGGTTTGCCATTGGTAGTGCAGCGCTCACGGCGCTAGTGCTTTTCAGCGCCTACACTACCAAGGCAGGCATCGTGTCCATTAATCTACTTGAACCATCCATACTGGCTGGCGTCTTCATCGGCGCGATGCTGCCCTTCCTGTTCGCCGCGCTGGCGATGCAGGCGGTCGGAGACGCTGCCTTTAGCATGATTGAAGAAGTGCGCCGCCAGTTCCGTGAAATCGAGGGGTTACTGGAAGGTAAGGCGGAAGCTGATTACGCGCGTTGTGTTGATATTTCCACGGCGGCCGCTATCCGGAGCATGGTGCTACCGGGACTGCTGGCGGTCGCAACGCCCGTAGTTTTCGGTTTGTTGCTCCCGCTACACCCCGCAATAACGCCAGTGCAAGGTGCGGAGACACTCGCTGGTGTGTTGGTAGGAGTCACGGTATCAGGCGTATTGATGGCCATTTTCATGGCCAACGCCGGTGGAGCGTGGGATAATGCCAAGAAGTATATCGAGGCGGGTGCGCATGGCGGCAAGGGCTCTGAGGCGCATAAGGCATCGGTCGTAGGTGATACTGTTGGTGATCCCTTCAAAGACACCGCTGGGCCAAGCCTGAATATACTCATCAAACTGATGTCAGTGGTGTCGCTGGTAATCGCACCGCTAATGGTATGAGCCCCCCCAGCCGTAACGAGGCCTGAATGTACTATATCCATACCCGGGAAGACATGGTCCGCATCCCCCCTGACCGATTGGGAGAAGACCTAGGCAAGCTGACCCTCGAGCTGGCACGCCAGGTTTTCGAAGGGCGAATGGGGCCGGACCAGAAATTAGTCGTGCTAATTACCAAGCTCAAGCTGAATGGCGCCAGCCGCGTGGTCCACGGTGACGGTGCAGTATACCAGCCTGTACGCATGCAGATGCTGCTTTTTGATATTCGGATGCAGGAAGTTATTGAGGGGCTAGTTGACCAGGTAGTCGACTACGGCGCTTTCATCCGGTTCGGACCACTCGACGGGTTGCTACATGTTTCACAAATACTCGACGATCATATTGACCCTGATGTGGGCGGCCAGCGTATGATTGGCAAGGAGACCAAGCGTGAGATGCGTGTGGGTGACCGCCTCCGCAGCCGTATTGTGACTATTTCGCTCAATGAGGTTTCGCCACGTGAGTCCAAGATTGGCCTTACAATGCGGCAGCCCGGCCTAGGCAAGCTAGAGTGGATTGATGAAGACAACGCCGGGGAGGCGGATAGCTGATGTTTGCGTGCAAGGAGTGTCACCAGATTTTGGAGCAGAAGGACAAGCATAATTGTCCATCCGGCGTCCGCGAACCGACCATCTCGCGCGAGTGGCAAGGCTTTGTCGAAGTTATAGACCCAGCCAAGTCACAACTGGCGCAGGAGCTTGACATCCGCACACCCGGGCGCTATGCCTTGCGCGTACGCTGATGTATCGCATGCCTTCAGAGATGGCGGACGAACTTTCGCGCCCCATGGGGACACTGCACTCCATACCTCCGCAGTCACTGCGCGAGAGCCGTTGCATTGCCACCATCGGCGACCGAACCACGTTGGCGGTCGCACAGGAGGTGTGCCAGCCTCACCTCGCTATAGTAGACTTCAAGACACGGAGGCACACTCCAGTTTCTGCTAGCGACCGCGTAATCCTCGAATCTATTTGTGCTCAGCGTGTGCTACGTGTCAATAATCCCGCAGGTGGAATCACGCGCGAACTTTGGAACGCTGTGGCGTCAACTGCAGAACAGCGTATGCGCACCCGTATCGAGGTCGATGGTGAGGAGGATTTAGCAACTCTCGCCGTGCTGGCGCTCTGCCCCGACGGCACCGAAGTGCTTTATGGCCAGCCCGGGCAGGGGGTCGTACACCTGACCTTGGACCGGGCCTCACGCCGGCGGGCGCAGGGTTGCTTGGACCGCATGCAGGAGACCTGAAAATGGAATTGCAGATAATCCAGAACACCGATAATTCGCTCCTCGGGCGTCAGGAGCTACAGCTTCGCATCGCGCATGATAGCGCTGCCACCCCCAAGCGCATGGAAGTGCGTAAGGAAGTCGCAAAGCAGATGAAAGCGAAAGCAGAGCTGGTAATCATCGACCACCTGCGCAACCGCTACGGCCGCTCCGAGACAACTGGTTACGCCAAAGTTTATGCTGACATGCCGACGCTCAAGGCGACCGAGACTCGCCCCATCTTGGCGCGACATGGCCTTGCCGGCGCTGTTGCTCCCACCGCCAAGGGTGGGAAAGAGAAATCAGCGGTGAAAGCCAAGGACGAGGAAAAAGCGCCCGCGGAAGCCGATACAGAAACAGAACCTGCCAAGGCTGACGCTGATAAAGCCACTGAAGCCGACGTGAAATCTCCTTCCAAGGACGCCGCAAAGGCCGCTGCCGAGGAGGCGTGATGGGCAAAATCGAGCACTACAAGGTCGAGGGTAATAGACTGGTGCGCGACCGCGAGCACTGCCCCGAGTGCGGTCCCGGCACCTTCATGGCGCACCACGCCAACCGCAAGTCGTGCGGCCGCTGCGGCCACACCGTATCCGCCGCTGACAGCGCCCCCGCAACCAGCGCGCCTGCCGACAGCGACGATTCCGTTGCTGGGGACAGCAGCAGCGACTGACTGGGCCCGTAGTGTAGCCTGGAATCACCGAAGCCTCCGGAGCTTCAGACTCGGGTTCGAATCCCGGCGGGCCCGCCACCCTAATTCCCGGTCAGCGCGCCCAGATTCCCGCGAAGCATCCAGAGCACCAGCAGTACTCCCAACAGTAGCATTCCCTGCGAGATAACTGCCAGTAGTTTGAAGAGCCGCTCGCGTCCCGCAGGATCATCAAGTTGTGCTTGCAGCCACTCCACGGGCGGGACGCCCATCACGCCTTGATGCGCTTGAGCCTGAAAATGTTTTCGCGCTCAAGCTCTTCAAGCCGGAGAGTGATGTAGCTCGCGATTTCCTCCAGCTGTGGAATGACCTTGAACTCTAATGCATTAACACGTCGCTTGGTCGCCTCGATTTCGTCGAGCAGCTTCTTCATCGTCGTCTCCAGCTCGGCAGCCTCCAGGATTTTCGCGGCCAGCAGTTCGAAGGCGTGCACCGCCTCGTCCACACGCACCGATGTGCCGATGAGCCCATAGCCGCGCTCCTCGACCGACTTCTGGATTTGTGAGACTTCGA
Organism: uncultured euryarchaeote; assembly: GCA_937893445.1. Taxonomy (GTDB): domain Archaea; phylum Thermoplasmatota; class Poseidoniia; order MGIII; family CG-Epi1; genus UBA8886. The sequence continues at coordinate 5,283 of CALBFM010000150.1, forward strand.
TTCCGGGAACAACGACACCCATGATGTTGCGCTGTGTCAGGACGACCTCGGGCGGCGTGCGGACGCAGTTAGCGGCTGAACTCAAGGCGCTCTTGCCGTCGGCGACCATTGCGACTGCCAGCATCTCGACCGCCTCGCCGTAGAGTCCCGAGAGCTGCGCACGCATGTCCTTCACCTTGGGTAGCAGCTCGAAGAACTCCATTATCAGGCCGTCGCGCTTCATCTTCAGCAGTTTGTGGCCGCTGATGGAGAGCTTGATGCGCCGGCGGGTCGCAATCAGCTCGGACCGCGTCGGCTTGACGTCCGCGATGCTCACTTGTCCCTGTACGCCGGGTGGTATTTCTCCAGCGTCTTGCGGTCAATCCGAGTCAGCGCCGATTCCGGCAGTTTGCTTAGCAGGTCCCAACCGGTCTCAAGCGTGGCCTCCGCGATGTCGCGGTCCTCGTCGCGCGCCTGCCGTACGAAGCGGTCCTCGAATTCGTCGGCGAACTCGAGCAGCTTCTGGTCGCGCTCGGAGAGCGCCTCCTTGCCGACAATCGCTACCAGCCCGCGCAGGTCAACCCCTTCGGCGTACGCCGCGTAGAGCTGGTCGCTCAGCTGCTTGTGGTCCTCACGCGTCTGCCCTTCGCCGATGCCGGCGTTCATCAATCGCGAGAGCGATGGCAGCACGATGATGGGTGGATAGATGCCCTTGCGGTGCAGGTCGCGCGAAATCACGACTTGGCCTTCGGTGATGTAGCCGGTCAGGTCAGGGATGGGATGCGTGATATCGTCGCCCGGCATGGTCAGGATGGGAATTTGCGTCACCGACCCCTTCTTGCCCTTGATGAGCCCGGCGCGCTCGTAGTTCTGCGCTAGGTCGGTATACATGTAGCCCGGATAGCCGCGCCGGCCCGGCACTTCCTCGCGCGCAGCGCCAATCTGTCGCAGCGCTTCGCAGTAGTTGGTCATGTCGGTCAAGATGACCAGGATGTCGTAGCCGTGGTCGAACGCTAAGTATTCTGCGGCGGTTAGCGCCAGCCGTGGCGTAATCAAGCGCTCTACGGCGGGATCGCTCGCTAGGTTCATGAACACAACTGCCCGTGAGAGCGCACCAGTGCGCTCGAAATCGGACATGAAGTAGTGCGCTTCCTCGTTAGTGATACCCATAGCGCAGAAGACGACTGCGAATTCGCGCTCGCTACCGAGTGTGCGTGACTGCCGTGCAATCTGCAGCGCGATATCGTTGTGCGGAAGACCAGAGCCAGAGAAGATAGGCAGTTTTTGCCCCATCACTAGCGTGTTCAGCCCGTCAATCGTCGAGATTCCGGTCTGGATGAACTCTTGCGGAGAGTCGCGCGAATAGGGGTTGATGGCGGCACCGATAATTTCGCGTCGTTCATCGGGGATAATCGGAGCGCCTCCATCAATTGGTTCACCCGCACCGGATAATATGCGCCCCAGCATGTCTTTCGAGACCGAGAGCTTGATTGTCTCGCCCAAGAACTTGACGCCACTGGCGCGGTCGATACCGGTGGTACCCTCGAAAACCTGGACGACGACGATGTCACTGGATGTATCAAGCACTTGTCCACGCTTGGTCGTGCCGTCAGGCATCGCAATCTGGACCAGCTCGCCGTAGCCGACAGGCTCGGTCTTCTCAACGAAGACTAGCGGTCCGCTGATTTCCTTGATGGTCTTGTATTCCTTCTGCATTATTGCGCCTCCAACAATTTAGCGACTTCTTTCTCAATCTGCTTCTTCAGCTTCGGCAAAAGTTCGCTGAAATTATCCTCGAACTTGGCGCGTCCCAGTTCCTCTAGCACGCCAATTTCGGTAAGCTCCGGTACGCCAATACCGGCTGCGAGTGCCTTCTCAGCTAGTCCGCGGAAGTGCAGGATAACCTCCAAGAAAAACGCCTGGGTTTCTATGTTGCAGTAGGTATCGACGTCGTGGAACGCGTTCTGTTGTAGGTAGAACTCGCGCAGCAACCGCGCAATCTCGAGCGTTAGCTGCTGGTCCTCTGGCAGTGCATCGGAACCAATCAGTTGCACGATTTCCTGCAATTCCGCCTCTTCTTGCAGCACGGCCATAGCAGTAGCGATATTCTCACTCCAGTTGGCGGTGGCATTCTCAGAATACCAGTCTCCAAGAACGCGGTTGTAGAGCGAGTAGCTGGTAAGCCAGTTGATGGCAGGGAAGTGGCGCCGTTGCGCCAGTTTCGAGTCGAGTGCCCAGAAAACCTTGACGATGCGTAGCGTATTCTGCGTAACAGGCTCCGAGAAGTCTCCCCCGGCCGGTGATACAGCGCCGATGACCGTGACCGAACCATCGTCGCCAGAGAGCGCTTCGACGCGTCCAGCACGCTCGTAAAATTCCGAAAGGCGTGCCGCCAGATAGGCAGGATAGCCCTCCTCGCCCGGCATCTCTTCCAGTCGTGACGAGATTTCGCGCATCGCTTCTGCCCAGCGGCTCGTGGAATCGGCCATTAGCGCGACATCGTAACCCTGGTCGCGGTAATATTCAGCAAGCGTAATTCCAGTATACACGGACGCCTCACGCGCCGCGACTGGCATATTGGATGTGTTTGCAATCAGTACCGTACGGTCCATTAGCGGGCCACCTGTCTTTGGGTCCTTCAGGTGCGGGAACTCGGTCAGTACCTCGGTCATTTCGTTACCTCGTTCTCCGCATCCAACGTAGACAACTACCTGTGCGTCCGACCATTTTGCTAGTGTCTGTTGCGTGACTGTCTTGCCGGTCCCGAAACCACCTGGGATGGCGGCGGTGCCTCCCTTGGCGAGCGGGAAGAGCCCGTCCAGGGTGCGCGTTCCAGTCACAAGCGGGATGTCAGGCGGGTGCTTGACAGTGAACGGCCTTGGCACGCGCACCGGCCACTTGTGCATCAGCTTCAGCTCGGTCCCATCTTCGAGGCTGCCGATGACATCATCAATAGTGTATTTCCCTTTCTTCAACGCCTTTATTTTGCCAGAGATGAGCGGCGGCACCATGATTTTGTGGACGATAGTCTTCGTCTCCTGTACCGTGCCGAGCACAGTACCGCCGGAAACATCGTCACCTTTCTTTGCCAGCGGCACGAACTCCCACTTTGCCTCGTGATCCAGCCCGGGTGCTGTAACTCCGCGCTGAATGTAATCACCCATACTTTCCTGGAGTACTGGCAGCGGCCGCTGAATACCATCGTATATTGAGCGCAGCAGCCCTGGTCCTAGTTCCACCGAGAGGGACGCACCGGTATTCTCGACTGGTTCACCCGGCCGGATGCCAGACGTATCTTCGTAAACTTGAATGACTGTGCGGTCGCCATCTAGGCCGATGACCTCGCCCATCAGCTTCTCGTGACCTATGAGGACCACGTCATACATCCGGGGAGCAATCCCCTTTGCCGTCACAACCGGGCCCGAAACCCGGTAAATTTCTCCTTTTATTTCCATAAATCTACTCCAACTGCGGTTCTGATACGGTCCCTGAGAGTATCGTCAACTTTGGCGCCAATCGCTATTACCGTTGGGTGGACACTGTTACTCAGCTGTGCCTGTGTCTTTGGCTCCAGCTCCTGCCACTCTGTATCGTGAATTACGAGCACGCCGATTTCTCGATCGGCAAGCGCTTGCGCCACAACTTGCTCGGAGCTGGCCTGCTCGTCTACTTTGAACCATTTGTGCACACCTACCAGCCGGAAACCAGTCGTGAACATGTCCCTGCCTACGACTCCGATTTCCATTATACCACCAGCAGCTCCTCGATTTTTTCTCGCGACAGCTTCAATTCCCTACCCCGCACAATCGTGCGTAGGTTACGCACTTCTTTCTCCTTACGCAATAAGTAATCCAGGATTGGCAGTATTGAGAGCGGATGCAGGTAGGCGTAGCGTCGTGACTGGGCGGCGACATGCTCTTCCAGCGCTTGTACCGCGCGGTTCAGGCCGTTCTCCTCGAAATTTTCCAGGATGGGCTGCAGCACTTCCTGGAAAGGAGTGCTCTCGATAATTGGTAGAATGTCTGTTACACTGCTGGTCGCAGCCAGTGCCGTCTCATCGAGCGTACCACCATCAATCAGCAGCTCACCCAGTCCACTGAGACCTCGGTGCCTCAGTCGCATCACGGTTTTCAGGTTCGCGACGTCGATTCGCAGCCGGACGAAACTACGGTAGACCCGGCTTGCCGCTCCTCCGGCCGGCAGGCTGCTGGCCAGGTTTTCGTAATAAGCCCTGTCAAGTGCATCCTCGATGGGCTGCAGGCTGTCGCTCTGTCGCTGTTCCAAGGCGTTCTGCACAACATCATGGTAGCGGGTCCCCTCAAGCAGCTCTACCGCCGCCTCGACACTGTCGCTGGCTGCCATCTGCACGTAGAGTTCGCGGTCGCGTTCGGTCAGTGGTGAAATCTGTCGTAGCAGCTCTTCACTGGAAAGTCCGTCGAAGACACCGCGCAGCAGCACCTTGATGCCTCTTACGCGGTAGATTTCAGCGTACGCCTCGATGCCCTGCCTCAACTCACCGGTGCAGAATCCAATGATTTCACCAACTTCGGTAGCGCGGTTGTCGAGCAGCGCAGCCTCGAGCAAGTCCACACCGCGTAGCGACGCGCCGTATCGGTCGATTTCGCGCCGGTATTCCAAGTCTTGGATGTAGCGTGCAATCTCCTCCAGTTCCATATTCAGCAGCTGGCCAAAGGCTTCGGGTGGCAGCAGCCTGGCACGGCGTGCACGGGCGCGGGTGGCTGCGTAGGCATAATTACTCATCTGCCGAACAGCTCCTCGCTTACTGCCGGCAATTGCGCCTGCCACTCACGCTCGACTAGTGTGCTGAATCGGAAGTCGAGTCGATATTCGTCGTTCTCAATGATGAAGCCCGCCTCATCTATCGGCTCGCCTAAATTCTGTGACGCCAGCTTGCCAAGCAGTTTTACGTCCGCTTTGCGGCAACGTAGCGTCCCCCCCGCTGGCACGCCACTCAGCAGCCCCTGGTAGACCTCCTTCAGTTCGCTCGAGGAAAGGCTGTCGAGCCGTTCCAGCGCTTCCTGCCGCGTTGTCTCCAGCACCTGCCGCTGTGCGTCGAGTCGCGCACGCTTGACCTCTAACTCGGCAGCGGGCAGTTCCTGTCGCTCCAGCTGCTCGATTTTGCGTTGGGTTTCGACAGTGATATCTGCCGCGACCTGCTCACCTTCGGCATCGCCTTCGCTCAAGATAGCCGCCACCTCCTTGGCAGTGGCACTGCTGATGGCGTCTGCTTCTCCCTGGCCAGCCCGTTCGACCTGGCGCAGGATTTCCTGCAGAGCCATCTCAGCCCAGTATCTGGTTGGCGATTACGAAACCGAGGATGACAACGGTCTCGGGGATGGCGATGAAGATCAGGCTGTTGGCAAAGTTGCCCCTGTCTTCCGCCACGGCGCCGACTGCGGCTGCCCCTGTATGGGACTGGGCCACGCCGGTACCGATGCCCGCCAGGCCAATGGCCAGACCGGCCCCGATGGCCATGTATCCACGTGATGTTTCCTTGGCCGCTGCGATGGTGTTGGCGTTGTCGTCGGCGAGGGTATCCTCCACATCGTGTTCGGTTGCGCTAGCTGGTGGCAGTGCCAGCAGTGTCATCACTGCCAGTATTGCCATTATGTACAGACTTTTTTTGCTGTTCATGCTGTGGTCTCCATTTCATTGGTGTATTTCCGGGTGTACCCGAAAGGAGCGTAATCAGTTCCCCCGCCCACGAAGAACTTGGGGAAGCACTCGACGTACTGCAGACGCAAGGCGTTGATTCCCGAGCCAATTAGCCCGAGCGTAATCACTACCGTCTGTCCGACGACGAGTATAAGAACGGCAAATATCGCGCCTACACCGGTAAAACCGATGTCGAATGCCATGCCGTTGAAGGCGTGCGCTAGACCGTAATCGGCGATTCCCAGCGCAGCAATCCGTACATAGGAAATGACTTGGACGAAGATAGAAGGTACCTCGACAATCGCTACGATTCCTTCGCCCGCAACAGCCAGTCCAAGTCCAGCCATGAATCCCGCCAGGCCACCCCACAATTCAAGTTCCTCTGTGAGGCCGAGCCGTACGCCAATCAATGAGGTGCCGAATAGCCAGGGTGGGATGAACATCAGGCCGCCCCAAAGAATCATAATCCACGAGAATTTTTCCTGTACGGCGTGCTTCAGGTCGTGCAGTACCAGCATGTTCCAGAAGCCCAGCATCAGTCCTAGTGTCACATAAAACAAGCCGATGCCGCCTGTGGCGAGCAGCATGAATGCGACATCCTCCGAACTTGATTTGTGCAGCACATGGTAAGGTAGTTCGTGTGCCAGCCAGTGCAGTTCGAAGCCAAAGGCTTCAGCGAACGCAAACGTGCCGAAGAACATCGTGGACGCACCTGCGATGCGAATAATCTTGCCGAGCTGCAGCAGTTCTTCCGAGTGCCCGTAATTGGTGACCAGCATATACCCCAGCAGGAAGTAGACCAGTCCGTAGCCGAGGTCACCAATCATCATCCCGAAAAAGAGTGGGTATCCCAGGAACAGCAGCACTGACGGGTCGAACTCGCGGTGGTCGGGAATCGCGTACAGTTTGGTGAAGAGTTCGAATGGCTTTACGGGAGTGGGGTTGTCGAGCTTGACCGGAGGTGTGTCGTTCGTGGCCTCAATTTCGAGTTCCAGGTTGATATCATTCAGCGCCGTTTTCAACCGCGTCAGGTCGCCTTCCGGCAGCCACCCTTCGAGAACAAAGGTGTTTTCGCTCTGCGCCAGCTTCAGCGGCAGCTCAGACTTCTCGGCTTGTGCCGCTAGGTGCTCATCAGCGGCGACGAGC
>CALBFM010000151.1:0-2190 GCA_937893445.1 uncultured euryarchaeote
CGCAGCATTTCGGTCTCGGAATTCACGCCCGGACACCTCCCAATGGCACCAGTGGTGGCGCGAGCGACGGTCGTGCCATGTCAGCAAGCGTTACAGAGTCCAGAGCATTCCGTACCGCGAGCGAGATGGTCTGCCATGGCGCTTCTACGGCGCAATTTTCTTCGAAAATACAATCACAGACAGTGTCGGAGCACTCGGTCAGTGCAATCGGCCCTTCGAGCACCTCGATTAGCTGGGTGACCGAGATATCCTCAGGTGGCTGCGCCAGTGTGTAGCCTCCAGCAGCGCCACGCGTTGAGGATAGGATGCCGCTGCGCGCCAGTTGCTTTAGCAGCCGTGTCACCGTTGGCTGCGGGACACGCGTTACCATGGCGATTTCACGCGCAGAATGGAGTCGCTCAGGCTCATCACTGGCAATGTGCACGGCAATAACGATACCGTAGTCTGTCAGCTTGTTAATTCGAATCATGATTCAGCCTGTCGCGCAGTTAATTTGCACTAAATCAGTCCTATATAAAATCTGCGTTAAGTATTGTCGGGGCAGCACCCTTATATCTGACCGGACTGGAGCGGGAATAATGGTTACAGTTACCGAACAGGCAGCGGCCCACATCCAGCGACTGGCCGACGGTGCTGCTCCACGGCTGCGCGTTCGCGTTATTGGCGGCGGCTGCTCCGGAATGCAGTATGACTTGCAGCTGGCCGCAGAGCCAGTTGAGGGTGATACTGAGGTCGAAGCGCACGGCGTGACAGTAAGTGTCGACCCCCGCTCGGTGCCATTGCTGGCGGAGGCGACGCTCGACTATATCGACCCGCTCACGGGCGGTTTGACCCGTTCGGGACTGATGCTGCATAACCCCAAGGCGGAAGCGACTTGCGGCTGCGGCGAATCGTTCGCTATCTGAACCCATGACACTGACGCTCGATGAAGTCCGGGACGCTATCGTGGCGCGCGAGAATCCCACGCTCACCACAGCGGAGGTGGAGTTGCACGCGGCAACGGTGCACCGCATTCTGGAGCTGAAGCAGCGGCACGGTGTCGTCATCCTGGGCCACAATTACATGGAACCACTGGTCTACGGCCTTTCAGAAAAAATTGAGCAGGGTGACTCGCTCGGCCTGAGCCGTTCCGCCGCAGAAACCGAAGCGGAGTTCATTATCTTCAACGGTGTCCGCTTCATGGCCGAGACCGCCAAGATTCTCAGCCCTGAAAAGCGGGTGCTGATTGCCGACCGGGAGGCGGGCTGCTCGCTCGCTGACAATTTCGGCGCCACTGAGGTGCAGCAAATACGCGCCGCCCACCCTGGCGTTCCTGTTATGATATACGTCAATTCCTACGCTGAGGCGAAGGCGGAGTGCGATGTTTGCTGCACATCGGCCAACGCTGCACACATTGCTCTGGCACTGCCGGGCGACGAGCTGATTTTTGTCCCTGACCTGTTTTTTGCGCAGAATCTTGAAGATGAGTTACAGGGGCGCAAGCGCGTTATCTACCCGGGACAGGGCAATGGCGGACACGGCGCTGTCTGCGAGGTGCACGAGCAGTTTACGCTCGATGACATCCGGGCAGTCCGCAATGGCTTTGATATCCCGCCGGGTCATCCGACTCGGCGTCTCTACGTCCACTGGGAGTGCCGGCCAGAGGTATTACGCGAGGCGGACTTCTACGGCAGCACTACTCAGATAAGCAACGACATCGCGCAACACGTCGCTGCCGGCAGTCTAGAGCGGGCATTCATCGCCTCCGAGTGTGAGTTGACTTCGAACTTGATGGAAGAATTCCCGACAGTGCAGTTCTGGACCGCCTGTTCGGTGCGCTGTAGTCACATGGCGCGCATCACGCTCGAGAAAATCCTGCCTATGCTGGAAGCCATCGATGCCGGCGACGATTTGCAGCAGTGGGAGGTCGATTTGCCGCCCAAGGTAATCGAGGCTGCTGCAGCACCAATTCAGCGCATGATGGAACTGAGCGCGGCTTCCTGAACGAGATTAGCGGCGTCGCGCCGCCCAGGCGAGCGCCGGAACAGCCAGCAACAGTGGGAAACCAGGAAGACCGAGGAAGCCGTCGTCGTCGCCGCCAAGAATGGATGCTGCGACAATAGTAAGCGTTATCAGCGGATCATTTGCGGAGCCGTTGGTACCGTTGCCTCCACCTCCCATACCTCCTGTATGGTCAAACTGGGTGTAGTG
>CALBFM010000152.1:0-2768 GCA_937893445.1 uncultured euryarchaeote
GCTACCGCTGACACCAGATGGCCTCAAGGCATGCAAGGTGCTGGAGGAGGGTGGTACACGCGTCAACGTTACGCTCTGCTTCTCGGCCAACCAGGCGATTCTCGCGGCCAAGGCAGGCGCTAGCTACGTCTCTCCCTTCATCGGGCGGCTGGATGACATCTCAGAAGTGGGGATGGACCTGATTCAAGACATGCGCATAATCTTTGACAACTACGGTTTTGAGACACAGATACTGGCTGCTTCGATACGCAACCCCGTGCACGTGCTCGAATCGGCACTTGTCGGGGCGGACGTTGCGACCATTCCTTTCAGTGTCTTCAACCAATTGGTGAAACACCCACTGACCGATTCCGGCCTTGCAAAGTTCCTTGAAGACTGGAAAAAACGCAAGCAGTGAGCGGTGGGCTGCTTGTCGCCTCCGGGCCTCAGCTCTTTGCATGGGCACCTGGCAGCGAGCCGTGGCTGGTAGCGGAGCGCGATGACCACGTCCGCACGCTCTGCGTCCACGATGGCTGCATTTTTGACGGCGGCGACTCCAATACAATCTACGACACCCTCGGTGGCGTGGTCGTAGCGGAGCGCGCTAGCTGGATCTATGCGCTCTGTTCGCACGACGGCGCACTCTATGACGGCGGCCGCTACGCGCAGGTGTGGCGCACGCAGGATGGCGAGTTGCTCAACTGGCGCGACAACTGGGTACGTGCACTTTGCTCGCACGCTGGAGTCTTCTATGACGGTGGTGACTACGGCGTATGGCAGACTGGCACCAGCCGTGAGATGGGTAGCCGTCCCGGCGCGTGCTACGGCTTCGCCGCCGTTGGGGATGTGCTGCTCGACTTCGGCGAATACGGTGTCTGCGACACACTGCTTGGAGCGCCGGTGGCGCAGCGGTCTGCGTCGGTGCTGGCGATGGCAACGCTGGGCGGCACTATCTACGACGGCGGCGCTGGTGGGGTATACGAAACGCGTAGCGGCGAAACGGTCGCGCAGCGCGCGTCACCGGTGATGTCGCTCGGAGTCCACGACGGCGTTCTCTACGATGCGACCGGCCACTTTCAGCTGCACGCGACACTGGAAGACACACAAGGCGATTCACCGCTAGTGGAACTAGACGCACCCATCCATGCGATGCTCTCGCTGCCGGCCGTGCTCTTCGACGCAGTCCCGTCGAGCGGCAGCGGTTAATCCCCCAGTAGGCTGGCGCGGAATGGTGGCACAACGTCCGCTCTGGACGACCTACGCGATGCTGCTCACCGTCGCAGTCACATGGGGTGCTGCATGGCCTGTCGGACGCGCACTGGCGCTGGCGGCGCCGCCTTGGTCGGCAATGGCGCTGCGCTACTGCCTCGCAGTCCCGCTGCTATTCGTGTGGCTTCATTTCGCGGAAGGCGTGCGCGTCCCGCCGCGCAGCGAGTGGCGCGCGCTGGCAGTCATGGGTGTCACGTCGGTGGTACTCTACCAGATTGGCTTCATCTTCGGCATGCGTGAGACCGCTGCTTCCGATGCGTCGCTGGTCATCGCCCTGAACCCGGTAATGGTCGCCCTGCTATCCGTGCCATTGCTTGGCTACCGGCTGACGCGAAACGCGAGCATCGGGCTGGCAAGCGGTTTTGCGGGCGTAGCGCTGATTTTCCTCGCGTCACCCAACGAGCAAATTCCGCTCGAGCAACGGCTCTACGGCAACGGCCTGATTATCTTCGGTGCGTTCGCCTACAGTATCTACACCGTCGCGCTGCGGAGCTACCTCCTGCGCGGTGGCTCGCAGTCGCCGCTCGGCGCACTCACCTGGGCTTCGCTCTTCGGCACGCTGTTACTGCTGCCGCCGATGCTAGCCGAGCAGCCGTGGGAGCATGCGTGGACGATGGATGAGTGGGCGTTCCTCGCCTATCTTGGCGTACTCTCGACAGTGGTTTGCTACGCCTTCTATGCCATGGGCATTGCCGACATCGGTGCACCTCGCGCGGCGAGCTTCATCAACCTAGTGCCAATTTTCGGCATAGCCACTGCAGTTATGTGGCCCTCGCTCGACGAGCAGTTCGGGCTGGCACACGTCGCCAGCTTTGCGCTGGTCTTTGTGGGCGTGCGGCTGGTTAACACGCAACCGCCCGAAGGCGTCGACTGAGTGTCAGGCGACCTGCGGGTAGAGCAGGTACGCCTGGTACACGAAGCCGGCCGCGAACCCGAGCATGGCGATGCCACAGATTCCCAGCGCAATGCGGTAGCCCTGCGGGGAAAGCTGTCCGCGCGACCGGTCAAACATCCAGGCGATGGTGACCTTGGCCATGACAAGCGTAAAGATGAACGCAATCGCGTAGGCCACCGGCGCGAGCGCGATCTTGGACAGCCAGTAGAGCGGGAAAAGCGCAAAGGCGACGTAAAACCCCAGAGCCAGATATTTTCCAGTAACCGCCAGAGGCGAGCTATTACGAAGCGCACTCATCGAAGCACCTCAGATTTTGACCAGTTTCCGGCGCAGCACCAGCAGGATTGCCGCATAGATCAGCAGCAGACCCAGGAGCGCGACCGCGATTGCGGAGGCATAGCCGAAATCGAGTTTCCGGAAGGCTGTTGTGAAAATGTAGGTCGACAGGATCTGCGTCGAGTTTGCAGGTCCGCCGCCGGTCATGACGAAGATGAGATCGGCGAAATTCGCGATCCAGATCGTCCTCAGCATGACGGTGATTGCGATCATCGGCGCCAGGAACGGCAGCGTGATCTTGGTGAAGGTCTGCCAGGCGGTCGCGCCGTCAATTTCCGCAGCCTCGTAA
>CALBFM010000153.1:0-8853 GCA_937893445.1 uncultured euryarchaeote
GGCGAGGAGCCACTGGCCATGTCGCTGGGCTAAGGCATTGAGTTCGTGCTCCAACGCTTTCTCCTCGGTTTCCAACACTTCGAGATTCAGTTCGAGCGCAGCGATTACGTCAGCAGGTAGTCCATTGCCTGACGGTGGTTCGAGGGCGCGGAAGCCGTGCTGAGCCAATGTTTGCTCCGCAGCCTCAGCTGAGTCTTGCAGAACGAACACAGCCAGCATCTCTCCAGCAGTCAAAATTTCGGCACCTGTGATATCCAGTTCTGTCTTTTCTGGTAGTGTACCGGTGAAGATCACCATGCTTTCGTAAGAGTCATACGCCTCGAGCGGCAGCCCGAGCGGCTCAAACTGGTGCAGCATTTCCAGCCGCGCCTGCCCTTCCTTCTGCTGCTGGATCGCCGTGCGATGTTTCTCGTTGAGTGCCAGCACCTCCTTCTCGAGCGAATCGAGCCGCTCCGTGATTTCCGTCTCCACGGCATTCGCCGGACGAGACACGCCCGGCGGCGCTGGATCGACGCTCAGTATTTTGAGCAGCGAGCGTACTCGCACCAGGTTGCCCGAGACGGTTGCGCCGTACTCCAGCGAGCCCCCGCTCGCAAATCCATCGGCTTCGCCGTCGTAGTCAATCATGTGTACCAGTTGCTGCTGAGACAGGATATGGGAGACTTGCGGCAGGTCGCGTTTCAGTCCGCATAGCACCAGCTTGGACATTGGTTCAGGTCTAAGCATTAAATGACTCCAGGAAACGGACGACGAACTGCTTGGCCGCTTTGCCACGTTTCTTTTCGGCGTCCTTGCGTATTTCTACAACTCCTGCTAGTCCATCATCCAGCAGTTTCTGCTTGCGCGCCTCAATCCGCTTGCGTGCCTTGGCGAAGTCCTTCTCCGCCTTTTTGGTGGCCTTGGTGCGCGCCTTTTCCACAAGCCCAGCTCGGTCCTGCTGAACCTTGCGCAGGGATGCTTGGCGGTCACTCTCGGCCTGCTCTAGGCTGGCGGTATTCTGGCGCTCCGATTCTCTGATTTGCTGTAGCAGTTCTGCTTTACTCATGGTAAGAATAAGGGGACGTTCGCCCCACTTGGAACCACTATAAAAATATAGGGGAAGCAGAGGCTGATTGAGCAATCATAATTGACCGGCGTCACTGATTAAATCCAGCCTTTACGTGCCGCTCTCAAGGGCCCGTAGCTTAGTCTGGTTGGAGCACCCGGCTGATAACCGGGAGGTCGCCCGTTCGAATCGGGTCGGGCCCACCATCTTTTACAAAGCAAGCCGCTCTTAACCGCTCTAATGGATTACTCACACGAACTACCGTCTGAGGCGGAGCTGCTGATAATCGGCGGTGGAGTGGTCGGCGCTGCGACTGCGTTCTACGCTGCGCAAGCTGGACTACAGCCAGTGGTGGTCGAGATGCGTCCCGCACCCTGCAGCCTTACCACTCCAGCCAGTACAGGCGCCTTTCGTTTACAGTTCGACAACCTTCAGGAGTTGGAGCTGGTGCGCGAATCGGTAGATATCTTCCTCAACTTTCGCGAGCACACGCAGCAGACGAAGTATGACTTAGGAATCCGGCAGCAGGGCTACCTGTTCTGCACGACCGACCCGCAGCGGCTGGAATGGCAGCGTGAATTGGTCGCGCAACAGCACAGTTGGGGGCAGGAGGATATCGAGCTTCTATCTGGTGACGAGGCACGGGAGCTGTTCCCTTACTTGGGGCAGAACGTACTTCAGGCTCGCTTTCGACCGGATGATGGTTTCCTCGACCCAAAGCAGCTGACAATGGGTCTTCTCGCGGCGTCTGGCGCGACAGTTGTGCTTGACTGCTGCGTGACCGGCTTCGACCTGCACGACGGCCGGCTGGCAGCGGTCGAGACCAGTCGCGGCCGTATTGCCACCGCGCAAGCCGTAATTGCGTCTGGTCCTTTTTCAGGGCCAGTGGCAGCACTGGCGGGACTAGAGTTGCCACTCGAGACGGTGCGACGGCACAAGTTGGTAATGCCTGAACTTCCACAGGTTCCGCGCGACGCGCCAATGACAATCGATGAGGATACCGGCGCCCACTGGCGGCCAGCTTTGGCGGGAGCGTACTTGCTCTGGACCGATCCAACCACGCCGCCCAGTGACCCGTCCGAGGCGGTACAGGCGGATTCACAGTTCTACTTTAGTTTGCTTGACCCTGCCAGTCCTACGTCCGTCAGCCGTATAGTTCCGTTCTGGGAACAGGTGTGGCGTGTCAACACGGCACCCTGGATGCTCATGGCGGGGCAGTACACTATGACTCCTGACCACCGGCCATTGCTTGGTCCTTCCGAGGTGGAGGGTCTCTGGCTAAACTGTGGCTATAGCGGTCACGGCATCATGGGCTCGCCGGCCGGGAGCCGGCTGCTCGTCGATTTACTAATCGGCCGGTTGCCTGCAGAACAGAACCAGTTCCGCTTCGACCGCGAGTTCGAGCCGCGTGAGCTGGATATCCTCTAGCGTATAGTTGCGTGCAGCTGGCTGCATACCTTGCCTTCGGGAGTACTGAGCGTCGCTTCGACACTTTGTCCCGACTCGAGTGCTCCGACTCCTTCCGGGGTGCCTGTGAAAACAAGGTCGCCTGGGCTGAGTGCATAGTAGCTACGTAGCGTCTCCAGCAGCGATTCAACTGGGTGAACCATCTCACTGGTTGAGCACTCTTGCCGTGTTACCCCATCGACCACCAATGCAATCTGGTAGTCACCATCTTGCCAGGGCACCCAGTTGCCGAGTACTGCTGAGTCGGGGAATCCCTTACCCTCCAGCCAGGGCCATCCCTTGCGCTTGGCGCGCATCTGTCGGGTGCGATTAGTGACATCGATTCCAGCGCAGACCGCTTCCGGCTCCAGCGTCGTACCGAGTCGCACCACCATCTCCAGCTCATGCTGCACCAGGTCATCTTGGTCTGGCAGCCGAATGACCGCCCCGTTGCTGGCGTCGAGCAGGCTGGAAGCTGGCTTCAGGAAGAAGCGCGGTATTCCGGTTACGTCACCACCAATCTCGACCGCGTGCGCCGCGTAGTTGCGGAACACGCACCAGATGGCGGTCACGTCACGTGCGCGTTGCGCTGGCCTTAGTCGTCTGAATCGCCGCCGTCATCGGCATCATCGCCGCCGGAGTCGTCGTCTGCACTGTCGCCAGTGTCGTCGTCCCCGCCGTCATCAGCTTCCGGCTCGGGAGCTGGGGGTGCAGCGACACCGCCGCCACCCTCACCCTCCTGGTAGTAGAGGTAGAAGCCGCCAATCAGGCAGCCAAGTGCCAGTACGATGAGCAGTCCCGGTACGTAGGTGTCCAGGAGTTTTAGGCCAGAAAGACGCTCTTCGGCGGACTCGACACCCTCAGCCTTCTCATCGGTGGTGAAGCCGCCATCCAGGGTCATCACCGGGATGGTTTTGCCAGAGTAGTACATAGCGAATGCTTTCTGTCCCATCGAGCTCGCATACGCCGCCTTCTGTTCATCAGTGTATTCGACGTCTACGGTCTGTGCTACACTATCCCATTGGGTGAGATTTCCTGTGCCGTCAAGATCGACATACACCGTTACGTTGTACACTTGATTCTGTACAGTCCCCGAGAATGGATCGAAGTATACATCCTCTGTGTAGTCCATCAGGATAGGGAATGAGGGTGTTGCAGGGTGAAGTATCCAGCTTCCACCATTTTCAGCGAGCATAGCGTCGGGAAGTGGGTCGGGCGTCTGGATGGATTCACCGGTTGGTGTACCCGAACTCATATTCATTTCAATGTAGACCCAGAGAGTCCCACTCGAAATCTGTACTGGAGCTAGGATGGGGGCTCCATCGCTATCGACTCCGGCGACTCCTATCGGTACACCGCGGAAGTGGGCGATTCCGGTCGTGGCGTTAAATCCTACTGGAGAATACATGTTGTTGTAGCTGCTGTCGAATGGATTCGGGAAGAACGCTGGCGCGCTGACGTTGGTGTTCATGTGCGGGAAGGTGTCGCTGAAGTTCATTCCATCTCCCACCTGATGCGTACTGCGGTCGACAAACATGGTCGCTGGTGCTACCAGTGAACCGTCAGCGTTCAAATCCATCGTTACTACAATTGGAGTTCCGTTACCGTCAACGCCAACCACCATATCAGTGTTGACCGCGAATGCGGTGTTCGTAAGTAGGTGTGTAGCGGTCGTGGGGTCAACAGTGCTGTTATCCGGGCCCGGCATCGCAGTAACCGCCGAGGTAGTCTTGACGGCCGTAACATTTACGTCAAGGCTGTTAGCCGCGTCGAAAAGTGAGCCGCTGTAACTGGTCTCGGATGGGAAGTGGACTCCGTCCGTTAGGTAGAGTAACCCACCTTCTGCGAAGAAGTTAGGGAAGTTTGCATAGACCTTAACGTCAAAGACACGATCCAGCGCGGTGCCGTGTGTTGCGTCAATCGTCACTGTCTCATGGTAAGAGATATGGAATGTGGCACCCAGTGCCATCAGTCCGTAGAGCGGGTTACTAGAGCCAGGTGTGTATGGGATAGGGGTAAGTGTCTCATCGGCAACGTAGACGTAGGCGGACACTCCGTCAATCTCTGTATCGCCACCAGCTTGGTAAACGTAGGTGTTGGTGTGCGTACCGACAAACGGGTTGGGGAACTGGAAATTTTCCTTCGTAGGGGCGTGGTTCGGGTTCCAGGTCGAGTAGCTATAGTCGTCCGCCTCGCTTCCCTCTCCGCGGGATTCATAGGTCACCCGGTCGAGCCAACTGTTACCATCCTTGAGTGTGAAGAGATACGAGTCGGATAATCCATCCTTGTCTTGGTCAACGGTTTTATCATCACCAAAAACGCTAAAATTCTCGTTGTAGAATGTCTCGTCATCGCTGCTCTGACCTGAGTCGGCGACCAGCACGTGTCGTGCTATAGCGTTGGGGTAGACGGTACAGCTGCAGCCATCACCGTCGGTGTCCTGTATAGTCTGGAACTGTGCTAGGTCGAGCACTTTGAGCTCGCCTCCGTACTCATATGTGGTCTCGAAGTCGTCGCTCAGTTTCTTCTGACCAGGGGCGTAGACTCCTAGCCAGAGCGCAGTGAGCAGCAGGAGCACAGCTCCAGCAGCAACCAGCGCCTGTGCGTTCCATTCGGACTGTCCTGTTTCGGGCATATTTTCACCTTGTTGTACCCAAGACCATTTCGACCTTGCGGTCGAGGTCGGGTAAGGGGGAGGCCTGCTGAACGCTTAAAAGCCTTTCTGGGCGCGTTATTCTCAGGTACTGCTCCAGAAACGCACCGGCCCGGCATGCTTGCAAGCATTGCAGTGTAGTCCGTCCATGGGTTGCTCACAGCCTTTGCAGACTGCCCCAACCTGCGCGCCCAGACCGCAGCCAGAGCAGCTAGCAACATAGAGCTCGCATACATCGCAGAAGGCGACTCGCTTGCGTTCCTCGCATTCCGGACATGCCATCCCGCGTGCGCGCATCTCACCGCTGCATTCGGGGCAGCGGCCGCCGCCGCCCGGCAGTAATTTGCGCAGGACCTCGCTTTCTTGGAGTTCT
This sequence comes from uncultured euryarchaeote, assembly GCA_937893445.1. Lineage (GTDB taxonomy): Archaea > Thermoplasmatota > Poseidoniia > MGIII > CG-Epi1 > UBA8886. Next base: position 5,518 of record CALBFM010000153.1, read on the forward strand.
TCCTTGATATGCCTGCCTAGCAGCCCCTGCGGAACCCAGAGGGCGTAGACGCCAGTACCGAATGCGAGCAATTGGAACAGCAGGTATCCCTGACGGGCGTAGCCAAAGGTCCAGCCGTCTTCACCGAGATACCACTTGGAATAGCAGTAATAGCTCAGCATCGTGAAGAGCATGAATGTCGGCAGTGCCGGCAGCCAGTCACTCAGTGCGATTTCCTCGTCTGGAAGCTCACTTTGAATATGGCTGCGCAGCGCGTACATTTCAAGCACCATCCAGTAAATCAGGAACAGTGCTAGCAGAAGGAGTACAAGTGTGACCAAGTACCAGGTGTAACCTTGGTCGAACATCACGTAGAAGAGCGTCGTCCCGAGGCCCGTGAGTGCGTAGATACCTACCAGCCACACGCCATGGTGCCAAATTTCGTGGAATAGCTGTTGCAGGCAGAGCAGAGTCGCAAGCCCAGCCAATAGCCAGAGCGGTGTCGAGATGAGGTGAAACTCGATACCAAAGAGCGGCAGCTCAATGGTGCGCCCAATCCCATCCAGACGGTAGCCGGCGTATAGCGAAGTCAGGAACGAGCCAGCTGCAAGCGCGATTAGTGTTACTTTCTCGCGCTCGCGCTCCATGCCGAACTGGCGATTAAGGACGCCCACGTCGCTGACGGCTGCTCCTTCTACAAATATCTACCGCTCGTATCACGCAACCGTGCGCCCGCTTTACTTCTTCTCTAGCTCCTGCTTGAGCAGGTCGCCCATAGTTAGGGCACTGGCGCGTTTGTCGCTGACCACGACTGGTGCTGCGGTGGACTCAGTCAATTTCAGTGAAAGCAACCGTTCCAGTCTGCGCAGCAGCTTGTCGTCCGGTTCTCTAGCGCCAGTTTCGACCGCAGCGATGACCGATTTTTTTTCGGCGGCACGTTGCGCTAGTTGTGCTTGGTTCCACCCTCGTTGCTGTCGTGCACTGCGCACGCGGCTGCCGCAGTCAGCGACTAGCACGCGTTCGGGCAGTTCTTCATCGCGCGCCCGCTGGCGAAGAGCGCGCTTCTCCAGGGCATTTGCAACCCACACTTGCTGACCCTGTGCCTCGCGTTCGGTTGCCTTGCGACCAGAGCCAGCGCAGGTGGAACAGGCGCGCAGCACCGAGCCGGCGACGCGTGTCGCTTCCAACTGCGCATCGGCCCCGCAAAGCTCGCACTGCATGTTTCGCAAAGGATATATAAAAGCCAGCAGATAAACCCTTCAGAATGGTCCCCGTGGATGACGATACTGCAGTCAGCCCCGCCGGCGATACACAAGACTGGCATCGCTGGCTGATGGAGGAGACCGAACGTTTCGAATCCGAGAAACGACAGTATGAAACAGAACTCTCGAGGCTCAAACGCGAAAATGCCCACCTCAAGGGTGAGCTGGCGCGGCTGCGGGCGCCGCCGCAGGTTATCGGTACTGTGCGCGATCTGCTTGCGGATGGCCGCATCTCAATCAAGTCTAGCTCCGGCCCTGACTTCGTCGTTCATACCTCTGAAAATATTGACCGCGAAGCTTTGCTAGCCGGTGACCGCGTCGCCCTGCACCGGCAAACACTCGCTGTACTGGAGGTGCTTCCGTCGGTCAAGGACCCGTTGGTGATGGGCGCCGAGGTGCTCGAGAAACCGTCCGAGACCTACAAGGATATCGGCGGGCTGCGGAAAGAGCTAGATGAGCTGCGTAGCACAGTTGAGCTGCCCCTTCTTAGGCCGGAGCTATTCGATGCAGTGGGTGTCGAGCCGCCGAAGGGCATCCTGCTCATTGGAGCGCCTGGTACTGGCAAGACACTCCTGGCAAAGGCGGTCGCCAACGCGACCGATGCCAGCTTCATACGGCTAATCGGCAGCGAGCTGGTGCAGAAATATATTGGCGAGGGTGCGCGGCTGGTGCGCGAACTGTTCCAGCTGGCACACGAAAAATCACCGAGTATCATCTTCATTGACGAGCTGGACGCTGTGGGGGCAAAGCGTATGGACGTCGGCACCACCGGTGACCGCGAGGTGCAGCGGACGCTGATGCAGCTTCTAGGCGAACTGGACGGTTTTACACCGCGCGGCGACATTGCCATTATGGCAGCCTCCAACCGCCCTGACATCCTCGATGAGGCTCTTCTGCGACCAGGCAGGTTTGACCGTGTCATTCGTGTCCCTCTGCCCGGCGCTAAGGCGCGGCTGAAAATCTTGAAAATCCACTCACACGCTATGTCTCTGACCCGGAACCTAAGTCTCAAAAAGCTTGTAAGGGAGACGGAGGGCATGTCTGGCGCCGACTTGCGCGCGCTCTGTGTCGAGGCTGGGATGAACGCCATTCAGAAGGAACGCAATAAGGTACGCGCAGTCGACTTTCAGAAAGCTTTGAAAAAGATGCGTAACCGGCTGACCGAGGCGGACCGGAAGGAACCAGAGCAACCGCTCTACTCCTGACCGTGCGCGACCAGCTGAAACGCGCTGCCGCCACCGCGGCAATTGAACTTGTCGAGGAGGGCATGCTGGTAGGTCTCGGTACAGGCTCCACTGCTGACCACGTGCTGGAATTGCTGGGCGAGCGAGTCGCCGGTGGTCTCACCATGACGGGTGTGTCAACATCAGAGCGTACAGCCACACGGGCGCGTGAACTGGGGATTCCGCTGCGTGTTTTCGAGTCAGGGCTGAGTATTGACTTGGCGATTGATGGAGCTGATGAGGTTTCACCACAACTCGACCTCATCAAGGGGTTAGGTGGTGCATTGCTGCGCGAGAAACAGGTCGAGTCATGCGCGGAACAATTGGTGATAATTGTCGATGATTCTAAGCTAGTCGAGCGGCTCGGTCGCGGCCCTTTGCCTGTAGAGGTAGCGACCGATGACGCCGACGCTACGCTGGCGCAGCTGCGCGCACTCGGTTGCGAGGTTGAGTTGCGCCGGGACGCTGACACGCCGTTCGTGACAGACAACGGAAACTGTATTGTGCATATCAGCTTCACCGCAGGAATCGATGACCCCGCCGCACTTGACGCTCGACTACTGGCGTTACCGGGTGTTATCGATACCGGCCTCTTTCTTGGCATGGCTGATGTAGTTTTCTGTTCTGGACCGGAAGGTGTTCAGCGACTTGAGAGAACCGTTTAGAGAAGCTGGGGGTCAGAAGGTGAGTACCGAACGCGCATTGAATGGCGCCAGCTTGTCGCGCCCTTCTAGGGACTCCAGCTCTATCAGCACCGTAATTTCCACGACATCAGCACCCATCTCCTCCAGCAAGTCACATGCAGCGCGTGCCGTCCCCCCAGTTGCAAGCAGGTCGTCTACCACTAGAACTCTCTGCCCCCCAGCAACAGC
>CALBFM010000154.1:0-3048 GCA_937893445.1 uncultured euryarchaeote
GCCTCCCAGTCGCCCGCCGTGAGAGCGGGGTGGCTCCAGACCAGCGCCACGTCGGGGTCGAAGCCTGCTTCAAGTCGTGTTTCATTGGCGACGGGACGGTATTCAGCGCCGAACTCGACTGCGTTGCCGACGCTCCCGAGCTGGCCACCGTTCGGTGCCGTGAATGCGTCGCGTCGCGACGAGTGTGCCTTGCGGACCCGTGTTCCGCGCCAGATGGCCACAAAGTCGTCACTTGGTGAGGCGTGCATCGCGACTGCCACTTCACCCAAGTCGGTAAGCGCCGCTCGGGCAGCGCCAGCCAGATTCAGGTGGGCGTCGGTCGAGGGTCGGTCGCTGCTACGCTGTGAACCGGTCAGCACTACTGGCGCTCGCAGTGACGGCAGCTGGAACGCCAGTGCCGCAGCCGTGTACGCCATAGTGTCAGTGCCGTGCCCGATTACGACTCCGGCTCCGTCCTCTGCGTGCAGCTCATTGACACGCATTGCGATTCGCTCCCAGTCATCGGGTTGCATGTCCTCCGACGCTAGCGAGAGCAGTGCCTCAGCGCGGATGCTGGCGATATTGGCGAGATCCTTGACAGCGGCCACGAGTTCTTCAGCGCTTTTCGCCGGGTGGACTGCCCCGGTCTGGTAGTCCACGTAGGACGCAATGGTGCCGCCAGTCCCAAGTACTGTCAGTGGCGGCAAGTCTCCTGATGGGGACGCGGCTGTTGCGGTCGCTTCTGGCGGGGGTGCAGCGCGCTCGAGCAGTTCAAGTTCGGCGCCTTCGCACGAGACACCTATATTGTAGCCGTTGGCGAGCTTGAGGACTATGACGTGCTCACCTGAGAAGCGGTGTGCCGGCATAACGCGTCCTTCGTAGCTGTGGCCACTCGAGTTGATGCGCACGCGGTCGTGCAGCCGGGCGTCGTGTCCCTTCAGGAATTGCTCCGCCGCGGTCGGCATGGCGTCCCATCGCGCGAGCCTTATTACCTTCATCCCTTCGTGAGACTCGTGTCATGGCGCGATCGTTTCAGTGAACTCAAGGATTCTGTCGACGAATGGCGGGATGGTTCGGTCGACCGCGGCTTCGACAGCCAAGTCGAGAAACACCTAACCACGCTCAAATCGGGTAGTGAACAGGAGCGTGCCGCCGCGATTAAGGCGCTGTTGGTACAGGTGCAGGCGGCCGAACGCTGGCGCGAGCCTATAGTCAAGGCACTGCTCGGAACACTGCCCGAGCAGCCGGCACAGGCGCAGCTGGCGATAATCGAGGCGCTGCTGGAGCTGCGTGAGCTACTGCCAGAGCGGCAGGATGATTTCTTTTCTGCAATCCAGGAGACACTCGATAGCCCGCACCGCGAGGTGCGGCTGCGCGTCGTCAAATTGTGGACCAGCCTCTCAATCAGCTCCGAACGACGACGCGACGAAACCATTCCAGACCTGTTCGAACTGCTCGACGACGATGACAAGGACGTGCGCTACGCAACGCAGGAGGCGCTTGGGCACGTGCTTCACAAAGCGCCGGCGCAGGCACTTCCCAAGCTGCGCGAGGCGCTCAAGCACCGCGACTGGCGCGTGCGTTACCATGCCATCGTGCTGCTGACCACCTTCGCCGGCAAGCAGCCGCAGGCCGCCGTCAAGCTGGCACCCGCCGTAGTCGCTGCGCTCAAATCGAGCGACCGGGTGCAGGAACGCGCTGCCGAGTGCGTTGGCGTCTTGGGGCGGCACAGCCCGCAGGCGGTCGCGGGGGCGGTTCCCATGCTCGTCAAGGGGCTACGTTCCAATTCGTCGGAGCTGCGCAAGGCTTGTGCGACTGCGCTCGGCAGAATAGGGAACAAGGATGCTCTGGTGGTGATGCAGGCGGTACCGCACTTGGCACGTGCCTTGAAGAATGAGGACTGGTACATCCATATTGAAATTTTGAAGGCACTGGGCTACATTGGCGCCAACAAACCGGCGCTTGTCAAGCCACACCTGGAGCTGATTCGTAACCGCACTAAGACTGGTGCTGACTTGAAAATCTGCCAGGCTGCCAAGTGGGCGCTCCGCAAGGCGGGCGGCAGCTGAATGCCGGGCAAGGGTCGCCGTGGCCGCGATGGTTTCCAGCGTCGTGCACGACGGGAAGGCTACCGCGCGCGCTCCGCCTATAAACTACAGGAAATCCAACGTCGCTCCAAGCTGTTTCGCAAAGGTGACACTGTCCTTGACCTGGGTGCTGCTCCGGGCGGCTGGAGTCAGGTTGCCCTGGAGATGGTCGGTCCCGATGGCAGAGTCATTGGCGTAGATTTGGCGCACATGGCTCCTTTGGAGGGTGTTGAGCTCCTGCGTGGCGATTTGCGAGACACGAGTTTGCAACAGCGTCTCGCCAATCTTGTGCGCGCTACAGTAGTAATCTCTGACATGAGCCCCGACTTGAGCGGTAACTATTCGGTCGACCAGGCACGCTCAATCGAGCTGGCAGAGCTAGCCCTTGCCATTGCTAGTGGGCACCGCGCCCGCAGCTTCGCAGTCAAGGTGTTCGAAGGCGAGGATTTCCAGCAGTACCGCGCCGCGGTCCAGGCAGAGTTCGGCTCTGTGCGCACGCTCTCGCCCGAAGCGTCCCGCAAAGCGTCGAGCGAAGTTTACCTAATCGGCAAGCGGAAGCGTAAATGAAACTGGGTGTGCTCTTCTCGGGCGGCAAGGACTCTTGCCTCGCGCTGCACCGTGCCGTCGCTGCTGGCCACGAGGTCGTTTGCCTGTTGACACTATTGCCCGAACGCGACGACAGCTGGATGTTCCACACCCCGGCGTTGGAGTGGACTGCACTGCAGGCGGAAGCTCTGGATATCGCACAACTTACCTCCGTCACGCCGGGCGAACCTGAGGAGGAGCTGGCCGACATGGAGGCACTGTTGGTGCGTGCGCAGCGCAAATACGGTATTACAGGTGTAGTCACTGGCGCACTGGCGTCGGTCTATCAGGCAACGCGCGTCCAGCGCACCTGCGCCGATCTTGGGCTTTGGTGTTTCAACCCGCTCTGGCAGCAGCCGCAGCTAGAACTGCTAGAAGTGTTGCTGACCGATGGGTA
>CALBFM010000155.1:0-12911 GCA_937893445.1 uncultured euryarchaeote
TCCCGTATGCTATTTTCGGTCTGATTTGTGTAACGCTCTTGGTATACGAAGCAGATTATGAATCGGTGTCTGAAGGAGGGCTGACCAGTAACAGGGGTTATGACCCTATCAAGTCCCTTATTCTCTTGTTAGGGGGTCTGGGTGCAGGGTGTGCATCTTTTCTGGCAGTACATTCACGTTATCACGATGCTGAGGAGTATAAAATCAGATATTTCCAGAATATTCTGGTATCCTTCACGGTTTTCTCATTCATCATTACCATAATGATTCTTGATCCTCCTGATATCATTGCAGAAAATGATGGCGTCAAACCATCTGCTTGGGGCGGCTTGGTCCTCAATCTTATCTTTGCTTCGGCAGCCATAGTTGTGGGTTTCGGCTTCGGCATCTGTCTAGCATTTGGAAGGCGTAGTAATTTGCCGGTCTTTTACTTGCCGAGTATCACGCTCATAGAAATAATACGTTCCGGTCCACTTGTTGCCTGGCTGTTCTTTGCTCAGATTCTGTTGCCAGACGTGGTAAATCCCGTTTGGGAGGCTGATATCGCATCCCGTGTCATTTTAGTTCTTTCATTATTCTTCGGTTGTTATCTTGCTGAAGTCCTTCGTGGTGGTCTGCAAGCTGTCCCCTATGGACAATATGAGGCTGCAACAGCACTTGGTCTCAGTCATACCCAGATCAAATTACAGATACAGTTGCCTCAGGCCATACGAACCACATTGCCCGCAATCGTAAGTTTGATGATTGGAATGCTCAAAGACACTTCGCTTGTCTATTTCTTTGGCATATACGACGCGTTCAGGGTTGCCAAAGACCTCCCAGCCCAGTGGGACTTTATCGGCCAACACGAACAGGCACTGCTTTTTGTGGGCATGACTTTCTGGATATTATCTTTCTACCTTTCAAAAGTTTCAAGGCGTATTGAAAAGAACCTTGGATTAACACGTGAAGGTGGAGGCGAGGCAACATGAGCAAAGAATCAATCATAGCGACAGAAGGCGTGAAAGTCAATTTTGGGGATTTTTGGGCCTTAAAAGGTATTACAATGAGCGTGGATAAAGGAGAAATAATTGTTATTATGGGTCCTTCCGGCTCTGGAAAATCTACATTTATAAGGACTTTGAATCGCTTGCAGCCTCATAGCGCAGGTAAAGTCGTTGTGGATGGAATAGAACTGAATGATGAAACGACTTTGGCTGACCTGAAATCTATACGCGCTGAAGTTGGTTTTGTTTTTCAGCAATTCAATCTTTTCCCACATTTGACTGTACTGGAGAATGTCGCGCTGGGACCGCAAAAGGTGCGCGGTGCCAGCCGCACAGAGGCTGAGGCAAAAGCACTCAGGCATCTCGAACGTGTCGGCATCCCGGAACAGGCTCGCAAATACCCATCAGCGCTTTCTGGTGGTCAGCAGCAGCGTGTCGCGATTGCGCGTGCGCTGGCAATGGATCCGAAGATAATGTTGTTCGACGAGCCCACCTCCGCGCTTGACCCTGAGATGATTAAGGAAGTGCTGGACGTGATGATTGACCTCGCTAAGCGCGACATAACCATGATTGTCGTTACCCATGAAATGGGATTCGCCAAGGAGGTCGCCGACCGGGCGATTCTGTTCGACGAGGGGGAGCTGGTTGAGGAGGGTCCTCCTGACACATTTTTTACTGAACCGAAGCACAAACGCACCAAGCTGTTCCTTGAGCAAATTCTATAGTGTTCGGGACTTCACTTTTAACGAGCCTTCTTTGCGCGGCCGATGGCAGGTGACAGCCTTGTACGTTATGAATTCAGCCAACAGCTTGAACGTCTCAGGCAATTCAGCGGACGCGCTACCGAATTGATTAGTCTCTACGTTCCTCCTGAACGCAAGATACACGAAGTGATGTCTTACCTCCGTAATGAAGCATCGCAGTCCTCTAATATTAAATCCAAGTCAACACGCAAAAATGTTGGTGCCGCGCTTGAGTCTATCATGTCGCGTTTGAAGGCGTACAAGGCCCCGCCCGAAACTGGCCTGATATTCTTTGTTGGGCACGTTTCCAAAGGTGCTGGCCAGACCGAGATGATTCAGGAAGTGGTTGCGCCTCCCGAGTCGGTTGGAGCGTTCCTCTACCGCTGTGACAATCGTTTTTTTCTGGAGCCCCTGGAGCAGTTGCAGGAAATCAAGGAGCAATATGCGCTGCTAGTAATTGACCGCTCTGAAGCAACGCTAGGACTCCTGCGCGGTGCGCGTATCAAGGTGCTTAAACACATGTTCTCGCAAGTCCCTTCTAAGCACGGCAAAGGAGGGCAATCGCGCCGTCGTTTCGAGCGACTGATAGAGGAGGCAGCGCACGAGTGGTACAAGCGCGTCGCTGGTACTGCCGAAGATTTTTTCAGTGCAGGAGATATTGAGGCAATGCTCATTGGGGGTCCGGGTGCGACCAAGGACTACTTTATCGGCAAAGAGTATCTGCAGTACGAACTGCAGGGCAAGGTCCTCAGCAGTTTTGACACAGGCTATACAGATGAGACCGGCTTGCGTGAACTAGTGACCAATGCCGCCGGGAAGCTACAGGAGGTGCAGCTGATACAGGAGAAGCAACTTATGGAGAGGTTCATGCAGGAAGTGATGTCACCCCGTAAGGGACTGGCGACCTATGGCGAAAAGCAGGTGCGTGAGGCACTCCAGCGTGGCGCGGTCGACCAGCTTCTGGTTTCCGAAGTTGTGGATCAGGAACTAGTTCGAGAGTTAGCAACGCTGGCGGAGAAATCGCGCAGCAGCGTAGAACTTGTTTCAACTGATACCGAGGGCGGCGCGGCACTGCAAAACGCATTTGGAGGGGTAGCGGCAATCCTGAGGTACGCGACATGATCCTGACCCGGCGCTGCGGTGAACTCTCAGAAGCGGACGATGGCACTGAGCAAGTGCTCTGCGGTTGGCTACAGGAGACTCGCAATCTAGGTGGAATCGCCTTCCTGCAGTTACGTGACTCCACAGGCGTCGCGCAGCTGACGCTGCCAAAGAAGAAGGTTGGCGATGCCAATTTTAGTGCCTGGACTGCAATCGCACGCGAATCGACTGTCCGTGTTGTTGGTGAGGTAAAGACTAACGCCGAGGCTCCAAACGGCCTCGAGCTAATCCCGACAGAACTGGAGGTGCTCAATGCGGCCGCTACGCCGCTACCGCTTGGAGTTGTGGACCGTATCGAGAGTGAAATCGACACGCGACTCAATGCGCGCTACCTGGACTTGCGGCGACCTGACGTCGCAGCTCATTTCCGCATCCGCGCCGCAATCTCAGGTGCCGTACATGAACACCTGCGACGTGAAGGCTTCCTGGAAGTTCAGACGCCGAAAATAATCGCATCAGCTACCGAAGGTGGAACCTCACTATTCCCGGTACAGTATTTCGACCGTGAAGCGTACCTTGCGCAGTCACCACAGCTCTACAAACAGATACTAATGTCAGGTGGCCTTGACCGGGTTTACGAAGTCGGCCCCGCTTTCCGTGCTGAGGAGCATAATACTCCGCGCCACCTGAACGAATTCATTTCTATTGATATTGAGATGTCCTGGGCTGACGACGATGACGTGATGGGAGTAATGGAACGGTTGGTTGCGAGCTGCGCTAGTGCAGTTGCGCAGGAAGCCGAGGCGCTGGCAGCGTTGGAGATGGCGCCACTGGAGGTTGAATTACCGTTGCCACGCATCACCTACGACGAGGCAATTGAAATCGCAAGCGCGAAATCTGATATCGCCTGGGGTGACGACCTCTCGATGGAGGCAACACGCGCCATTGCTGAGCAATATGGCGGTTTCTACTTCATTACTAAGTGGCCATTAGCGCTCAAGCCATTTTATATCCAGCCCGAAGGCGAGAAGCACAGTAAGGGCTTCGATTTCATGTTCCGCGAGGTCGAGATGACTTCCGGTGGCCAGCGGGTCCATGATGTCGCATTGCTCGAACAGAGATTGCGTGAGCAGGAACTTGACCCTGCCGAATTTGACCACTATCTGGAGCCATTCCGCTACGGAATTCCACCACACGGCGGTTGGGGCCTCGGCCTGGACCGTCTGGCAATGGTATTCAGCGGTGCACAGAATGTGCGCGAGTGCGTGCTATTTCCAAGAGACAGGAACCGGTTGACACCCTAGAGTGTCGCAGTTCCACCCAGCGGCAGAGGTGGGAGTGCCGTGACTGCATCACCGCGCAGCGATGGACCCTCGGCGAAGGTGCCGAAAATACCGATCTCACCGGCAGGATTATGCGCTAATCCAAACCATGGACGCCCATCAGTCGCCACGACGATGTCTATAAAATCTCCGAAACCACCGCAGCGGTCGTAACCGCAGTCATTCTTGTCATTCTCTAGGGGGTCGTCGGGTAAGTTTACAACAACTGTAGTTAGCAATGGATTTTCATTGAATGAATCTGTTATTACTGTCATATATCCATTCCAAGTTGACCCGCCGTTAGTGGTGCCAATGTAACCCATTGCTGTTCTTCCTTCCGAACCAGCCGCAATTGTGGGAAATCCAGTCCCATTGACACCAGGAGGTGCAACCATAATTGGATCGCTCCACGTTCCTCCTTCATCGTATGAATATGAATAATAAGGCATGTTGTCGAATCCCATCCACATAGCATGGAGATTGTCTTCAGCATCAGCTGCAATCTGGGCCTCCTCAAAGTTCCAAGTTTCTGCAGTTCCCGTTGTTTCTGTTGGAAGTGGATGCTCTGTCCAGGTTATACCTCCATCCGTACTCTTGTATATCGAATATCCCTCCCCATCATTGCAACCTCTGTTTCCTCTATAGAAATTTCCGTTGTTAGACCCAATCATATGACCCGTAAGTCCACCACTATTACAGTCAGTAGGTGCACCAGGCAACTCAGGCCCCCAAGTTAACCCTCCATTTTCACTAGCTGAACAGACGGGATAAGGATAATTACCATTAACGCAGAACACCCATGTTGTGTCATGAAGGGAAGCAGGATATGGCGAATTCGCAATTGTCTGGTGATCTTGAACAGACCAGCCTGTAGCTACTGAAGGTCCAGTCCAACTGTCACCATCATTATCTGACCATTCAACGGTCATTCCTGCTAAAGCATGCATGTCAAATTTCATTAAACGGTCATTCCACATATCGACGTAGAGGTAGGGATCGTTGCTATTAGCCACCGGTGCTGGAACATCGTAAACGTCTTCACACGAATATTCACTAACATTCGTCATCCCAATCATTCCTGAGCAACGAACAATCGCGGTCGATCCTGCCGCACCATTGCCCCAACTTGTCATGAAAAGATTGTCACTAGAAGTGACTCCGATGGTGGGCTCAAAAGTACTCATACCAATACTGTAATATGTACCCTGGCTAAAAATCGGAATATTGTTTCCATAAAGAATAGATGTTCCATTAATTTCATAGAATTCTGTAGCGTTGCGACCTCCATCAAAATGATAGAAAGTTGTAGCTGGTGTAGGTGAATCAAAGTCGAAAGGTGTAGGTTCTTTCAATGTCACTCTATTGTCATCAGGATTGAGGCAGCCTGCTAGGCTGGAGAAAATGAACAGGAACGCTACTACAACAGCTGATTGCTGCATATTGGACGTGAGAGTTGCGGGGCTTTAAGGCTCATGGCGTGCCGTTGTATACTGCACAATACACCTGTTCCTCACCCCATTTTGAGGGTTGAACTGCCGCCTACCGGCAAGACAGGCAGGTAGGTAATTTCATCGCCGTAAAGGGTTGGGCCTTCCATTAGAGTCCCAATAACAGCTTCCTCGAAACCTGCGGTATTATGCGCAAGGGCAATCCATGGTCGTCCCTCGTCATCAATTTCGACATCAATGAAATCTCCGAAACCACCACAGCGGACGTTGCCGCAGTCAGAGGTTATGTCCAGCGGATCATCAGGGTGGTTCACAGCTACACTCGTGATTAGAGGGTGCTCGGCGAAGGCATCAGTCATAATTGCCATATAACCAGACCAACCGCTGTTCGAGGCATTGGTCTCAATGTCGTTAACTTCACCAATATAACCAACGACTACACGCCCTTCTGAACCTGCGAATATTGTCGGGAAACCTGTCTCTTTGACACCCGGGGCTGCAACCATCATCGGGTCGCTCCATGTACCTCCCTGGTCCCTAGAGTAAGCGTACCATGGAAACAAGTCATTACCAATCCATGTTGCGTGAACATTCCCCTCGTCATCTACAGCTGCGGCAACCTCGTGAGCGTGCCATCCATCCTGCATCCCAACTTCAGTCGTAATGGTGTGCTCGGTCCATATGGAGCCACCGTCCAGCGAGCGATATACAGCAGGTCCATCGCAGGAAGGATTTCCTCTGTACACAGCCCCATAAACTCCACCCGCGACATGACCATGGAGGCCAGAACACTGAGTGGTCCCTAATGGATAACCTATTCTCTGCGCATCCCACGTGTGTCCACCATCTATAGAACGGGAACACTGAGGTCCAGCTGCAGGTGACCCAGTATTAATGCAGTAAACGTAGACTACCTCTCCTGAAATTGCATTAGAGTGTGGCATCGAGGCAATGCTTTGATGGTCTTGAGGGACAGCATATCCATGAGTTGGGAAAGGCGTACTCCATGTCTGGCCGTCATTAGTTGAATATTCAACATTGACTACGGTAAGCGCATGCATGTCGAATTTGACAAGTTTGTCAGTAAACTTATCAACATAGATATAGGGGTCATTGGAGTTTGCCGTTTGTCCCGGACCATCATCACCTCCACCCAGAAAAGGCCCAACGTCCTCCCAGGTTTGTCCTTGGTCGAGCGAGCGGATGATGTGTGTTCCGTCACCAGCTCCATTCCAGCTGGTGAAGAAAATGGCTCCTGATGACGTAATTCCAATTGTTGGCTCGAAAGTATCGTAACCTGCACCATAGTAAGTTGCATTTGTGAAGTACGGCACATTATTACCAATAAGATTAGGTGTAATGTTCGCTTCTAAGACTGCGGATGGATTTGTCGCATCGACAGCCCACGGCTCAGCCACAGTCCCCGGATAGTGGTACCAAGTGGTAACAGGCTGGGGCTGGTCGAAGTCAAACAGTGTCAACTCTGGCAGGTAGGTTCGTTTATCTTCGGGCTCAAGACAGCCCGCCAGCGCAGGTAACAGAAACAAGAGAGTAACACAAGTGACTGGCAGGGTACGTATCATCTTCACGTCATTGCTCCGCTTATTAGGTGGTGGGCCCGGGCGGATTTGAACCGCCGATCTTCGCCATGTCAAGGCGACGTCATAACCCCTAGACCACGGGCCCCCCGGCTCGGACCGAGTGGGGCGGTTTAAAATTCTGCGCCGGCCAGCCTGCCCAGTTCGTGCAATGCATCGGCGTAGTCATCCCCTTCGGCATCGACCGCAGATTCGAATACTGGTCGTAGCTCATCGGCGAATTCGCGTACCTCGCGGCTGAACTGCCATTCCCGACCAGTCGCGCTGCCGGTATGGCGCAGAATAGCCCATGCCAGTGCCTGCTCAGGATGGCTCGCCTCCGCTGCAGTGGCCAATTCGCGTAGAAGCACTTCATTGCGGCCGGTTCGGAGCAGCCTTACCGCACGGTCAGCCAGCGCTGGCAATGGTGGCAGCCCTTCCAATACGGGCAGTGTTGCCAGTGCGTCCTGGATTTTGGCCTGCGCTAACGTTTCGCGCAGCTGTTCTAGTGGCTCTCTATTGTCGGGAGTTCCCCCCCATTCGGCCAGCAGCTGTTGCCCTACTGACTTCCAGGTGGTGCTAGCCAGTGCACCTAAAGTTAGTGCATCAACCGCAACTGCACCAGCGTATCCTTCCAGCAGTTCGTGTGCGATGCGGGCGTCGTGGCCAGAAAGCGACAGTCGCGCACTGAATTCCTTCGGTGCGAGTAGTTCGCTGCCATGTATGACGCCATGCTCACTTCCCTCAGCTACCCGTTCACGTTGCCATTCACCTAATCTGGTCCATAATTCGGCGTCGGTAAGTCGTCCCGTGAGATATTCCTTTAGAGCCGGGCAATCCACAGGTGGTGCGAGTGTATCAAGCGATGTTACTGCATTTACTTCCCAGTCGCTTATTGCATCAGTGGCGTGCTGGTGTTCGAGCAAGTCAAGAATTGTTTTGCGGTTCGAGCGGCGCCAGCCTGCAGTGGGCAGACGCACTTTCCGGTCGAGCGAAATACAGCGTAGTGTCAGCCCTTCACCGTCGCTGTCGCTCCAGCCACGTGGCAGAGCGGCACGTAGTTCATCCCACAATTGAGGTGGCAATCCTGGTGAGTGACCGGTGCAGACCAGCCGTTTTGGAAGTGAGTAGAGCCAGATATCATTCCGCTGGACGTATGCAATGTGCGCTAGCGCACGCCAAGTACGGTGGTGGAAATTCTGGACGCCAATGAGCCGTTCCTTGGGGATTGACTGTCCGCGCTGGACGTAACTCACCTCCCCGGTTGGATAGCGTGCAACTGCCATTATTGGTGCCTTACCGGCATCCAGTAGACTCAAACTCGCTTGCAAGGCGAGTGCCAGTGGGTCCTTCAGCCGCCGACCGAACATACGTCCTAGAAATCCGCGTTCGTCAGGCAGTACAGCCTGTTCGAGTTGCTTACGTACATCAGGATAGATGCACTCACCTGGAGGGTGCTGGCATTTCGGTAGTAGTAACTTCGGCTTCTTTTTCAGCTGCTTTACCCGTTCTAGCAGTTTGCGCTGCTCAATGCGCGTTGCAGTACGGGTGCCCGGGAGTCTTGCCTTGCGTCGTTTGGCCATATTTACCTCATTTGCAGCTTCCGCTGCACCCGTTCGAAGAAGCGGTTACCGAAGCGCACAAAGCGAGCCGGTTTTGTCGACTTTACAATATTTATCTCGTCATCCGCTCCTACAGCCAGTTCATCGTGTCCATCTAGCACGATAACAGATTCCTGTGGGTTTAGGAGCCTGATGCCTAATTCCATGTTATCGGGAATCACGAGCGGTCGTGATCCGATGCGGTAGGGCGCAATCGGTACCATCACATGCGCTCCGACAGTGGGGTGTAGGATGGGTGAGCCGGCTGACATGGCGTAGCTTGTTGAACCCGTAGGCGTGGCAACAATCACTCCGTCAGCACGGAATTCATCTGCTATCTGGTCATCGATTTTTATGCGGAATTTTTGAATCTTGGCGACACGCGCGGTGTGGATAACAGCCTCGTTTAGTGCCTGTCCTATTGATAGGCCATTGATTCGTACATCGAGGCGCTGCAGTTTTTCAACATTATAATCACCTGTTTTGAGCCGTTCCAGATCAGCCTCGAGAGTGTCACCGAACTCAGCCTCGGTCAAAAAGCCAACCTGCCCAGTGTTAATGCCGAAGATTGGCATGTCTAGTTGGGACAGTGCATAGAGTAGTGTGCCGTCGCCTCCTAATGCCACTAGCAGCTCGCCTTGCAGTTCAGAGAGGGGCTTTCCCTTGCGGCCTAGCAGTTGCGCTGTAGCCTCTTCAAGTTCTGCGTCACCAAGTAGCTCGAGTAGTAGCTCTAGTTTCTCCACTGCCTGAGGGTGGTTGGGATTAGCGACCAGTGCGAACTTCACGCCGCTTCAGAAATGGGGTGCTAATAAGCCCGCAGGCGATATGTAGTAGCTGTTGCTTGCGACTCGATGAAACTGGGCGCACACGTCTCAGTTGCTGGTGGACTGCACAATGCGGTCAGTGAGGCGCTGACTATTGGAGCCGACACGTTCCAGATGTTCAGCAAGAACCAGAGGCAGTGGATTGCGAAGCCATTGACTGAAGAACAGCTTGAGCAGTTTCACACGGCGCTGGCGAAGAGTCAACTGGGACCGGTGATGATTCACGATTCTTATCTGATTAATATGGGATCACCTGACGAATCAAAAGGTAAGCGGGCGCAACATGCCTTCCTGGATGAATACCATCGTTGCGAGGCACTGGGTGTGCCCTATCTGAATTTCCATCCTGGCTCACACACACATCCCCAGAAGGCAATGCGCGACGACCGTGGAATACGCGATACAGCACTGGAACGAATTGCTACCCACATCAACACCACGCTGGAAAAAACAGATGGTTTTGAATCATTGTTGGTGCTGGAGAATGCCGCTGGCCAGGGAACCAATGTTGGAATTACCTTCACTGAACTGGCGCATATTCTGGAGCACGTCGAGGATCAATCTCGCATGGGAGTCTGTATTGATACGCAGCACGCCTGGGCATCAGGCTACGACTGGGTTAGCAACTACAGTGGAGTTTGGGATGAATTCGATTCATTAATCAGCAGAGATCGACTGGTCGGAATGCACCTTAATGATTCTCTTAGTGACTGTGGCTCACGTGTAGACCGTCACGCTAACCATGGTGAAGGAAAAATGGGTGAGGGAGTTTTCAGCTCACTCATGCAGGACTCCCGACTGGATGGTATTGCCGGATACCTGGAAACTCCTGGTGGTCCCGAGCGCTGGAAGCCGGAAATCGCTCGACTACGTGAGTTGGCAGAACGATGAAGCAAATTACTGAAATGCTCGTGAAACAGCGCGAAACGCCTTTCGAGCAGGTCGCTAAATTGCTTCCAGGCTGGATGAAGTTTGACTTGCCGCGCAAGTGGAAACGTATTGGAAGCGTTCTTATAATTCGAATTCCCGAAAAACTGCAAGGACATGCACAGGAAATTGCTGAAGCCTACTCCATTCTTCCAGGCATTTCTAGCGTTGTAGAAACAGGAAATATTTCCGGAGAACTGCGACAGCCTTCCGGTGTTCATTTGCTCTATGGCGATAGCACTGAAACAACAGTTATCGAATATGGAATCAGCTACAGGCTGGACGTTGCTAAGCAGATGTGGTCAGCAGGTAACATGGGGTGGAGGGCAGGACCAAGAGGTCCGCCCAGGGTAAAGGCGATTTATGATTTCCATAACCCTCGAGTGATTATGGATTGTTTTGCTGGGGTTGGTTATTTTGCATTGCAAATGGCTAAAGCCTATCCTAATGCCAAGGTCATTGCAATTGATAAAAATCCAGAATCAATTCAATATCTACGCCAGAATATTGAGCTGAACAGTATTGTTAATATTGAGGTCGTCAACAAAGATTGCCGTGATGAATACAGAAAGGCTGACGTAATTCACTTGGGATATATTGGTGGAACATGTGATTTCCTGTCACACGCTTCTAATTGCCTCGAATATTCAGGCAAGATTATTTTCCATGAAGTATATCGTGACAAGTGGCTTGGTTTCAAGAAAAGAAGTGATTGGGACAGTATGCCTGCAAATCTCTCAAAAAAAATGAATGAACATTCCTGTGCAGTTGAGGCATTTGCACGGGTCAAAGCATATGGTCCTAGTTCAAGCCATATTGTTGCCCGGTTGAAAAGGGGAAATTAGTTGTCTGACTTGTCGATCTTGGCAAAAAGTTCTTCCAAGCATCTATCTGCACCACTAACTTTAGCCATGTCTCCATCCCAATTCTCAAGAACGGCCATGTTTTCTAATTCAAAAGCAATCACAGCATCAGTGATAGCGTTTTCTGCTTCCTGTTTGAAAGTCCCTGTGTAAACAATAGCTAGGTCCGTGAAGGCAGCTGACCCGAATTTAATGTGGATGTCTCCGAAGTGTATATCTTCGAGAGATGACTCTGTATTCTGGCTAACAGCATCTTCCATAAAGTCCTTGATGGCAGTAAACATACTCCCCATGATGTCGGCATCGGTATTGTCGACCTTATTGGTTGTAAGCTTTCCTATCACTATCCCTGATTTAGTTAAAAGAAACAGATTGTGTATGCGCCCTGCCTTACCAGGATGAATCAATTTTTCCTGAAGTGCATTAACGAGCTGAGTGAATTCAGCAGATTTTGAACCTGTATCATAAAGGCCCATTTTTTCAGGTGAGAAGTTGTCTACTAGTGAACGGAATTCAGTCACGTCAATAATACCATCTCTCTTTTTTTCCAGTTCTTTAGAAAATTCCGTGGCTTTTTCAAGGGCCCCTCGTACTGTAGAAACAGTCATTGGTTTCAGGATGTAGTCCATGGCACCATGCCTGAAGGCAGTTATTGAATTCTGGATATCAGTTTCAGAAGTAAGCATAACAACAGGTAAATCGGGCTTATTTGACTTTACAATCTTAAGTAATTCCAGACCAGACATTATGGGCATATGTATATCGCAAAACATCATCAAATAATCCCTTTCATCTAATTTTTTGAGGGCATCGTCTGGATCTTCAGCAAGATAAAGTTTGTATTCAGGCCATTTCTTGAATATGAATTCCATACCCATGCGGACTGCAAAGTCATCGTCAACGGCAAGTACGTTTGAAAAAATTTCTTTGGTCATACTAAATTAATACTAGGTAAACATCTCAATTTTCTCCAGGAGTAGGGGTAATCTCACGGGTTTGGTTTCGTATTCATCGCAGCCAGCTTCCATGGCTTGCTTTCGGTGTTCCCCCATGGCGTGTGCAGTCAATGCGATTACTGGTATGTCCTTAACCTGGTCATCTGCTTTTATTTCTCTTGTAGCTTCTAGTCCATCTTTCACAGGCAATCCCATGTCCATCAAAATAACGTCAGGCGCCTCACTTTTGGCCATATCGACGGCTTCTTGTCCATCCATAGCACATACGATTTCAAAACCTTTCTTGACCAGTCTTCTAGTTAACATATCTCTGTTCATTTCATTGTCTTCTACTAGCAGAATTTTCGTCATTTTTTCTCCTTAATTGTTTTTGGTATAGTTATTGTGAAAGTTGTCCCATCTCCAACTTTACTTTTGATTTCTATTTTTCCATCCATCATTTCTGTAATCTTCTTGCTAATAGGTAATCCTAGGCCCGTTCCGCCGTACTTCTTCGAGGTGGATGTCTCGGCTTGCATAAATTCTTCAAAGACGTTTTTGAGTTGCTTTGGTGTCATTCCAAT
>CALBFM010000156.1:0-12900 GCA_937893445.1 uncultured euryarchaeote
AGTGCTAGGATAACGAAGACTGAAACGAGCGCGTCAGCGAGCACATGCAGGTAGGCGCCGCGCAGGTTCAGGTCAGTGATATCCTGTGAACTGGCAAAGAGGTGTTCAATGCGAGAGAGGATGAACTCGAAGTCCTTGGCGTAGGATTGTACGAGCCGGTTCCATTGGCCGTAATCGCGCGGCGCGTGCTCGTGCGTGTGGCCATGCCCGCCGTGTCCCTGCCCTAGGATCCAGGCACACCACCCGTTGACTAACAGTCCTATAACAGCCACTGGCAGCGCTTGTCCATAGCTTATTTCGGGCCGCTCAACGAAGTGGCGGAATGCTTCGTATCCGATGTATAGCGCCACGATGCCAAGAATGATAGCGCTCGCAAAGCCACCTAGCGCATTAGCGCGGCTCGCCTGTACACTGCCTTCCTCGATGCCGGGGTGTACACGCGTAAAATGGTAGGCGTAGAGTGTGATTCCTAGCGCAGCTGCGTGGGTGCCCATGTGCCAGCCGTCGGCGAGCAGAGCAACCGAGTTCGTGATTAGGCCGGTGGCTATTTCGATGACCATCATCACTAGTGTGATGGCGACGACGACTTGCGTGCGCCGCTCGCCATCCTCAGCTATGGCCTGCGGGTCACCGTGCATTGCGGGGCGGCAATCCGCGTTGGCTATAACATTGGCGCCGAGTTAGTACTGATCTGTGAGGAAATCTCGAATGCGCCCCTCTAGTTCCGGGTGCGTGACAGGTGGTGCAATTCCGACGCGCCGTAGCCGCCCTGCCATACCTGCGCTGGCAATGGAATAGATAACCCGCCGCCCATCGCGCCGTCGTTGGAGGATGCCTGCTTCGACCAGCAGCTGCAGGTGGCGCGATACTGTCGTACGATCACGACCTGCCGCGACTGCCAGCCACCCCGCTTCTTGCTCACCTTCGAGAAGAGCGCTGACGATGCGTAGCCGCCGCTCGTCGCTCAGGGCCTTGAAGAATCGAGCCAGTCCAACCATATAAGTGTATAAGTGTACAAATATAAAAGTATTGGGTTGATTTGATAGCAATCGTGGTATCTTAATCTAGCGAAACCAGATTGCGTTGCCGCCTAATCCAGATACGTGTTAAGCACCGGCTTCTCGTCGAGGTGGAAGAACATGTAGAGCGCCCACCAAGTGATGATATCGAGCGAATTGACCATGTTCTCTTCTCCCGTAGCGTTGTTGCCGTAAGGACGGGCGGGGGCGGAATTGTCCATCCATTCGGTCATCTCCTCGAGCGTGTCGCAGGTTTGGTGGTAGCACCAGTAGCCGTCAACCAACCCGCCGTAGCCGAGAGTGATGGTGCCAAGATTGTCCTGGAAGCTGGCGTGGTCGCTGCGCGCGGTAGTATCTTCGTAGACGATGATCTCGGGGCGCTCCTGCCGAAGCCAGACATCATATTTCCAAGTCGCGGCGTCGTCGCTTTCGTTGCCGACCAGCACGTCCATCTGCGCCGAGACGTTAATGGCATCGGCGCCGACCCAGCGCGTCAGCTGCACCATCCCAGGCTGGTTGACTGCGTTGTGGTCTAGCGACGGGCCGATGTAGAGCCGCAACGGCCACACCTCCGAATCTTTAGGATAGCCACTTTCTGCCGGTTGTGGGTCTGGATCACCGTGCGGGGCACCGCCTCCGCCAGGCCAGTTGACGCCTGCCATGTCCAGGTTAACGTAGTTGGTGACGGTGACTTCGGGGTGGTCGCCCTTGACGTAGTATTCGGTCCAGTAGTCGCTGCCGCGCTTGCCCCCTTCCTCGCCCGACCAGAGGCAGAAAACCATCGTGCGGCGACTGGCGAAGTCGCTCATTGCTTCAGCGACGTTCAGCACCATACTTGTGCCGGCAGTGTTGTCGTAAGCGCCGACGCGAGTGCCGTAGCTGCGACTGCCAGTAACGTGTGGATCTAGCAGACCAGCGTTGGTCGGCGGTGCGACGTCGAAATGCGCGCCGAAGACCAACCACTCGTTAGGATAGAGTGTCCCATAGCGGTAGCCGCAGATGTTGTATGCCTCCGGGTTTTGCATGCCTAAGATATCGGTGAATTGGAAGCGGTGCGCCTGAACATCCAGCCCGTACGATCCCAGTTCGCCAATCAGGAACTGCGCCGCGTCCTCGTAGGCAGAGTTGCCTTGCCCCGCCCAACGGTCGAGGTATCCTTCAGCAAGGTCTGGAGGAAGCCCTGGTGTATCATCAGTAAGCATGTGGATGGTGTTAAACACTGAACGCCCATCAATGACCCCCGTCGCATAGCGACTGCCTTCATCCAAAGTATACGCAGGGGATTGTAGCCGCATGACCGGCACGCGTAGTGGGATGACGCGGCCGCTGTCCTCGCTTGAGGCATTGAGGGCGTCAAACCCAGTTTCTTGCGGGACACGTTCAACCATCGTCACGGCGGGCATTCCCCGCCCAACCCACACCTCCCAACTTTCGCCTGGGTCGCGTGCCGGCCAGTATTGTCGACCACTCTTGCTGATGAACAGGTAGGCTGAATCAATGCGCGGCGGTGCAAGTATTTGCAACTGCACGGTTTCGCCCAGCGCTAGGTCGATGACGGTTGAATTCTGGATGTAACCGGTCGCCGGGTTTAGCAGCAGGTACGGCACGTAGACTGCCATCGGCTGCCCCGCAGTCAGCACTAGTGGCTGAAACTCGCCTCCCGTCAACACTTGCGGCGCGACCGTCAGGTCCCCGGCTGAGAGGGGCTGTATTTCCTCGCTATCAAGGCAGCCCGCCAGCGCAGGAAGCAGGAACAAGAATGCGGCTGCACAAGGTTTCAGCATTGCCCCGTTAGTCCTCTGGAGAATAAAGCTCACTCTGCCACACACGCCGGATGGCGGCACTGTGGCGGCAGGAAGTAATGCTCAATGTCTGGATTGACTTCGTCAACGCGCAGGACGCTGTCGTCGCCGGGCTCGATTTCAACCGGGGCAGAGGTGGAGGCAGGCAGGTAGTCATCACCAGTCGAGCGCAGGCTCAACCTCAGCGTGTGGCTTTGTGGGATAACGATATCCATCGCCAGAAATTCCATTTTCGCGTTGATAGTGACACCAGGCACCACGACTTGGTAGTCAGTGCCACCGGCGTGATAGCGCAGGTCCATAATGGCGTGGCCGACATGAATGCACCCTTCGCTATCGCAGTCCTGCAATAGCGCGTAGAGCTGCCCACCTGATCCCTGAGGCGTGACATCAATGTGCAGTTGAGGCAGCCCGCCAAAACGGAATTCTGCCACAAATGGTTCAGTCTCGAAAACTACGTCCTGACTGCCAGGATAGACTAGCAGGCTACCTCCGGGGTGCGCTAGTTCCTCACCAAGTGCGAATTCGCGTTTCTCGACGTCTGCCTGCGGGTAGCGGTCGGTAGCGCGCCACTGCCCCTGGTTGTCCTGGATTTCTGTCCACATGTTCGGCTGGGGGCCTTCCTCACGCAGGTACCAGGTAAACCACTCCAGCAAGTCTTGCATCCAGTCGTAGCGCACCATCTGCGGGAACGCCTCCGAGCCACGGCCCGGATCGCTGCGGTCCCGCAGATAAGTTGGCCGGTCAGGATAGTCGTGGTCCCACTGCCCCATCAGCAACTTTGCATCGATACCGTGGTCCTTGAGTATATTCAGTGTTGGGAGTGCCATATGTGGATCGACGTTCCAGTCGTGAAAGCCATGGACAATGTAGACGCTGCCTTGATAGTTCTCGAGGACGTCAGGTAGGAAGTAGCGCTCCTCCCAATAGCCCTCAACCAGCGCATTTTGGAACTCATTCCCGCCGAAGACGTAGCCATTGGCACCGTGGATTGGCCCAGCGATGTAGTCCGGGCACGCATTCTGCAGGTCCTCGTCGTCGCCATCGGTACCGAATCCACCGTAAACAACATTGTGCATGAACGGCGCCCGTGCTTCGGAGGAGCCATTGCGCCACATGAGTTCGCGCACACCAATTAGCCCTGAGATGGGGACAATAGTTTTCAGGTGCGGGTTGCCGAACTGCGCCGCCTGCCACTGGGTCGACCCGTCGTATGACTTGCCAATAATGCCGACGTTTCCGTTGCTCCATTCTTGGGATCCGAGCCAAGTCACTGCTGTGTTGACTCCTAATTGCTCGGCATATCCCATCAAATCCATGCAGTGGTTGCTCGCGCCGGTGCCAGAAACTGAGACCTGCGCAAAGGCGAAACCGTGCGGCAGGATGTTGTTAATAATATTCGCACCGAGCCAACTTCCAGGCACTGTGATGTCAGGAGTGCTGACTGCCTGCTCGCCGAAGTAGGGGCCGATTTCGACGATGACTGGCACCTGTTCCCCTGTAGGAACCGCAGGTCTCCAGTAGGCGAGTGAGATGCGCGGGCATTTGTCTGGGTCAAGGCCGCTGACGCAGAGCGGGTCGGTTGCCGCTCCCAGTTCGGAGGTGGGCAGGTCGACCGAGATGAACTCATGGACCGAGCTCCACTCATTCTCTGTTGCGAGCAGGCCATACTGCCCTGGCTCTAGCACATGCCCCCAGTCACCAGTAGTGTTGTAATCCTCATAGATGCGGCTCCAGACCGGGACATAGTCGACTGGTAGCCCGCGCTCTTCTTCTTGCAGTGCTAGCCAGGCTAGACTCGAGAGCATCAGCAATGCGGTGAGCAGAGCGAAGCCCCGCTCGGAGACTGGCGTCATCAGTCGGGTCCATTCTGGCAGGATAAAGAAGTTCGCCTCACGCCACTCACGGAAGTAGTTCCCCCGTTGAAACAGTGTTGGCCAGTAGTAACATTCCCATGATCACTGGTTGATGCAGCAGGTAGATGGGCAGCGTGTGCCGTCCCAGCCAGAGCAGAGCGGTCGGCCATTTGTATGGAAGCCGCGGCCGCCTATCGGCGTAGGTGTGGCTGCCAGCGAAATATGCAAGCAGGAACACTCCTAGCCACGGCTTCAGTGGAAAGTAGTCAACTGTCACATAGTCGTAGCCGCGCAGTCCGAGCCACTCGCTGCCTGACAGCGTTAGCCACGGCAGCAGCAAGCAAGCTGTCCCGACGGGGAGCGCCAACCACGCGCGCCCCCGCATCGATAGCACAACCAGCCCGGCCAGCGCCAGTAGGTGCAGCACGCCGAAGCGGACAAACGCCTGTGGGATAGCAAGCCATGTAACAACTGTAATTGCGTAGGCGCAGCCGGCAAGCCGCAATGAGCGGTACAGTACCTGGTGTGTGTCTTCTTTGTGGCTGGCCAGGAACGCCGCCACACCGGCAACGGCAACGAATAGCCCAGCCGTCAGGCGCGAAAACCACCACCAGCCACTGCCTTCGGCAACATCCATGATGTCGAAGAAGTTTAGGTCGCTGACAAAGTTGGAAACTAGCATCATGCCCAGTGCAATCCCGCGCAGAGCGTCCAGTTCGTCGAGACGGCGAGTCATGTCTCGAATTCACGCCGCCCCAGCAGGTGCTGCAGAGCGTCCTCCAGATTCGGTAGCCGGAAGCGGTAGCCGCTCGCGATTAGCCGTTCCGACGAAACGCGAGCGCTACTGAGCAGCAAGAGCCTCCCCATCTCACCCATTGCCCCGCTGACGGCGAATCGCGGTAGTGGAATTACGGCAGGACGCCGCAGCACTCGACCAACGGCGGCGGCAAAATCACGTTGCCTCACGGCCCCGGTAACGACATTGTGCGGCCCGCGCAACCTCTGGTCGCAAAGTGCATGATGGATTGCACCAATCGCGTCATCCATCGCAATCCACGACCACCACTGCTGCCCACCACCGATGGAACCGGCACTCAGTGGTGCAAATGACGGGGGCAGCATCCGCGGCAACGCACCACCTTGCGGGGAGAGCACGATTCCAAAACGCAGGTTGACAACACGTATCCCGGCTGCCACCGCAGGTTCGCAAGCAGCCTCCCAGTCGCGCACCACTTCGGCGAAGAAGTCGTCGCCTGCAGATTCCCCCTCATCAAGCACATCATCGCCACGGTCACCATACCAGCCGACGGCCGACGCGCAGATGAGCGTGCGCGGTGGAACAATCATTGCTGCCAAGTGTTCGGCAAGCAGTCGTGTCCCGGCGATACGACTCTCGCGGATGCGCCGGCGCTTGGCGGACGACCAGCGCAGAAGCGCGCCGACGTTTTCGCCCGCCAGATGCACAATGGCGTCATGCCCCTCCAATGGGCCGACATAGTGCCGGGTCGGAGACCACTCGATTTCACCCTCGCGCGGTTCACGGCGAACCATGTTGGTCACGGCGTGGCCGCCCGAGGTCAGGAATGGCGCGAGTGTCGAACCGATAAGTCCGCTGGCGCCGGTAATCGCGACACGCAGCTTTCCTGGCAAGCGATAGTGCGCCTCAACATCGTGGCGCGTGACATGATGCCTGTAGGCGAAGAGCTGGTGCACACGATTATCAACACCGCCGACGGCACGACCGAGCGCTCCGAACGGCGCTTCATATTCGACACAGTCACGTAGCAGCGATCGCCCCTTGCGTCGTGGTTCGAAGAGATGGGTGTGCTCCCAGTGGCGAAACGGTCCTCGCTCCATTGTGTCGACGAATTTTCGTTGGCGGACGTAGCTGTGGTGGCGCGCGACCCAGCGACGGCGGAAAGGTGCGCGCACCTTCAGCTCAACCCTTCCGGACTGCAGGTCGCCTTCACGACGCAGAAGCGTGACGGGGTCGAAAGGTGGTACCAGTCGCTCGAAGGCGCCGGGTCGTTCGTGCCACGCAAACAGTTCTTCGACTGGCGCAGCGACCTCTGTCTCCTGCTCGAACAGTTCCACGCACTCTAAATGGCACCACACCATAAGTAGCGTGGCCGGCGACCTTAAGCCCCCACGAGTCTTGCCGCGCGTGGCACATCATCGCGAACACATGCCGTCCGCCTACCGCACGCTAATACGGCGTTCACGGCAGGGGGCGCCACTGGAAGGGCTGGTTGAGCAGGCGCACGCGCTTGAACCCTACTATCGAGCCCAAGCGCTGCTCGAGCTGTCAAGTCGCAACGACGTCGCGCAACGACAGGCGCAATCGCTGGTTCGTGAAGCGCTCAGCACCGCTGAGCGGGTGGAACAAGAGTGGCGCCATGCCGAGCTGGTGGGCGAGCTGGCGAAGGGGCTCGCCGATTGGCGTACTGCGAAAGACCGTCCGCCGGTTATGCGTGCTCTGATGGCCCACCTGCAAACGCTGCACGGTGAAGCACTAGTGACTGTGCTCAAGGAAGCCGCTCCGCGACTGCCAGCGCAACTACAGCACGATTTGCTTGAGCTGGCCCTCGCCAATACAGGGCAGGAAGTGGCGTCCGCCAAACCAGTACTGCGCGCTTGGGTGGGCGACTTGCAGCCGGCACCGGTAATGGCGCACATCTCCCAGCTGCCACGCCAGCAAGCGGTGCGGCTACTGGGCTACCTGCACCTGCAATTACGGCGAAATAAGCGCACAGTATCGCCGACACCGCTGGAACAGGCACTCACCCTCAGTCCGGGCGCAGAGGGGCTGCGCTATCTGGCTTCGGTTGCCGAACAGGATGAGCTGGAGCTACTGACTGATGCATCCCGAGAGCGCCCACCAGATGAGGCGGCACGGTTGCTTGGCACCCTCGCCGGCACAGCACACCGACTGGGCAATCGCACGCTAGCGCAGAAGTGGCTGGCTGAGGGGAGTGAACTGGCTGGAGAAATCAATGATGATACTACACGCCAAAAAGTGCTTGAGACTCTCGCACGCGGTCAGGAACGACTGAGCAGCAAGGCTGCAAAAGCTACGCCCACAGCCGTCGCCGAACTGCCAGCCCCGGCGGGAAAGCATGCACTTGGCCTCTGGAACGGTTACCGTGGAGGGTTGAAGGGACCGCACTTGCGGGCGCTGGCGCGTGCTGGCGCCCTCTGCGCTGGGTTCGGGCTCGAGCTGGCGCTGGTCGATTTCCCCGAAATGGATTTGCCCATACTGGCACGCAGGGTTGCGCAGGAATCGCACGCTGATGGCGGTAGCTGGTTTGCCGCGCTTGTTGCGGAGAAACGGGTGCGGCAGTTCAGCGGCGTCCCAGGAAAATGGGTTGGCACGTTGGTCGCAACGACCCCGCAACCGGCCAAGCCAGAACCGCCTGATTCGTTCGAAGGACGGCTCTGCCTGCTGATGGGGGTCGGTCCGCAAGGATTGCCGGGCAAGCTGCTCAAGGCGTCTAAATTCCACCTCGAGCTGACCGGCCACAGCGTTGAATTGGAGACTGCAACTGCGATGGGTGTGATTGCCGAACGGCTATCTCGCCTCTAAAATCCTGTTCGCTTGAATTTGCGATCTAGTTCCGCTGGTGTGATAGTCATCACCGTCGGACGTCCATGGACGCAAGCATAGGGGTTGGGAATGGATGCCATCTCACGAATCACGAACTCCATTTGCGCTAGTGTCAGCTTGTCGCCAGCGCGCAGCGCTGAGTGGCACGCAATCGAGTAGAGCAGTCGTTCCTGCCGTTCTTGCGCCGACTTCATGCTGCCCGACTCAATTATTTCCTGCAGCGCCTCACGCACGCGCCGTGGACCACCACCAGCGAGCAGCGCCGGGACTGAGCGCACGATGAAGCTGCTAGCGCCGAAGCGCTCGATAGCGAAGCCAAGTTCGCCCAGTTCCGGTAGCACCTGCTCCAGCGCTGAGCTTTCCGCACGCGACAGCTCCAGGCTAAGCGGTTCGAGTAGTTCTTGCGTACCTACTCGCTGATACTGCGACTGGAGTCGCAACCGCTCGTACATCACTCGCTCGTGCGCGGCGTGAAAATCGATAATATAGACGCCATCCGGACCTTTTGCTATTATATATCGGTCGTCGAGAAGTTCTAGTGGTCTCATTCCCGGTAGATTGCTTGCTGACAGCGGTTGGTTAGCCTGCTCTACCGCCAGTTGCGCCTGTACTCCAGCCGTGGCAGCCATTGCCACGTCACCGGCTGCGGCTGTTGCTCCCGCAGCCGCAGCGTGCGGCAGCGCGGGGGCAGGCTCGCCCAGCTCCAAATGTGGTACCAGTGCCTGTTCCCGCAGCACCTGCTCAACCACCTGCCGCAGTGCTGAGCAGACTGAGTCTTCGCGCGCAAGCCGCACCATTTGTTTGGCAGGATGGACGTTAGCATCTACATCCTCGGACGGCAGCGTCAGGAAGAGTGCGCCGACGGGAAAATGCCCTTCGTGCAGCAGGTTTCCGTAGGCGGCGCGAATCGCGTAAGCTAGCGGACGTGCCTGCACCGGGCGGGCATTGATGTGCAGGAAAAGCTTCTGCGGTGACCGCAGGGTGATGGCAGGCTTGGCGAGCATTCCCGCAATGGAGAGTGTCGGTGATTCGAAATCCAGTTCGACCAGTTCTCGTGCGGTCTCGCGCCCCAGCAGCACCCCAATACGCTCGCGCATATCGCCTGGCGGGGCGTCGATGAGCGTGCGTTCGCCATGTACCAGCTCGAAACCGACGCCAGGATTGGCGATGGCGAGCACTGTCACAGCGCGCATGATGTGCCGCAGTTCGGTTGCCGGCCGCTTCAGGTGTTTGGCCCGTGCCGGCAGCGCGTGGAACAGCTCAGCCACCTCGACCGTAGTGCCAGCCGGCGCAGCAATGTCCTCAACCAATTCAACGCGGTTGTCCTCAACCAGCACGCGCGTTCCGTTCTTGGCATCAGGTTCGCAGGTAGTGAGCCTTACCCTCGCTACAGCAGCGATTGACGCCAACGCTTCACCGCGGAAGCCAGCGGTCGGTGCTGCGAGAAGGTCGTCAAAATCACGGATTTTGGAAGTGGCGTGTTTCTGGAATGCGAGAAGCGCGTCTTCGCGCTCCATACCGTAACCGTCATCGCGTACGCTTACCAGCGCAATCCCTCCTTCTTCGACCCTAACAACAATACGACTGGCTCCGGCATCGAGCGCATTCTCGACCAGCTCCTTGACCACTGACGCTGGTCGTTCGATTACCTCGCCGGCGGCGATACGGTTTACAGTATGCTCGTCCAGCAGCCGGATACGCCCCATTGGAAACAGGGTATTCGCGAGTGGTTAATCAGCCTGATGCAGGTCAGGTGTCGTTTTTCTTTGGAGTCAATGCACTCAGCACGCCATTGCACGCCTTCACCAGCGAGACGCCATAACGGTTTGAAACAACGTGCGTGATGCCCAAATAGACTAAAACAGCAGCAGCTGACAGCATGCTGTTCTTCGGAAGTAGTCCGATCTCGCCGAATTCGTGGACCGCTTTGGATACGAGATAGGCGGCGAAGAGTATCAGTAACACGGTCGAGCTATCGAACAACAGGTGCAGGTCGATCTTACGTGTAGAAGAGAAGATTAACCAGCCGACCCCGACCGCCAGCGCGATGCCAGCCAGCGCGCCGATGATAGCGTCATCAGTCTGCGTCCCGGCGCCGAGGAAGATGACTGTCTCGACCCCCTCGCGCCAGACTGCAACGAAGGAGAGCAGACCCATGCCGAGCGCTTCGCGACGTGCGATTGCTGCCTCCGCCTTACGCTCCAGAACTTGCCGCGTGTCGTGGCCGAATATCTGCAGGATAACCGTCGTAATCAGCACCGCTGCTACAAGGTAGAGAATTCCTTCGAAGAGCTCCTTGTTGTATCTCGAGAACTCACCCGCAATAAGGAAGAATGCTTGCCAGGTCGCGACAGATGCGACAAGCGCTGCGATAACACCGCCCCAGACCCAGTACACCATTGCCTGCCGGTCGGTACGCTGTAGCAGTGTGATTAGGATGCCGATTATCAGAGCGGCTTCAAGAGCTTCTCGAAATCCAATCAGAAAGCCCGCTTCCATGTCCATTTTTCCACACCGCTGTTGTTTAGGCTGCCCTAAATTAGGCTGCCCTAAAAAATGACACTATATATAATTTAGGCTAACCTAAATTTTTTATACATACATCATACATCCTGAACATGGCCTCCATGGACGCATTATCCGAAAGTGCCGAAATGATGATTAAGAACATTAACGAATTAGCATCAAATAACGAGAGGGTGAGAACCTCGGATCTGTCGGCCAAGACTGAATTGAAGCCTGCGAGCGTTACCGAAATGATTCAGCGCTTGGGAGAAATTGGACTAGTAGATTATGAACCATATCATGGCGTTCATCTTACCAAACAGGGGCAACACGTGGCGGACGTAATAGAACACAGATTCAACATACTTCAACGATTTCTAACTGAAATTTTGGGTGTGGAAAAAGAAGAAGCCGCCGAGGTTGCTTGTAGAATGGAACACATTCTAACACGAGATGTCGAGACTCGTTTGAGTAATTTCTTAGGTGTTGATTCAGATAACGCTTCAGAGATTATTAATAACAAAATCAGTGTTGATTCCGAACCAGAACCTGATTTCCTTCCATTAACTAATTTTCGAGAAGGCAAAACAGGCAAGGTACGCATTATCCTAGAAAAGAGTAAGCTAACAGAAACTTTGGAGCAGGCAGGCCTGTCACCAGGTTGTACGATTATGGTCAAGAAGGTTAACGATAAATGTTATGATGTCGAAACAGAGAATGCCTCATTATCTTTGGACAGAGATCTAGCAGCCAAGATAATAGTCCAGAATTAATGGCTTCCAAAGGCGTTCTCTACCTGTTGCTAAGCGGGCCTGCCGACACAGCACGCGCGCTGGAACTGCTACGGCTGGCAGAGTCTCAGGCCGGTTTGGGCGACCATGGCGTCGCAGTGTTGCTGCAGGGTGACGGTGTCGAGTGGCTGGCTGAAGGAGCGAGCAGCGAGGCACAGGCCGCACTACAGGTAATCACAGAGCTGGGTGGCGGGGTGTTCGCTTGCTCCCACTCGCTTGCCGAGCGAGGTGTTGTGCCGGCTCTACAGGTACGCGAGGCACACGCGCCACGGCGGATTTCGCAAGCTGTCGCGCACGGCTGGCAGGTTATCTCTGGATAGCCGGCGCAAAAGCGTTTAACTGCCTCCTAAGTGGCGCGCTCACCGCGGTCCGGAGGGGCCCGATAATGGAGTGAATTATATGGGCAATGCAATTGAGGTAACAGACGACACATTCGCGTCAACCATCGCAGATAACCGGCTAGTGCTGGTGGACTTCTGGGCGCCCTGGTGCGGACCCTGCCGCATGGTGGCACCAGTGCTGGAAGAAATCGCCGATGAACACGGTGACAAGGTAACGGTCGCCAAGGTTAATACAGACGAAAATCAGGATATTGCGTCGCAGCACGCTATCATGTCCATCCCGACAATGATGATTTTCAAGGATGGCGAGAAAGTCGACCAGATGGTCGGTGCACAGCCCAAGCCACAGATAATGGCAACATTAGAGAAGCATTTCTGAATAGGTTCAACCGCCAACGACACGTACTTCGTCGCGCACCAGCTCACTCCGTAGCTCCGCTGCGTCCTCGGCCGAGAGCTGGCAGCGTAGCGTGAACACCTCATACATTCCTTCGATGCCACACGCTTCGACTGCACCCGCGCCGCCCGCTGGCGCTAACGTGACGTTGACCAGCCCGTCGACCGGGATACCGCCGGTGGTCGCCCGTCCCGCGAATCGGTCCAGCAGCTCTCCCGCGGTCGGCGTGCCGCCGTCTAGTACCAGCACGTCGCCGTAGAGCATCAGCCATCGCCCCGGATGGTCAACAGCTGGCCAGGCACGCGAAGCAGGCAGTGGCGGCCGTTTGTCTTCTGACATGCCCGCCCAGCGTCCGCGTTCGCCGCTCCAGCCTTCGTCACTAGCACCGCCGTTGCCCGGAAGCGCGTCAGATGGCACGGCCAGTAGGGCCACAGCCGGCACCCAGCGTTTGCCGTCCCAGATGTGTGCCGAGTGCGACAGCTTGCCGCTGTCCAGGTCGGCGCGCAGCCTGGAGACAGGAATCGGCCCGTAGGTCTCGTCGCCGACTTTGACAGGGTATTCGGGCTCGCTCACGCCTGGTTGGAG
>CALBFM010000157.1:0-7654 GCA_937893445.1 uncultured euryarchaeote
TCTGGAAGAAGCCAGACTCCAAGCAGGGGTCGTAGGCCTGAAGCGCGCGGGGCAGCAGGGGAGCAGGCCATGACGCGACCGATCATCGGCATCGCCAGTCGGCGAATTCCGTTCATCAACGACAACAAACCCTACCCCCGTTACGGAGTGGCTATCAGCTACTGCGACGCGGTGGAGCGTTCGGGGGGGATCCTGGTGATCTTCCCCCTGAGCGACGACAAGGCGGTGCTGGCTGCCATTCGCGAGGAAGTCCGGGAGTTCTGCACCAGTTTCCCGCTGCCGCACTAGCGCTGCACGTCGCTGGTCGGGGTTGCCCCTGCTGGCGGGAGAGGCACCGCCACTCTAATTTAGCAGCCAGCGGACTCGCTCGCGATGTCCCGTCGGGCGACCGCCGTAGCGCTGGCGCTGATGTTGTTGCTTTCGCCATCGGTGCTGGCTGACTGGGCGATGTTCGGCCGCGACGACCACCACAGTGGCGTCGCCGACATCACGGAGCGCTCGATTGACCGGCGGAAACCGGTCGTGAGCTGGGATCGCGGCGACGAAGACCCCGATGACTGTAGCGGTGCGCTGGAGTGCGAGGAGGTAATCTCGTGGGGTAGTGTCATTGGCAACTTCTCGGCTAACGTCGTCGGCGACTACGACCGTTCGGTGCGCCATTTAGCGTGGGTCACCGCGGGGCAGCAGGACGATGAGTGGCACGGCTACCTCGAGATTTTTGACGGCGGCCTGCCGGTCGGGAGCAACCTGATGTGGCGCCGCGATTTGGGGCGGCTGGAGGACGCGAACGGCAATTCTCTCGATAGCGACTTTGGCAGCTTCGAGACCGCATTCGCTACTCCTGCGCTGGGCGATTTCAACGGCA
The DNA here is from genome assembly GCA_937893445.1 of uncultured euryarchaeote. Classification (GTDB taxonomy): domain Archaea; phylum Thermoplasmatota; class Poseidoniia; order MGIII; family CG-Epi1; genus UBA8886. Next base: position 866 of record CALBFM010000157.1, read on the forward strand.
ACGGCCGGCTCGATGTCGCGGCAGTGACTACCAGTGGTAAACTGCACTTCTTCGAGCCCCGAATTCGGTGGTACGCCAGCAGCGAGTCCTACGAGGGGAACGGCGAGGCGTGGACCACCTGGTCCAACACCACCGGCCTGACGGTGGTGCGCAGCAACCCCGCCGTGACCGAGCTGGACGGCGGCATCGACATCGTGCTGAGCGGGCTGAACCAGACCACTGACAAGGCGGTGGTGATGGCGTTCGACGGTGATGGCACGCGGCTCTGGAAGTTCGAGGCGGACGGCACCGAGGTCTCTTCACCGGTGGTACTGCGACAGGGCTCGGTCGCGCGCAAGGTATTCTTTTCTGCTTGGGATGAAGGCAGCCTGAAGGTGTTTGGTATCTGGGGCAGTGGAGCATCATCTGGCTCACCGCTCTCTGACTGGGGCGGCGCTGATGGCAAGAATGTGGGGCAAGCGGCCGACCCAGGAGACGGGAACCTGCACCCGCTGCTGCCGAGCCTGGTGCTGGCCGACCTCACCGCTGATAGCGGCACCGAAGTGCTGGTGCCACGGCCGGCACCTGATGATGAAAGCGACGCACGTTTGTTGGTCTACAAGGAGAACGGCGACGCTGCTAGTGGCTGGGCGGGCGGCTACGCCTTCGACGGTGGCGGCGATCTGGACGCCACCCCCGCTGTCGGCGACCTGGACGGTGACGGTGACCTCGACGTGGTGGCGGTATCCTGGCTCGACCCTGGCATCGGCAATGGGGAAGAGACTACTGTCTGGGCCATTGGTCCCGACGGGGTGCTGCTCTGGAAGGCTGAGTATGACACCTCCAGCAGTGGTGGCTGGGATGACGACGAGCACGCAATCGCGTCGCCACTGCTGGCGGTTATCGATACAGTCAACGGCGCCGACAACTTCGACGTGCTGAGCTGCACCACTCCCGAGTGCCATGTCTTTAGCGGTCCGGATGGCGACCCACTCTGGAATGTGGACCTGTCGATTCGCAATCGCGACAACAGTAACCGTATCTTCAACTCTCCCGCGGCCGCCGACGTCGACGGCGACGGCTTGCTGGACTTGGTGCTGGACGGCGGTGTGTGGTCGGCCGACCTTGCCGATTTGGTGGCGCGTGATGGTGACATCACTATCACTGATGAGCAGGGCGACTCCGCTACGGAGGTGGTAGAGGGTGAGACACTTACCTTCTACCCTGTGACGGTGCGCAACGAGGGCAACCACGATGCGCAGTCGGTTCTGGTCGAGGTACGGCTGGACGACCCAGCCAACGGCACGCTGCTCTACAATGAGACGCTCGCGACACTGAGCGCCAACTCTGTCCAGACACTCGAAAGCTTCGACTGGACCGCGTCCATCGAAGGGAACTACCAGGTCTGGGTGGTGTGCGTTGCAGACCCGGACACCAACGAGGAGGTGCGCTACGACAACAACAATGGTAGCCGTTCACTGACTGTAAGACCTGAACATGGGGTCGAACTTTATGCTGCAGACTCAACAAAGAATGCGGACCCCGGTGGTTCCGCCACTTTCAGCGTTATACTGCGTAACACTGGCGTAGCAAACGACAACTATACCCTCGATGCGACGTTACCTGATGGCTGGAGCGGCAGCTGGCCCGCAAACGCGAGCAACATAGCATCCAATGCGACCGCTGAGCTGCTAGTAATGGTTGAGGTCAATGCCAGCGCCACTGCTGGTGAGCATGTCGTCACGCTAGTCGCCACGTTGCAAGACGACGCAAGCACCAGTTCCAGCCTCGCACTGAAGGTCAACGTCTCGCAGTATTATGGCGTCGCGCTGGAAATGCCGGTCGGAGCTCAGCGAGTGCTGCCCAACACTTGGGTAAGCTACCCAGTACGGGTTACCAACACCGGCAACGGGCCGGACGTCTTTGATTTGTACGCCTTTTCCGACTGGTTAGCGAACATCAAGGTGGACGGCTCGCCTGCTAGCCAGATCGCGCTCAACGTCGGCGAAATTGGCGTCGCCGAGCTGCGGGTGAAAGCACCTGCCGACAGCAGCTGGAACGACACACACAACAGCAGCTTCACCGTCATTTCACAGGGCAACTCCAGCGCCAATGCGAGTGTGAACGCCAGTACCAGCGTTGGGCAGCTGATGGCGCTCGAACCGCTGCACAGCGCGCTGCCGGGCGAGAATGCCAGCTTTCCGCTACAGGCGATGAACCTCGCCAACACAGGCGACACGCTGCAGCTCGAGGTCATAGAGGCGCCCGCTGGTTGGGAGTTGACGCTTGAGCCTTCGTCGCTGCCGCTCGCTGGTCGGGAGAGTGGTCCAGCGTGGCTGAACCTGACCGTGCCGCATGATGCCACCAGCGGCAGTTCGCACGAGCTCCGGCTGCGCGCCAGCTCCGGCTTCGGCACTGACGAGGTCGTGCTGTACGCGGAGGTCCTTCCGCTCTCTGGGCTGCGACTGTGGCCACTGGAGGGGACCAGTGACCGCTACTGGCTGAACGGCGGGCAACCTGGCTGGCTGGGGCTGGAGGTGGTCAACTACGAGACTGGCACGCTCGAGGTCACGCTTGCCAATGCATCACTGCCGGCCGGCTGGTCCATCACCTACGACGGCGACCCTGACTGGAGCAAGAGCGTCCCGGCCGGTGCATCGTCGTCGCTGAATGTCACAGTCACCCCTCCGCAGAATGCGCCAGCGGCGCAGACTACCTGGCTACAGATCACTGCCAGCAGCGGCACACTGCAGGCGCGCTTCGACGCTAACCTGACCGTTAACCAACAGTTCGGTCTGGCGCTGGGACTGCCGGACCACTTTGCGCTGCTAGGTAATGTATCGACTGCGGTAAAATTCAATATTACCAACGCGGGCAACGGTCCCGACTTCTTGGAGCTGAACCTAAGTGGTGACTGGGTCGCCGACGAGATGCAGCTACTGTCGCTCGCCCCGCTCGAGACGCGTGAAATCGCAGTGCTGGCGAACCCTGGACTCGTGGAGGCCGGTACCTCCAGTGCACTGTCTGTCAGCGTACGCTCGCTGACCGCTTCCGAGGCAGGACAGACGGCTGCAGAGTCCGGCACGCTGACGCTAATCGCTAGCGGATTGCTGCCGGCGTCCGCAGAGATACTGGAGCTGGCGCCTGGAGAGAGCGGCAGCTTCCTGCTTGGAATGGTTGCGCTTCATTCCGACGGCACGCTGCGGCTGGAGCTGAGTGGTGCGGCGGCTGACTGGACGGTGAGCGACCCAGATGACGATGGCAACGGCTTCGCGCTGCCTCTGGGCCAGCCTCAGCTACTGCTAGTGAATGTCACAATCCCGGCGGGAACCGCTACGGGAGATTACCTGCTGCAGGTGCATGGCTGGGACCAGGCGGTGCCCGGAGCGATTTCGGAGGTGAATCTGACAGTCCGCGTAACCCGCTCCTGGGGGCTGGCGCTGCTGCTGGTGTCCACTCCTGGTGCCCTTGAGCCTGGGACGCAGGGAGTCTGGCTGCTCGATATTGGCAACTCCGGTAATGGTGCAGATACAGTCAATCTGGCGGTGGAGGGGCTGCCGGCGGACTGGACCGCTGTTTTCAGTCCGCAGCCCGCAAGCGTCGCCGCGGACGACAGCAAGGCAGTAACGCTGCGGCTGACACTACCAACCGGGGCAACCGCTGGTGAGCATAATTTCAGCGTCCGCGCCGATTCTGCGGGCGCAAATGCGACGCTGCCGCTCAATCTCACTGTTACCGCGCAATATGCGCTGGAGGTCAACCTGACTCGGGAGGCGGAGCAGACTGGTGCGCCGGGCGAGATGATCTACTACAGCTTCTTGGTTCTGAACAGCGGCAACAGCAACGATACCGCACTGGCGCAGGTGAGTGGCAATATGTATTCGCAGGGCAACGGGCAGCTAGACTGGGCTGTGAAACCGCTCGACGCGAGCGCGTCGGCTGATAACGTCCTGCGGGTTACGGTACCGGCCGGCAGTGGCCCTTGGACCGCGACCCTCACAGTGAAGTCGCAGGCAGACCCGGCGCTGGTCGCGACCTTCGAGCTGACGCTGCGCTCGCAGGCGGTGCCGGACGTCCAGTTGGCTGAACTGGAAATGTACCCATCGCAGCCGCAGGCGGGCGACTCGGTACAGGTCAGCGTAACCGTCATCTCAATTGATGCGGACCTCGATTCAGTGTATGTCTCTATCTGGCTAGACGGCCAGCAGATTCATGGCGAGTGGGTCAATGGCCTGACCGCTAACTACTATGACAAAGAGCTGACGGCAAGCTTCACCGCCAAGTCCGGCAGCCACGTGCTGCAGGTGGTGGCAGACCCCGATAACGCAGTGGTGGAAAGCGTTGAGACCAATAACGAGCTTGAGCACCATTTCAGTGTCGAGGCGGAGGGGAGCGGACTGTTACCGCTGTATCTTGTGTTAGTGGCACTCGCTGTGGTCGGCGGTGCAGTCTACTACCGCTACCGCAACCGCGAGCGGAAGCCATCTCTGCCGAAGCAGCTCGGCCCGACACTGACTGAGCAGACAGTCAAATTCCCTTTAGTCCTCAACTGCCAGCAGTGCGGTTCGCGCGTGCGCGTCCCACGTCCGGGCGCCTTCCGCTGTCCTGCTTGCAAGATTGTTGCACGTGTCGAGCCAGATGGTTCCGTTGTGGAACCCGACGCGCCCCGCGCCGAGGCACCAGCCGAACCGCCTGTAGAAGACCCGACCGAGCCTCTTGCAGAAGCACCTGCCTCCCCGCCGCAAGTTGACGCTCCAGTAGATATCCCAGTGCCAGAAGCGACCACACCTTCCAGCGAAAGCAGCACTCGTATGGCAGCCTTCTTCGGCGATGCACCACCACCACCACAGCCTCCGAGAGACACACGGCCACGAGATGAGCGCCTGTCGGAGTTGCATCCAGTTCAGCCCATGGAATCGCCGTTGGCACCCGAACCCGAACCTGAACCGCCTGCAGTGCCGGAGCCTGTGGAAGCCGCAGCAGAACCAGAATCTGCCGTGGCAGAACTGGAACCCAAGAACGATAAGCCGAAGAAGAAGGGACCGCGCGATTTCGGACCCAGCATCGGCGGACTGGGATGAAGGTCGGGCTGGTCGGCAAGCCCAATTCGGGCAAGTCAACCTTCTTCAGCGCTGCAACAGCGGCCGACGCACAGATTGGCGATTACCCGTTTACAACGATTGACACCAATGTCGGTGTCGCCCATGTCCGCCGAGAATGTCCCTGCATTTCACTCGAGGTATCTTGCGATCCGCACAATTCACCCTGTCTGGAAGGTACCAGGTATCTTCCGGTAGAGCTGGTCGACGTAGCGGGCCTCGTACCGGGCGCGCACGAAGGCAAGGGGATGGGCAACAAATTCCTCGATGATTTGCGACAGGCGGATGTCCTCATCCAGATAGTCGACGCCAGCGGCAACACCGACCTCGAGGGCAACCACGCCGAAGGGGCGAACCCGATGGCCGAAGTGGAATTCCTTGCCGGCGAGGTGCACCACTGGCTGGCCGGCATCATCCTGCGCAACTGGAAACGCTCGGCACGCGCCGTGGAATCTGGCCGTGCGCTCGAAGATTTTCTGGCTGAACGGCTTGGTGGACTTGGTTTCTCGCGCGAACAGGTTGTCGCTGCCTTGCGAGAGTGCGACCTGCCGGAGAACGTGCAGACATGGAGTGACGTCGATGGTCTTGCCCTCGCGCGGACGCTGCAGGCGCTTGGGAAACCCATCGTAGTGGCGGCTAACAAGACAGACATAGCCCCTGCGCAGAACCTTGAGGCGCTGGTGAAGGCTGGCGGCATCCCTGTCACTGCCGACTACGAACTGGCGTTGCGCAACGCCAGCAAGGCAGGACTCATTACATACCGACCCGGAGACACGGAATTCACAGTTCCCGAAGATTCGGCGCTAAACGACGCACAGCGCTCCGGCCTCGAGAAGATAGCTGAATTCATTTCAGGAGACGGAACCGGCGTCCAGCGCTGTCTGGAGCAGGCGGTGCTGGGGCAGCTAGACCTGATTTCCGCGTTCCCGGTCGAGGACGAGACCCACTACGCCGACTCGCACGGCAAGGTGCTCCCCGACGGCTACCTGCTGCCGCGCGGCGCGACCGCGCTAGAGCTAGCGTACATGGTGCACAGCGACATCGGCGACGGTTTCATCCGCGCCATCGACTGCCGCACGAAGCGCATAATCGGAAAGGATCACGTTCTGCGGGACGGCGATGTGGTGAAGATAGTCGCCGGCTGAGTGCTATAACCTCGCTCTCGTTACCTCGTTATGGATTTGGTGCCCGTGCAACTCGCCAGCGTGCGCGAGGCGGTCGCGACAGCAGCGCTCGAAGCGGGCCGTAATCCTGCCGAAATCACGCTCATTGGCGTTACAAAGCGCAAGCCTGTAGCCGCCATTGAGGCGGCGTTCGCCGCTGGCCTGCACGATATCGGCGAGAACCACGCCGACGAATTCCTGGAGAAGGCGGCTGCCTTCGCGCCCGACGGGCTGCGTTACCACTTCATTGGCCGGCTCTCGTCGCGTCGCGCACGCAAAGTTACTGGCCAGACGACGCTCATCCACACGCTCGACTCGCTGCGGCTGGCGCGCAAGCTCTCGCTCGTCGCGCAGGAAGAGGGGCGCGAAGTCCGCGCGTTGGTGCAGGTGAATCAGGGCGATGAAGCCACCAAGGGCGGCGTCACCCCCAATGCGGTCGCGGCACTGGTGCGCGACGCGGTCGCGCTGCCGGGGCTGCACATCGTGGGACTGATGTCGATTCCGCCTTTTGACGACCAACCGCGTGACTGGTTCCGTCAGTTGCGACA
>CALBFM010000158.1:0-9514 GCA_937893445.1 uncultured euryarchaeote
TACGATTCCAACCCAGAAACAAATAGTTAGGCAGTATTGCTCTAAAAGACGCCGAAGCGACTAAAACCGCTCGCCGCTCGGCAGATGATGCCCCCGAGCTACTCCGAGTACCTGCGGCTGGATGAATTGCTAGCGCTACAGGAAGGTACAGACGGTAAACCATCGTCCGATGAGCTTCATTTTATTCTGGTCCACCAGAATTTTGAATTGTGGTTCAAGCTGGTGATTTCGGAGCTGCGCGCGGCGCGTGACATCCTAGACCGCGACTACGTTGCCGAAGAGCGCATCCCGCGCGCGGTGCACCACCTGCGCCGGGTTATCGAAACCTTCCGGCTGATGGCGCAGCAGTGGAAGGTGATGGAGACACTTACGCCACAGGAGTTTCTGAACTTCCGCGACAAGCTCGGTACCGCCTCCGGCTTCCAGTCATTCCAGATGCGCGAGATGGAGATGCTGTTAGGACCGCAGCTGCGTGACGGGGAGCAGCGCGACTTGCCTGGTCCAACCGAAAAACGGCCGTTGGTTGCCGTTGTGAGTGACTGGCTGGCGCGCACACCAATTATGGGTTCCGCACCGGACGACACAGGCGACGATACGGCCGTTAGCCGCTTCATTGAGGACTACCTAGCAGCTCACGCTACGCTCGGCGCCGAGACGGCGGAGCAGTACGGTGGCACGCCCGAAATCGAGGCGCGCTTTGCCGCCGAGGCAGATGGCGCACGTGAGTTCCTCGCGCCTGGTGGGGGAGTGGACCGCGCCCGCGCAGGTTTGCTCTTCATCGAGTCATACCGCGAGTTGCCATTGCTGGCGTGGCCGCGACGACTGGTTGACACGCTAGTCGAGCTAGAGGAGCAGATGGTGCTTTGGCGTTCGTCTCACGCTCGGATGGTTGAGCGTATTATCGGTCGACGTACCGGTACTGGCGGCTCGAGCGGGGTCGACTACCTCGACTCAACGGCGCAGTGGCGTGTCTTTGGCGACCTCTGGGCGGTACGCACACTCTTGATTCGGAAGAATGCACTTCCACAACTGGAAAACGCAGAATTCTACGGCTTTGCAGGAGGGGAAAATGGGTGACCTCACCGGGAAACGTGCGTTGGTTTGCGGCGGCACGCACGGCATTGGCGCAGCCTCCGCAGAGGCACTACGCGAGCGAGGTGCTACAGTCACAATCCTGGCGCGTTCCGCCACTGGCACCAATGCATTGGCGTGCGATCTGGAAGACATTGCAACACTGACGACTACTATAAAAGCAGAGCTAGACGCTAATGGCGCGTTCGAGGTGCTGGTCAACAACTCAGCCGGTCCTCCCGCGGGACCATTGCTTGAAGCAGCGCCAGCCGATTTCGAGAAAGCGCTACGACGCCACCTCCTCGCGTCGCATACGTTAGTGAAGCTACTGCTGCCGGGGATGCGCGAGGCGGGCTACGGTCGTATTATCAACATCATCTCGACATCGGTCAAGGAGCCGATTCCAGGACTGGGAGTCAGCAATACTGTGCGAGGTGCGATGGCCGCGTGGGCCAAGACGCTATCCAAAGAGCTACCGCCCAGTGTCACCATCAACTCCATCCTGCCGGGCTATACTGCGACGCAGCGGCTGGATGAGCTGAAGCAGTCGTTGGCAAAGCAGCGCGGAGTTACACCTGACGCTGTCGAAAAAGCGTGGCTCGCTACAGTCCCAGAGGGTCGATTAGCACAGCCCTCGGAACTAGGGGCAGTGATTGCATTCCTCGCGTCGCCGGAGGCGGGTTTCGTGCGCGGCGTTGTGCTCCCAGTCGACGGTGGGCGACTGTCGTCCATCTGAGCATGCTGTTCGACATATTCCTCTCTATCTGCCATACACCGGTTGCGGGGCAATTACCGAGCGAGGCGGAGATGTACCAGAATTTCTTTACGCAGCTGGAGGCTGCCGATGCGCTTGGATTCGGTACGGCGTGGGTCGCCCAAGCGCACCTCTCCACCGAAGTGCAGAAGCGCAACCGGCAGCCGGTGGTGCCGCACTGGGAAGGCGAAGTGGGACTCTGCACCGATTTCTTCCAGTTGGCGCAGCTCTGTTTCGCCCGTACGCAGCGTATCGAGGTCGGCAGTGCCGTCATGAGTCTACTGACACACGGTGGCCCAGTCGGTGTAGCGGAACGCACCGGCGCGTTCCTGGCACTGCACGGGCTAAACCCTACTGAGGAACGGCGGTTACGCATTGGTTTCTCTGCCGGCCGCTTCGAATTCATGGCACGTCCCTATGGAATTGTGCCGCGCGATGCCGTGGAAGAAGTGGCGTGGCCGGCACTACGTGGACAGATTTTCGCCGAGGCGTGCGAAATCTTCCTGCGACTACTCAATGGCGAGGTGTTGAGCAGTGAGATGGTGCGTGAAACTGTTCTAACGCGCGATAATTTCCGTTCTGATGATGACTGGAAGGCAGTACAAGATGCAGTAGTTGAGCGCGATTCACTTGCTGCAGCACCAAATGCAATCCCCATCCCACGGCGTTATGAGTTCGAGGAAATCAAGACAATCCCGCAGGAATGGCGGCAGGAGTTGCTGGATCTAGTCCTCGGCAGCCATGATCCTGAATTGCAGGTAGCATGTAATCAGTGGCGCCCGGTCAAGACATTCAACCTTTCAATTACACTGCCGGAAGTGATTGAGGCCACGCATACGCGCATGCGTGAATGCTACCACTCCGACGGTGGACCATGGCAACGCCACTACATGCCGCGCACAGTGATGGTGTTCTTGAATGAAGAGCCGGGATTGACTGCGACTGAACGCTCGTCTGCCGCTCGCGAGGAAGCACAACAGGCACTTGGCAGTTATTGGGGTGCGCTTGAGGGGACGATAGATCCAATGAAGGTAGCTAACGCTGCCGATAATGCGGTAATCGGTAATGCTGAGGAAGTCGCTGGCCAGCTGGCAGAACGGTTTGATTCTGAAGATTGCGTGATGGCCTGGTTCGACTTCTTCAACCACGATTCCCCGCGAGTTGTGCGTAATATGGAAGTGTTCATGAGCAAGGTCGTGCCACAGGTGGAGGCGTTACAGTGAGTCACCCTGTTGACAAGGCCAATCTCTACCCAGAAAGTCCCCTGGGTGAGCTGGAGGGTGATGTTCCGACTGGCCGTGATGTTGAGTGGGAACCGCTTGTGGATTACCGGCGCAATGGAGTCTCGGAAACCACTATTCACGGCGCGGTAGCCTGGTCCCACGGCGACGAGGTCATTCACAGTTTCGGAGGTAATGTTCTCTGCTACGGTCGCTCAATGATGAAGCCGCTAATGCTGAAGGTATTCACTGATGAATTGGCGGAGCTGCAGTGGGAGCAAAGGGCAATCACCGTCGCGAGCCACAACGGCACTTCCGAGCACGTGCGCGCAGCGCAGTCGCTGCTACCGCGTTCCGACTGGGGTCTGATGCAGACTCCTCTTGACACACCGCTGGTACAGTTCGGCCGGCAGGTGCGCCGTTCTCGCCGCTGGTATTCCAATTCGTCAGGTCAACATGCGGCCATTTTGCGTGGTTGCCGTGCCAAGGGATGGAACCGTGCAGGTTACACGTTGCCGAGCCATCCTTTCTTTTTTGCATTCTTGGAGCAAGTGCGCCGTTACCTTGGCGCAAAATGGGAGCCACAGCGCATAGCTCGAGATGGTGATGGACTGCCGACGCTCTCAAACACAGTCAACGAGTTAGCTTTGTGCTATTCCGGGCTGGTACGCAACCGCAAAGAGGACTGGATATGGGAGGCAATGGTGCGCCACCCCGACTTGGTCGGTGGTTTCAACCGGCTCGACACGACTGTCATCAAGTCGGGTCACGGTCGCGTAATTGCCAAGGAGGGTGCCGACGGACTTCTTGGGCTGGCTATTGACCATGATGACTATCCTGAGGGTCTCGGAATAGTTGTCAAGATAGCCCACGGTTGGAATCCACAGGCAGCTTGGTACGTCGCGCGTGGTATTCTGGGTGTGCTGGGAATAGAGCTGCGCAATCCCTATCCTCTGAGACGCCAGAAGGCGTTTTTGGTTCCTGGTGTCGTTCCAGAGCGCTACCTGAAAGCGCTCGAGGCGATTCCAACCTGGGATGACTGGGACCCTGACCAGGACCGCTGGTACTTCGACCCCGCCGACTATCGAGGCGACTGATGAGAAGGATCGCCAATCTTATCGCCGGCAAATGGGCTGCTCCGCAAGACGGGAAATATTTCGACGACCATAATCCCGCCACCGGCGAGAAAATTGCCGAGATTCCTTCTTCGACCACGGCCGATATCAAGACGGCAGTTGCCGGAGCTCAGGCGGCGCAGCCAGAGTGGGGTGCACTCCCTGTGGAGGAGCGCGCGGTTTGGCTTGATAGTATCGCCAGTGCCCTAGAAGCACGCAGCGACGAAATCGCTGAACTGGAGTCTAAAGATACCGGTAAGCCAGTCGCTCTGGCGCGCGAGGTGGACGCTGCACGCAGCGCCCTGAACTTTCGTTTCTTTGCCAAATTGGTACGTGAGCTTCCCGACGAGCAGTATAAAATGGAAGATGCGCTGAATGTGGTGGTGCGGAAACCGGTTGGCGTTGCAGGACTGATAACGCCTTGGAATCTTCCACTCTACCTGCTGTCCTGGAAGGTGGCACCTGCAATTCTGATGGGCAACTGCGTCGTCTGCAAGCCTTCGCGACTGACGCCGCTGACTGCCAATCTGCTCGCTGAAGTGGTTACTGAGGTCGGGCTTCCGCCAGGAGTTGTAAACTTAGTTCATGGCAGTGGCTCCAAGTGCGGGCAGGCGTTGGTGGAGCATCCTGCAGTTGGTGCGATTTCGTTCACAGGTGGGACGTCGACAGGACGTAGCGTCGCCGCTGGTGCCGCACCGTTGTTCAAGAAACTCTCACTCGAATTAGGAGGCAAGAACGCCACGATTGTATGCGGCGATGCTGACCTTGAAAAGACAGTTCCCGGAGCGGCGCGTGCGGCTTTCATGAATCAGGGACAAGTCTGTCTCTGCGGTAGCCGCTTGCTCGTCGAACGCTCAATCTGGGATGAGTTCGTGCCACGTTTTGTCGCTTATGTCAAGGCTATGAGTATTGGAGATCCAGCGTCATGCGACCTGGGTGCCTTGGTTTCGCAGGAACATCGCAAGAAGGTCGAGGGTTATGTCGCTCTTGCGCAGGAAGAGGGTGGAACAGTCCTGTGCGGTGGAGAACGTCCTGTACTGGAGCCCCCGTTCGATGCTGGAGCGTTCCTGGAGCCAGCTGTAATCGAGGGTTTAGCGCCCGATTCCCGATCTGCAACCGAGGAGATATTTGGCCCAGTGGTGACTCTTCATCCGTTCGAGAACGACGATGAGGCGCTAGCCATAGCCAACAACACTGAATATGGTCTGGCAGGGAGTGTCTGGACGCGCGACCTGGAGCGTGGCCGGCGCATCGCTGAAGGCATCGACACGGGAATGGTCTGGGTCAACTGTTGGTTGCACCGTGACCTGCGTGTTCCCTTTGGAGGCGTAAAGAACAGTGGTGTCGGTCGCGAGGGGGGTCGCTACTCACTGGAATTCTTCTCAGAGCCGACAAACATTTGCCTGATGGAAGCCTGACCAGGGCTACTCTTCCGACTGCTGGATGCGCCACCATACGAAGGGCATGGTGACGAAGTACATCATGATACCGTAAACCCCGGATGGCAGACTGTAGACCGACAGGCCACTTCCCTCGGCTGCCAGAATCAGGCTCCCGACGGTGATGCCGACCGTTGCATTCTGGACGCCAGATTCGATTGCAATTGTGGTGGCGCGTCGTGGCCCTAGGTCCAGCAGCATGGCGCTACTGTAACCGATGCCGAGCATCAGCACGTTCAGCACCACCACGCTTGGCCCTAGTTTGGGCAGGTTCTCGATGAAAGTGTCCCATTCTGACGCCAGCGCGCCAATAACGATAATCACGAACAGCACCCTGGCGACCAAGTTCGCCTTTGGCTCGAAACTTAGGGCAGTGTCAGTTGCCTTGGCACGAACGAGCATCCCGAGGCCGACCGGCACCGCAGTGATGGCAAACATCGCCAAGCCAAGTGATAGGATATCAAGGTCCGGTGCGGCGGCGCCCATGAAGTGGTCAATCGCGAAGATCACGATGAGCGGCAGCGTGACTACACTGGCGACGCTCACCACTGCAGTATATGAGATTGAAAGCGCGGTATCGCCGCGCGCAAAGCGGGTAACGATGTTGGAGGTGACGCCACCGGGGCAGCACGCTAGAATCACGAGTCCTACCGCAAGTTCCCCGCTCAGCCCGAACGCAGTCGCCAGTGCGAAACCGGCAATCGGCAGCACCACCATCTGGTTCAGCAGCCCCACCGCAAATGCCTTCGGCTCATCAAGAACCCGCTGGAAGTCGACCACAGTAAGCCCCAGACCGAGTGAGAACATGATGAACGCCAGTGAGAGCGGCAGGACAACGTCAATCAGCACGTTTCCACTCTCCGCTTCTTCGGCGGCGACCACAGGCGACAGGGCGAGCAGGCAGAGCAGCACAACGAGGGCGCGCATGGAGCGGGATTCGGCCGGGTCTAAAAACGGGTCAGCCAAACTCCTGTACTGCCGGACGCCGGGACTTATTAATCCGGCTGACCTACCACCTCATGGCCAAGGGTGAAATCGTGATGGGCGCGCTGGCGCCGCACCCGCCGCACTTGGTCTATGCCGAGAACCCACCGCAGAACGAGCCCGTCTCGGAGGGGGGCTGGGAGGAGCTGCGTTGGGGATACGAGCGGCTACGCAAGTCGCTGGCTGGCAAGGAATTCGATGTAATCATCATCCACACCCCGCACTGGCAGACCTATGTTGGAACCCACTTCCTGGGCGTTCCACATTTCAAGAACCTCTCAGTCGATCCAATATTCCCGAACCTCTTCCGCTACAGCTACGACCTCACTGTGGATGTGGAGCTGTCGCGTGCCATCCATGATCACGCTGCGAAGGCGGGGCTACACGTGCAGATGATGGAGAACCCTGATTTCCGCATTGACTACGGCACCATCACCAGCTGCCATCTGGTGCGGCCGGACTGGGACATCCCAATAGTCTGTATCTCCTCTAACCGCTCACGCAACTACTTCTCGGTGGAGGTGATGCAAGCGAATATGGTCAAGTTGGGTCAGGCGACGCGCGAGGCCATCGAAGCCTCTGGCAAGCGGGCGCTGCTGCTCTCGAGCAATTCGCTTTCACATCGCCACTTTACTGAGGAACCCGAGGTGCCTGAGGACATGTCGCAGGAACACATCACTAACCACCATCAGTATCTCTGGGACATGAAGATGATTGAGCTGATGTGCTCCGGGAAAACGCGCGAAATGATTGACATCATGCCCGATTTCACTGAACAGACTGTCGCCGAGACCGATGCAGGCAGCCTGACTTGGCTGATGGCTGCGCTGAATTTCCCTGAATACCAGGGTGAGATACACGCCTACGGGACGGTAATCGGCACCGGCAATGCCATCATTGGCTGGGACCCCGCTTCAGCATGAACGCTACAGTTGCTGGCAAAGATGCTTTGTTGGGTGAGGCTGTCGCCGACGAACCAACGACTGCCAACCCTGTCCCACTCGGCATCTTGGTTCCTGGATTGCCGCATCCATTGCTCTGTCCCGAGAAGAATGAGGGCTGGCAGCGCGTCCGCGACGGATTCGCAACAGCACGTGAGCAGATTGCCGCTAGTGGTGCCGATCTGCTCGTTGTGTATTCGACGATGTGGCCATCAATTCTAGGGCACCAGTTTCAAGCAAACCCGGAGCCGGAGTGGACGCACGTCGATGACGATTTCCACTATCTTGGCAGCATCCCCTACAAGTTTCGTATCGATGCCAAATTCGCAGAGCTGGCTGTCACGAAGGCCAAGGCTCGTGGACTGCATGCGCGCACTGTTGCCTACCATGGTTTCCCCATCGATACTGGTACGGTGGTGGCGCTGAAACTGCTCAATCCCGATAACGAACTACCAGCGGCTATCGTCAGTAGCAATATCTACGCCAACCGCACCGAGACTACCGTACTCGGGAAAGCGCTGCGCGACGCGGTCGAGGAGCAGGGGCGTACCGTCGCTGCGGTCGTCGTTTCGACGCTTTCCAATCGGCTCGTGACGGAGCCAATGGAACCAGCGGACGACCATATCCACTCGCTCAAGGACGACGAGTGGAACCGCAAGTTCTTGGAATATCTTGAAAAAGGCCGCCTTGAGGATTTATCACAGCTCTCGCGCCAGTTCCACGATGAGGCGCGTGTCCCTAAAGTGGTCGCGTTCAAGCCGTTCTGGTGGTGGGCTGCGTTCATGGGACAGGCCAATCTTTACTCAGGCACGGTCCACGCCTACGAGCCGGTCTGGGGCACCGGCAGTGCGGTCGTCAGCCTCGAGCCGGCAGGAGAAAGCACTGGCGACTTAGAGTACGACGAGGACGACCCTGAATTCTACTCAGGCGACCGCGAAGTGCTCGACCTGCACGACGCACCTTCAATGGGTTCGCTGCCGGGGGGCAATGAAGACTGACGCAGCACCGAAACCGGTCGGCGCCTACGTCCACTGCCGTCGGGAGGGCGATATGCTGTTCCTGTCTGGCGTCGGGTCACGGTTACCTGATGGCAGTGGAATTGCAGGCGGCGCGACCGAGGATGCTGATGGCAACCCGCAGGAGTATGATGTCGTTGCGCAAACTGAACAGGTAATCGCCAACGTGCGTGCCATTTTGGAGGCGGCAGGCAGTTCGCTCGACCGCGTAGTCGACGTCACTGTGTTCCTGACGAATATGCGCCGTGACTTCCCAGATTTCAACGCTACTTGGGCTCGCCATTTCGAAGATCTTGGTGTGGCGCGTACCACGGTCGAAGTGGGCGCGCTGCCGACCCCTATTGCGGTCGAGTTCAAGGTCGTGGCGCGCGCGTGAGCCAGCCGTGCTACGTCTACATGGCTATCCGCGAACACCCCTGGGGTAGGGAGATGCTGGCGCGACTGCTGGACGCGGGGTTCGCGCCGGCACTGATTATCGAGGAAGATTCTGACGTAGGTGAGGTCGAGCGCGAGAAATTCGAGTACCGTATTGGCTCTCGTCCGGTCGGCCCACCGATGGCCGACCAAGCGCTCGAACACGGCATCCCTGTCGTGACAGTCCCCATCCATAACGACGAGCATTGCATGGGCTACATCGAGGAGGCCGAGCCGGAGTTGATAGTCTTTGGTGGCACTCGCATTATTCGCGGCGCTATCCTAGAATATGGTGACGCACGCGGCGGCGTGCTCAACGCGCATCCCGGGCTGCTGCCGGAGTGCCGTGGCTCTGCATCGCCGGCGTGGTCCGTCTACCACGATATTCCCATCGGCGCTAGCTGCCATTTCTGTTCGGTAGCCATCGACGCCGGCGATCTTGCTGGCCGCCGCGAAATCCCTGTGCAGCGCGGTGCGACTTACCACGACATTTGCCATGCAACCCTAGTCGAAGCTGCGAAGCTGATGGTTGAGGCCGTAGCTGCATTCGCGGAGGGGAG
>CALBFM010000159.1:0-4638 GCA_937893445.1 uncultured euryarchaeote
TTTCCAAAATCTCACCGCCCAGGGCTTTGCGTGGGGCCTCATGGCTGTCGTCAATGCGTCCCATATAGCAGGGGTCGTGGTAGGTCAGTGTGGTGTTGCGGTCGCTGATTTTCAGCTTGCCCTGCTCACGCAGCTCGGCCAGCAGCTGGGTGTGGTGGATGACCTCGAAATCACCTCCATAGTCGCCATACTCCTTACCAATCGTATGGAAACAGTGGGGGCAGGCGGTCACGATTTTTTGGACACCGGCTTCCTGCAGCGCCGCGACGTTCATCTCGGCCAGCATCTGGAAAAGGAACTCGTTGCCACTGCGGCGGGCAAGGTCCCCATTGCATATCTCTGCCTCGCCTAGGATTGAGAAGTCGACGCCTGCCTGCTGCATCAGACGCGCTAGCGTGCGTGATACCTGCTTGTTGCGGTTGTCGAACGACCCTGCGCAACCGACGTAGAAGAGATACTCTGCCGGTTCTCCTACCTTCAGCTCCAGTCCCTCAGCCCAGTCGCTGCGTGTGTGTGCGCCAAAGCCCCACGGGTTGGAGTTACGCTCAAGATTTTCGAAGACTCCCTGTAGCTCATCCGGGAATTGCGCGGCCTCCATCACCAAGTGCCGCCGCGCGTCGGTCAGCTTCGGCACGTGCTCAATGTGTACGGGACAGGCATCGACGCAGGCGAAGCAGGTGGTACAGGCCCAGATGGCTTCCTCCGAGAAGCGGTCAATCAAGCTTTCTTCGGGAGTTTCGCCAGCGAGCAGCTGCCGTCCGTGCTCCCAGCCGTAATCCTTGACGTCAAAGATAATCTGCATTGGATTGAGCCCTTTTCCGCTCGCGAAAGCTGGACAAACATCCTGACAGCGCGCGCAGGCAGTACAGGCCCAGCCGTCGGAGAGTTGGCGCCAGCTGAAGTCACTATACTTGCTCACTCCGAGAGAAAGGTTCTCGATGTCCAGATCATCGGTGTTGACTGCGCGGCCATTCGGGGCCATTTGCAGTGGCTTCTGCTTTCCGAGTGGAGCGTGGTCTTGGAACAGTACGTTTGGAATCGTCCCGAGCAGGTGCGAATGCTTGGTTTGCGGTATTTCAACCAAGAAGCCGCCGATGAGTAGCATGTGCAGCCAGAAGCTGGCGTCAACCCACGTCTGCAACATAGCTGGGTCCATGCCAATCATGAAGCTGGCGAAGAGTGCGCCGACTGGCTCCCACCCGTCGCGCTCTGCAAGCGCTCCTTCGGAGTCAATCATCGCCGCACCTTCGAGCAGGAACGCAGTCAGGATTATACCCATAATGGCGAGCAGAATTAGCTCGCCTTCGATGCTAGCGCCGCGGAGCTTGGCAGGTCTCAGCACCACTCGCCGGTAGAGCGCAATTGTAATTCCAGTGCCGGCCAGTAGGTAACCAATATCGACTACGATATTCCAGAAATCTTTTAAATATATATCTTCTAAAAATATAGCTAGCATTCCGCCGGTACCTAGATCCAGCACGTCGCTCACCAGTAGTAGGAATCCCCAGAAGATTAGTGCGTGTGCGCCACCTGCAAGCCGATCCTCGATTACCTTGCGCTGCCCGAGCCAGTCACGCAGGAATTCGCGCATCCGAACTGGCCATGCGTTAAAGCGGTCATCCGGCCCCCCGAGTCGGATAAGCCGTACGATGTAGCCCACCTGCCACATGTGCGCACCAATCGAGAGCGCCGCCCATGCCCCGAGCAGCCAGTACCACTCGATTCCAAAGTATGGGTGGAAGGGGTCCATGGCCTTTTCGGCATGGCCCGGCGACCGTTAAAACCCTGTCAGTCCCGCGCCAGCTGCACTGTCACCTGCAACTCTTGCCCATCCGTGGCACTTAGTCGATCGCGCAAGTAGTGCGGCGAAATAAGCTCGATGACGCGCCGGTAGTGCGTGCGCTTGGGAGTAATGAGAGCGCATTGCGATTCGCTACGGTTGCTACTACTGATACTGGCGGGGAAGAGCCAGGCTCGTCCGAAGGTGCGCTCCGCCTCGGAGAAGCCCTCGACCAGTTCCCCATCTGCGGCGCGAATCGCCTCCAGTTCAGGTACCCCCACCTCGCCAACACGCAGGTTCAGCGTGCCTTCATACGGGGTCCAACCTAGTAGGGTCTTGAACTGTGTGGTATAGCCGTTGCGTGAGATGTAGTAGCCGCCTTCACCGAGGCCGGTTTCGAGTACACCCATCAGGGTGACTTCGGGTTGCGCGTCGAAAATCAGGTTGTAGTCGGCGAATTCGCGTCGCAGCAGGTCCCGAGCTGGCTGGAGCAATCGCACCATCTGTCCGCCACGTACCAGCCGACGCTCGAGCAGTCCTCTGTCGGCCAGTTCGAGCAGGTAGCGCGCGCCTGATTGCTGAGTAACGTCAAGCTTCTTGGCGAGCTGACCAGAGGAGACATGCACAGGTCGCCGTACGGCGCCACGCAGCGCGAGCCATTTCAGCGCCGCCAGCAGGGCTGGTTTCATCCACCACCTTTGAAGTACCGCTCCAATTCCGCCTTCTGCTCGGGCGTCATGCCCTCCATCGCCTGGCGGGACTGATCCATTAGTTCGCGCATTACCAGTCCGTACATGACTGGAAGTGTCGCTGCGCTGCTAGAGCGTGCTTCGTGTTCGGTTCGTGCTGCATCGCGCTGCGCACGTAGTTTGTCTGCGGTCATCTCACCCTCACCTAGTCCTTGGCATGCCTGGTCAACTACGAAGTATTTCTCGCCATTGAAGCCAAGTGGGTACGCCTGGCAGTTGAGTGGCAGGTCTGCGTAGAGGCCACAATCCTTTGATTCAACATCGTAGACTGGGCAACCCTGTCCCTCACCTTCAGGGGGCTTCAGTACTAGCCGTGGGAAGCCAGAGATCATATCAAGCCCTAGATGCGTTACCAGCCGCCCCAGCTCTCCACTAGCTTGCCAGCGCAGTAAGTCCTGCAATGTGACAGGAACACCTTCGACGCTGGAGCAGTACTGCCCGCAACGGACGCAGTTGTAGATAAATTTAGGAGTTTCTATTTTCTCTTTGTCGGGCATACGACTACCAGTTTTTGTGAGTAGGTTGTGTGTGGTTAATAACGATGCTCCTTTAATTTTATTATAGTAATGAGGTGGAAAATGCGCTAGATTTCCGGTCCTACGCGTAGGAGAATAGAATCCTTTTAATACCCCTTTTGTTAGCGGGGACGGTGTGATTACCATGCAATCAGCAAAATATCAAGCAATGGCTCTCGGCATGTTCCTTATGGTCGGTGCTTTCACCGGCTGTCTGGGAGATGACGAAGAGGACACAACGACCGATACCACTGTAACGAAAACTGCAGTGAAAATTGGGTTCCTGAACCCTCTAACTGGCCCTCTGGAGCCAGATGCACCTGGGTTCACCTGGGCTGCGAATGAGGCTATCACGGACCTAAACGCGGCTAGCTCCACGCACACATACGAACTTGTAGAAGTTGACTCAGCGTGCGATGGAACTCCTGCTGCAGCTGGCGCTCAGACTCTAATTGATTCTGGTGTTGTGGCTGTTGCCGGTGCAGCTTGCTCCGGTGCATCGATGGGTGCCAATGCGGTACTATCCGCAGCTGGAATCCCCATGATTTCCTACGCGAGCACTAACCCAGGTCTCAGCGACGCTACAGCGTACCCACTGTTCTACCGTATTGTGCCTAGCGACGCCATTCAGGGCCCAGCTGGCGCTGACATGATGGCAGACGGCGGTGTCACAAACGGAAGCTTGGCTATCCTGCACATGACCAACGACTACGGATCAGGTCTAGCCGATTCAGTAAAGGCTGCCTGGGAAGCGGACGGAAACGCCCTTTGTGGTGCTGGAATGATAGGTTATGAAGACACCACAACGAATTTTGACTCACTAGCTCAGAGTGTCGCCGATAACGCAGACTGCACTGCAGTTTACCTGTCGTCCTACATTACAGACGCAGCAGGAATTATTGAGGCTCTGAATGACAAGGGCTACACCGGTCAGATATATGCCGGTGACGGACCTGCTGGAATCGGCCTATACGAGAAGTTAACTGACGACTCGATGGCAGAAAATATGACTGTATCTGCACCCCGTGCAGGCTCAACATATGGCTCCTTCGAGGCTCGATACGACGCTGACAACGCAACAATCGGCAGCATCAAGACCTATGTCTTGACCACCTACGATGCTGTCACGATCATTGGCCAGGCCGCTGCAATGTCTGGCGCAATCGATGCCAACATCAAGACGACAGGAACAGGCTTCGAGGGTGCATCTGGCCTTCTAACGTTCCTGGACAACGGTGACGTTGGTGGTGCGGGATACGATTTCTGCACCTATGATGGCGCAGGTGGCTACAACTGCAACAAGTTCTGGACCGCCATTGGCGGCGTCCAGTCTGCCTAAGCCAACTGATCAGAAAACCAAACACGCAAAGCGCGCTGTAGTGGGCCTAGAAAGGGTCTGCTGCAGCGTCCACCGCAGCCTCATAACCGCTTAGTTTGGATTGTCGCTAGGCGCACTACAGTTGACCCCTGAAACTGGTTTCTACTGCGTCACAATTTAGTTTCTAGGGTCCTTTCAGCTTTTTTGTCGAGGTCAGCTTTTATCGGGGTGAGTGCTACAGGACTTGGCTATGGCTGAAGTTGATTTGAGAGAATA
>CALBFM010000160.1:0-15296 GCA_937893445.1 uncultured euryarchaeote
TTTTACGTCGGGGCGCTGACCTTCCGGCAGGAACTGGAAGGCGTCCGGCTCTAGCGCTTCCTGCGTTTACCTGGGCTCGCTTTCTTTTATATATTCATCGATAGCCATTACTTACTGACTGCTCACTACTTTGCAGAAGACTGTTTACGTCAATTTCCCAGCCCCATGATTGCACCTCAACAAACCCGGACGGGCAGCACGTAAAACCCTTATAGTGAGAGGGGCTCGCCCGACCGTTGGGGAGCGTCGATGAAGAGCTGCTATACGCCATCCGGGCGATGGAGGTGCTGCTCCAGTCGGGAGTGGGAATCGCAGAGGCGATGAAACATGTCGCCGATGAGGATTATGGTGACCTTTCGAGCGAGTTTCAACGCATCTTCAGTGCAGTAGAGGGGGGGTCGACGCTAGGCGACGCCGTCCGGGCGCAAATGCGCGCCACCAGTTCAGCAGGGCTGCGCCGCACACTCTCAGTACTTGCAATGTCGGTCGAGCAGGACACTAATGTCATCGACCGACTGCGCTCGATTGCCGACAAGGAATCACGATCACGCCGCATCGAAATCCAGGCGTTCGTAGAGTCACTCAGTGCTGTCGCCGAGCAGTTCCTAGTAGTTTCGGTACTAGTCCCGATTATAGTAGTTATCATAGCCGTGATAGATGCTCTGGTTGGCGGTGCTGAGGGACCATTTACCAGCATGCCTCGGCTACCACCTGCTTGCACGCCCATCTTGTTCCTGATTTCAATACTTGCTATTACCGGGCTGGTAATCCGCACCAAGTCACAGGAGCCAAAAGTATGAGCCTGCTCGACCAACTAGACCCGCTCTTCTCCGGCATTGATGGTATTTCAACAGCTGTAGGGGCACTGATATGGATTGTTCTAGCAGCATTAGCCATCGGCAGCACTGTCCTATACTTGCCACTGAAACGGCGATTCGCCGAACGCACTGAACTCGAGAATGCTTGGCCCGAGGTGCTCGGGGAACTGGCAGAGAACCTGCGCGCTGGTATGGGTGTCGAGTCGGCGCTTGACGCAGTCGCCAGCTCTCGGAGCGACAGAATAGGTGAGATGCTACAGCAAACCGTAACGGAGATGCATGACACCAGCTTTACTGAGGCCATGCAAAAGTTTGCCGAACGCAGCCGTTCACCGATGATCGCACGCGTTGTGAGTATCCTCAACGTAGCGCTAGTCTCCGCAGGCAGCTTTTCGGAGACACTGGAATTGCTCTCAGAAGAATTCTGGGAAATTTACTTGCTGCGCAAGGAACGCATTGCTAAGACCAAGAGCACTGCTGATTTCATCCTCTGGTCGGGAGCAGTATTCTGTCCTGCACTGCTTGGCTTCATCGTCGCGATATTTGGATCGGGGACGGTCGGCAGCTTCCAATTAGATATAGACCTAGGGACGCTAAACCAGTCGCTGCTGGTGTACTCAATGGTTCTCGGTGCTGCAGGAGTCTGGATGCAGGCGATAATCCTACAGACGATGCGAACAGCGTTACTGCGCACGCCCGTCTATATGCTGCTTGCCAACACCACTCTTTTAGTGACTCTGAAGCTGCCGGCGGCGTTGCTATGAATCCAGCGCAGGGGAAGATCATCGGTAAGTCTGCCAACGCTCAGATTAGCCTACAGCCGGGGCAAGACCTACCAGTCTACCGCGTCCTGAAACTTGTCCGCTCCAGCAGCTACGGTGCACTGAAACCACTTCTCGAGGACGATGACCTAGAAGAAGTGATGTACAACTTACCTGGCAAACCAGTGATGGTCTACCACCGCAAACACGGCATGTGCGTCACCAATGTCACGCTCAAGGAGGAGGAAGCACTTCAAATTATCAAAAAAATTGCAGCCTATGTAGGGCGTAAGGTTGGGCTGGACAACCTGCTGTTCGATGGGCGACTCCCCGATGGCAGCCGCGTCAATGCTACACTGCCACCCGCATCGCCCGGTGGCCCGACACTTACTATCCGCAAGCAAACGCATGACCCACTTACTTTCGTTGACCTCATCCGCTTCGGAACGCTGACCCCACGGCTGGCTGCGCTGCTCTGGATGTTCGTTGACGGGATGGGGGCTGCGCCCTGCAACATCCTGGTCTCTGGAGGCACCGGCTCAGGGAAAACGACGACATTGAACATACTCGGCCTTTTCATCCCGTCGCGTGAGCGGCTTATTACCATCGAAGATGTGACCGAAATCCATCTGCTGCACGAACACCACGTCCAGCTCGAGACCGTCAACCCAGGCAAAGCAGGCGATTCCGGACTTGACATGGATGCATTGCTGAAGAACACACTGCGCATGCGCCCCGACCGGCTAATTGTGGGTGAGGTGCGTGGCGCCGAAGCGCGCTCGCTCTTCACTGCGATGAATACGGGGCACGACGGTTGCATGGGCACGGTCCACGCCAATACTGCACAGGAATCTGTGCAGCGGCTCATCAACCCGCCTATGTCGGTACCTGCCATCATGCTCAACGCATTGCACCTGATAATCATGCAAGGTCGAATCAACGTTGGAGGGAAGCAGGTGCGCCGCATCACCGAAGTTTCGGAGATGGCGGGACTGGAAGGTGACAAGCCACGACTCAACACCATCTTCCGCTGGGACCAAAATAAGGGAGCTCTGGTCGAAACAGGTGTCCCAAGTAAGCTGCGTGAACGCATCGCCAGTGGTGCCGGCGTCTCGCCCGCCAAGTTCGATGAGATGGCGCGCAACCGACAGAAAATCATCGAGACGCTAATCGAGCGCAACATCTCCGACATCTCTCAAGTGACGCGGGTAGTTCAAAACTACTACCACAAGCTGGCTGGCTGATGGTGCGTACTTACGCTGAGGCGGGGGTCGACATTGACGCCAGTGACCGCGCCACCGCCGCGCTGGTGGCGCAGCTCGGTGGTACGACACGCGAGGGTGACGGCATGCCAATTGCCATGGAGAACGGCTTCGCGGGGCTGGTACGACTGGGCGACGGCGCACTCGCTGTCTGCACCGACGGGGTCGGAACCAAGCTGCTGCTAGCACGAGAGCTGGACAGCCTCGACACAATCGGCATCGACTGCGTAGCGATGAATGTTAACGACCTTATTTGTGTCGGCGCCGAGCCGCTCACGTTCGTTGACTATGTCGCACTGGACAAGCCCGATGAGGTGCTGATGGCACAGCTAGGTGCTGGCCTCGCCGAGGGGTGCCGATTGGCCAACTGTACGCTCTCGGGCGGCGAAACGGCAGTTGTGCCGGAACTTGTGCGCGATTTCGACCTGGCGGGAACGGCAGTCGGCTGGGTCGCGCGTGGGGATATCATTGACGGCTCACGCGTCGCCGATGGCGACGCACTCATCGGTCTCGCCTCTTCCGGACCACACTCGAACGGCTACACGCTAATCCGGCGGCTGTTCAACAATGACCCCGTTCTCGGCGCGCAGCTGGTGGCGCCAACGCGCATCTATGTCCAGTCCGTGCTGGCGCTGCTCGGGGCAGTGGATGTGCATGCGCTGGCACACATAACGGGAGGCGGGCTCGAGAACCTACTGCGCATGAACTCCAGCTTCCGCTATGTCGTCAACAACCCACTACCTGTTCCTGAAGCCTTCGACTGGCTCCAGCGCAAGGGCGACATCGCACCAACAGAGATGTATCGCACTTTCAACATGGGCCTAGGGATGGTTATTGCTGTCGCCACCGGCGACGAGGCTAGGGCGCTGGAAGTGCTAAAGCAAGCAGGTGAAACTGCACAGATAATTGGCTGCGTCGCCGCCGGTAAAGGCGTCACGCACGCCGCGCTCGAATAGCTTTAGCGCCCCAGTCGCGTGCGAAGTGCCTGCGCCCGCTTATCGAGTGACTCGCGCAGTCGTGCACGCACCAACCCATTGCGTTTCTGCCATTCAGTCATGCGAGTGCGCAGACGACGTGAATACCAATAATCACCTGCCTCCTCCGAAAGCGCAGCAATGGCGTCCATCACCTGGTTGGTGAACTCCCGCAGCGTCTCGCGGTTCGCCTCTTTCGCTCTGAAATAGAGCGGCTCGCCGAACTCGTAGAAAAAACGGCGCCAGAGTCGAGGAACGCGCTTGCCGACTGGTACAACACGGTCGGTCTCACGGATGGCGACTGGCACGACCGCTGCGCTAGTGGCGGCTGCCAATCGGGCAACGCCAGTACGACCCGGCCCCGGAACCCCGTCGCGAGAGCGTGTGCCCTCCGGGAATATGCCAACAGCACCCCCCTCGCGCAAAATAGCCTCGACTTCCACCAGTGCATCGCTGCCACCCGCGTCACGATCAACGGGAATCACACCCATACGGCTGAAGAGTGCACGGCGGAGTCGCCCGTCGAAATGCTCTTGCTTGGAGAGGTAGGTGACCGGTCGCGGAGTAGCGGTCATGATGAACGCTGGATCGATATGCGAGAGGTGGTTGGCGGCAATTATTACAGGACCATCGACCGGCACGTGCTCCTGTCCGCGATAGCGCGGCCGGAAGCATAACTGTAGTGCCCTACCGAGTGTCTGCCGTGTGCGTCGGTAGTCGCGCGACTCTTCCACGCGCTGACTAGACTGGCAGGGTTCTTAACGATTAGTGGTTCGTAGAAGCTAGTTTCGGCGACCGTCGAATTAGAGCAGCGACTGCTCAAGCAGCTCGACCGACTGGATGCCCTCCAGCGACGCCAGACCGTCCTCGACCTCATCCACCAGCCCGGCGCGGTCGGGACCGATTACCAGCACCTCCAGTGCGATTAGCCCAAAGGCAAATGGCTGCGCCTCGTGCGCGCCCAGTTGTGCGTCGACCGGCAGTGTCGACGGCACTGCGGCAGCAACCGCCACGGTGTCTATTACCGGGGACTCCGGCATCAGTCGGTATTTCAGAGCGACCTCACCCATCGCCACCCTACTGCAGGGCAGACAATTAAGTAATTTCGCAGTCCTGAATAGCATTATTAACCGCCCTTGAAATCGGTCCATGATAGCGCATGGCCATCGACGAAAACTACCTCTCGACCTACAAGCAGTCGGCAACCTATGACGGTGAGAACCAGCCTATAGAAATCTGGACCAGTGGTGACCAACCCTACGAGGGCGTCGGATCGGACAAGCTCGGCATCTGGGGCACTATCGTTGGCGTCGACTTTGACCTCTGCATTGCCGATGGGGCGTGCATTGACGCCTGCCCGGTCGAGGTTTTTGAGTGGCTCGATACTCCTGGGCATCCCGCCTCGGAGAAGAAGGCGATCATGATTCGCGAGGAAGAGTGCATCATCTGCCGCGCCTGCGAATCTGTCTGCCCGGTCGAGGCAGTCCTGATAAGCGAGGATTAGGTTAATAGTAGTCGCAACGAGGGGGTACAACATGGACGAGAGTGACCTGCGGGTCGGCGGCTGGAAGAAGCCGCGTCGTATCACACTACTGCGGTTGCTTGGACTGCTGCTGGTGCTCGCACTGGCTCTGCTGTTGATAGGACCACAGTTCGTCACTCCCTTCGTGGCGCAGGTGAGTGGGGACTCGGCAGAGCTCAACCTGCACTTCTGGAACGATGCAGGCAGCTCGGAATCGCAGGAATACAATGGCTTGCTAAAGCTCCATACACAGCAGTACGAGTCAATCGATGGACAGACCGGACTGCTACGCGTGATTACCCTCAGTGCGCTGATTTCGCCAGCCAACCTGCCGCTCGATTTGGAACAGCTAATCATCAACCGGATTGAAACTGAGGCGGAGCTCCAGCGACTGGAGCTGAGCAATGGGCGGCGAGATAGCACGCTATCAATTGCGCAGGGCTATCAGGCGGAGTTGCTGAAGTGGGATGCAACCGTTACCGGTACAGGCGGCTTCTTCACTGGCTCAGACGGCAGTTTGCAGGTACACGCCGCCTACTGGGAGGCCGAGCAGGGGCTGATAATCTGTGTTGCCTTTGGCACCGATGCCATCCGTATCGATGAGGCAGAACGCATGATACAGGCGGTGGAAGCATGATTTGCCCGAAATGCAAGGGGCTGCTCTATCCACAAGGCGATCAACTGGCGTGCTCGCGCTGCGGCCACTCACAGCCTAAGGGAGAAGTGCAGGTAGTCGAACACGTTCAGGAAACCCGCGAGCAGGTAGTGGTCGACTCAATCGAGGGGACACTTCCCACCGTCGCCATCCTTTGCGAGAAGTGCGACCACAATCAAGCGACTTGGATTATCCGGCAGACTAGGGCTGCCGATGAGCCGGCGACCCGCATCTACCAGTGCACCAGCTGTCGCCATAAATGGCGCGAGTACTAGGCGAGCCGTCCGCCCGCCTCGAGCAACTTGTTGCGCAGGGTTGCCTGCAGCTCTTCTAGCAGCTCTTGCGCCGCGTCGCTCTGAGAAGCACGGCAGAGCAGCTCCATCTCGACACCCGTATCACCGCGCGGCTTGAGCACTAGCATCGCCAGATATACTGTGTCGGTCAGGTTAGAGCGGCCTGCTAGGTAGCTAATGCTGCCGCCGTTCTCGCTGCGGCGGTGACAGAGTCCCAGCCCCGGCGTCGCGTTGAGCACCGCCTGCACATCGGCCGGTGTGGTCTGGTCGAGCGCCAGTTCGCTGTGCGCGCTCTGTTCGCGATGCTCGGCACGCAGGTCGGCGTGCTCCTGTTCCGAGAGCGGCAGCGGCACCAGATAGCAGCCCAGCAGCGACACCTTGACCGTGCCTAGATCAGCAGTACAGGCCTGGCCATCCTGATCGCTGTAGCGTGCCGCCAGCACCACCTGCGTCGGGTCCCGGCTCGTCGGTCGAAAGCGGAGGCGGAGGCGGACCCAATCCCCTGGCGCCAGCCGCCCCGGCGACAGTGGTGTGCTCCCGCGCTGCTCCAGCTCGAGGCCGCTACCTTCCAGCTTCAGCTGTAGGGTGACTCTGTCGAGCTGAATATCACTGCGGTTGTGGAGCTGTAACGTCAGCGTGACGCCGTCACCGTCGGCTGCGAAGGCGCACCACGAAAGCTCCAGTTGGTCGAAGCGATGCGACATCTCGGCGAACGTCATCGTGTTGCGCACCCGCTCACGAATATCAGCCTCGCCTTCCACGCGCTGCACCTGCTGCTGCTCGACCTGCGCCATAAATTCCTCAAGCACTCCAACCGAGCCGGAGGTCATCCAGTCCATCACTGCCTGTCGCAACCGCTTCTCTACTTGCTTCTGCGCCGCGCGCTGCTCTTTCATCAGTCCGCGCAGCTTACGCCGCTCTCGCGGCAGCAGCTGCAGCGCCTCGCTGGTGTAGGTCAACTTGCGCTGAAGCGCCTCACCTCCCTCCTGCCCATCGAAGGTCTCGGCCACCTTCTTCAGTCGTGCTAGCTGCTCGCTGATACGACGCTCCTGCTGCCGCGGCACAGTTTCCAATCGCCGATAGAGCGCGTAGAGCGGGTAGAGTTGCGCCGCCAACTCCTGCGGCTGGCTCTCAGGTAGTCCCAAACTCTTCATCAACCGCGGAAGCTGGTCCAGATACTCAACGTGCTGCTGCTGGCTGGCAGCGAGCGCTTGCCGGCACGCCTTGAGCTCGCCGTACGCTTCCTGCATCGCATCGAAGCTACCGCGCACCCTGGCCTCCACTTGTTCTAAGCTGTCCTCTACACCAGGAAGTGCAGGGCCGTACGCAATTACCTTCTGGCCCAGCTTGCGCACCTGTGCCAATTGGTCGGTAAGGGTACGCTTCAGAAATTCACTGTTACGGAACCAACAGACGCGGCTCCCGATGCCAACCACCACCTCACCACCATGCTCCGGCAATGCCAAACAGCTGATTTCCTCCCGGCTAGAGTAGCTCTCAAGCACCAGTCCTTCCCGGTCTAGAAGCTTGAGTTCCCACCTGCCAAACACTTCGCCGCCAGTAACGATTGTCGTCAGCTCGCCCGTTGGCACTGCCGCGGCAGCCTCGATAAACTGCTCCTCAGAGACCTGCCACAGCAGCTGGCCGTTGGTCTCGAAGCACCAGGTTCCACTATCGGTCGCGACCAGCACCGCGCCTCCGTCGCGCACCAGCCGGAGGTGGCGCAGCGGCCCCACTTCCTCGCGCCATAGCAGGTTGCCATCGGTGGTGAGGCAGTAGAGACGTTTGCCGGAGGAGCAGGCCACATAATGGTTGTCGGTGACAATGCCGCGTACCAGCTGCCCAGTGCGCAGCTCCCACAACTGCTTCCCGTCGCGATCTAAGCAGCGCACCGAGCGCTCCAGCCCCGCCAGGCAGCGGTCGTCTGCCAATGCGACACCGCCAACAAAACCGTCCATACCGGCGCTCCAGCGCACTTCACCCTGGCTATTGAGCAGCAGCAACCGCTCGCCCTCGGCAACCAGTGTTCCGGTGCCGTCCGGCTGCAGCGCCACGTCGTGGACATCCTGCCCAGTAGTATAGGTCCACTTGGGATTGCCCCACATATCGTAGCAGTGAAGTCCGTCAAACGCCACCACCACCACCCGGCTGCCGTCCTCCGAGACACGCACCATACGGTTCCCCTCATGCGTAATGGTCGAGAGCAGCTTCCGCTCCCGAAAGGTAAGCATCGCCCTCACCGTCACTGCAGCCACCCATCGACCGGTCCAGTCGCACGCCACATCCACCACGGGCGCGCCTGCCTTCTGCTTCGCGAAGGGGCGGAAGCGGCTGAACATTAACTCACCTCCCGCATCAGGTAGTAAACATCCTTGAGCGAAACCGGCGCCGTGACGTAGTCTTGCACCCGCTCGCCTAGCAGCTTCAGCACGCGGCGCGAAATTTTATGCACTGCCTGCTCGTCAGCGGCGAAGTAGCGCAGCGTCATCTCGTAGCGTTGTAGTGGTTGCGCCACTTTTTCGGCTAGTTTGTCATCAATATCGCGCTTCAGGTTCACCTCGACCGTGAAACGGTAAGGGACTTCATCCATCAACTCGTGCAACGAAGTGAATTTGTGTACCCTACCCCCCTCCTTCAGCACCAGAATTCGTTCGCACAAGCGGTCCACAACAAAAGGATCGTGATCAACCATCAATAGCGTCAGATCCTGGAACGCTTCCATCTCTTCTAGCATGCCAATTACCTTCTCGCGTCGCGCCAAATCAAGGTTCGCGACCACCTCATCGAGGAACAGCACCCGCGGCTGCTTGAGGAAGGCAATTGCGAGCCGGAGCATCGCCTTCTGCCCCTCCGAGAATCCTTCCAGTCGGCGATCCCACATCGCGTAGAGGCCAGTTCGCTTCAGGAACGGAACCACTGTCTCTGGCGGCTTCTGTAGTACTGTCGCAAAGAACTCGATAGTCTGCCGCAGCGTCAGCTTGGCCTGGAAGTTCAGTGCAGGTGAGATGAACGCGAAGGCGCGCCGCGACCGCTCGCTCTGACGCCAGTTGAAGACGTCCTGACCAAAGATACGCACCTTGCCAGCGTCGGGGCGATAAATCGTGGCGATGGTGCGCAACAGCGTGGTCTTGCCGCAGCCGTTGGGGCCAATAATTGCGACGTGTTGTCCCTTCTCGACCGTAAAGGAGACGTCATCGAT
Source organism: uncultured euryarchaeote (assembly GCA_937893445.1). Classification (GTDB taxonomy): domain Archaea; phylum Thermoplasmatota; class Poseidoniia; order MGIII; family CG-Epi1; genus UBA8886. The sequence continues at coordinate 9,485 of CALBFM010000160.1, forward strand.
AATTCGCACCGGTGGACGACGCCAGCCGCCCGGGAACTGCTTGACTACGTTCTCTACCTCGACTGCCAGCATCAGTAGAACTCTAGAGTCCCCCAGCTCTGTGCCTTGCGCTCGAGATACTTGTAGAGCAGGCCGGCGACGACTCCCGTAACGAGAATACCAACCAGCATTGGTTCCAGATAGGTGTTCCACAGCACTCCGAACCCGGGCTTCGGGCCTGGAATCAGCACCATGTCGCGCAGGAAGACCAGTCCGGTGATAATCGGAATATGCGTCTTGAGCCAGAGTGCAACGCCGGTGCCGAGGTAGCCGTCCATCGCTTCAATCGGGAAGTAGTAACCGCTCAGCACCTTGAGCGCCGTCACGACCATGTTAGCGAACGGCGTGATGCGTTTGGAGACTATATTGAGCGACGCGACCAGCAGTGAGACCATCAGCATGAAGACCCAAATTAGCAGGAAAACCCCGACGATGAGCGGCAAATCCCCCAGTCCAAAGCCGGCGAAAAGCCCGCGCTGCCCCGGCATCCCGCCCTGCGCCAGGTCGACCACCAACAGCACTGGCAGGACGATGAATAGCGTCGTCAGCAACGTTTTCACCATGGAGGCGATGTTGCGCGCCAGCAGCAGCGTCGAGAGGCTGACGTTGTTCGTCACCAAAAAGCCAATAGTGCCGCGCGACGCCTCTTCCGGCAGCGCCGCGACCGTATCCTCGTAGGCGCGCTGGTAGAGCGCCCAGAAGAGCACCCCCATCAGCAGGAAGCCCTGCAACCCGTAGTCGATACCGAGCTCCCCCGGGTCGGCGGCATCATCGACGAACGCCCCCAACACGGTGAAGGCGACAATTATCAGCAGCATGTCGATGACGTCGGTCACCAGCTGGAACTTGTAGTTCAGGTCCACCTGTAGGTTGCGCTTGACCGCGCCCTTGAGGACCTTCGCATAGTGGACCGGATGCATCGTTCGCCTGCGGGAAAGGGGCGAGCACGCCGTGATTAATAAGGGATGGAGCCACCGGAGGGAGTTGAACCCTCGACCTGCCGCTTACAAGGCGGCCGCTCTGGCCAGCTGAGCTACGGTGGCCTGATGTGCCGAGGGCGGTGGTTCATTAGCACTATCGTCGGGCGCCGTTGCCGAACGCTATAAATACCAACCCCTTCTGCGCGAAAACCTCCGCTCGTCGGGGAAGAGGCAAATTTGGCCAAGGGACTCTACACCTCCGCGCAGGCTCGCAAGCGTCGCCAGAAGCAACGCTGGAATGACCGCTACTACCGCAAGCGAGTGCTCAGGCTAAAGCAGAAGGCGGATCCGCTGCAGGGTTCGCCACAGGCGAAGGGGATTGTAGTCGAGAAGGTAGGCGTCGAGGCGAAGCAGCCTAACTCCGGCATTCGCAAGTGTGTGCGGGTCCAGCTCATCAAGAATGGACGGCAGGTAACTGCACTGGCGCCGGGCAACCTCGCCATAAGCTTTATCGATGAACACGATGAAGTTCTCATCGAGGGTGTCGGCGGACGCATGGGCCGCTCCTACGGCGACCTTTCAGGTGTACGTTACAGAGTCCTGAAAGTCAACAACGTCTCGCTGCGTGAAATGGTCCGCGGGCGCAAGGAGAAGCCAATCCGATGAGCGATGTCGTAGAGGCCGAAGCCCCCGCTGAGGATGATGCAGTGCCAGAGCTGCCAATACAACCGCTCTTCGGTAAGTGGGACCTCAGCGAAGTCGAGGTGGAGGACCCCACCCTGCGCAAGTACATCAATCTTAACGCCTTCCAAGTGCCGCACACCGGCGGGCGCCACGCGCGAACGCGGTTCGCCAAGCACCACATGACTGTCGTCGAGCGTATCATCAACAACCTAATGCGCTCCGAGCGCTACACTGGCAAGAAGGCACAGGCCTACACAGTACTGCGCAATTCGTTTGACATCGTACACGCAAAGAAGAAGGAAAACCCTATGCAGATACTGGTGCGCGCGCTCGAGAACGGCGCGCCGCGCGCCGAAGTGGTTTCGCTGCGCTACGGCGGCATCCGTGTCTACAGCGGCGTCGACGTCTCACCGGCGCGGAGACTCGAAACCGTCATCGCCAACATCTGCCGCGGCGCGATTGCAACCGCGGCGAAGCAGCGCTCCATCGAGAAGGCGCTGGCGCGCGAAATCATGCTCGCTGCTGAAGGGAACCCAGACTCGTTCGCCGTCTCCAAGAAAGAAGACAAGGAGCGTCAGGCGGAAGCCGCGCACAACTGAGGACCATGGGCCGTAAGGAAGATAACGTGCAGCGCGCGCAGGCGCTGTTCAATGAGCTGGGGCAGATTCGCAACATCGGTACCGCGGCGCACATCGACCATGGCAAGACCACGCTCTCAGACAACCTGATTTACGGTGCAGGGATGATGTCAGAGGACCTCGCCGGAAAGCAGCTAATGCTCGACTTTGACGAACAGGAATCGGCGCGGGGTATCACCATCAACGCCGCTAACGCCTCGATGGTTCACGATCACAAAGGTAGCGACTACCTAATTAACCTCATTGACACGCCAGGGCACGTCGATTTCGGTGGCGACGTCACCCGCGCGATGCGCGCGCTCGACGGCGTTATCATAGTCGTCTGCGCGGTCGAGGGAGTCATGCCACAGACCGAGACGGTTATTCGCCAGGCACTGAAGGAAAAGGTCAAGCCGGTGCTGTTCATCAACAAGGTTGACCGGCTGATTGCCGAATTGCAAGTTACTCCCGGGGATATGCAACAGCGCTTCGGGAAGATTATCACCGAGGTCAACAGCCTCATCCGGGGGCAGGCGCCGAAAGAGTTACGCAAGGAGTGGATACTGGACGCCGCCGCTGGCACCGTCGCCTTCGGCTCGGCTTACCACAACTGGGCTACTTCCATCCCGTTCATGCAGAAGAAGGGCATCTCCTTCAGACAGATTTACGATTACATGGCGGAGGAGGACCGCAAGGGGCTGGCGCACGCCGCGCCACTGCACGAGGTGCTGCTCGACATGATCGTTGAGAAGATGCCTTCGGCCGAGGTGGCGCAGAAATACCGTATCCCGCACATCTGGCACGGCGACCCCGAGTCGCCGGCCGGGAAGGCGATGGCCACCGCCGATGACAAAGGGCTGACAACCTACATGGTCACCAAGGTTGTCATTGACCCCCACGCGGGCGAAATCGCCGTGGGGCGGCTCTTCTCCGGCTCAATCGCCAAGGGTGACCAGCTCTACGTTTCCGGTATGCCCAGCGCCAACCGCGTCCAGTCCGTGGGCATGTTCGTAGGCGCCGACCGGATTGCAACAGAGAAAGTGACCGCTGGCAACATCATTGCCGTAGCGGGACTGCGCGACGCCATCTCAGGGTCAACCGTCACATCCGAGCAGGAGTTCGAGCCGTTCGAGCGTATCGTCCACCACTCGGAGCCGGTCGTCACCACTGCCATCGAGGCAAAGCACACACGCGACTTGCCGAAGCTGGTCGAGGTGCTGCGCGCGATCTCCAAGGCCGACCCCTCCATCCAGATTGATTCCAACATCGAGACCGGCGAGCACCTGATGTCGGGGATGGGTGAGCTGCACCTGGAAATCACCGAGTATCGTATCTCAAAGGAGCACGGTGTCCCCATCACCACCTCGCCACCCATCGTGGTCTACCGCGAGACCGTTACTGGCCCCTCTGAGGGTGAGTTTGAGGGCAAGTCACCTAACAAGCACAACCGCTTCTACATCACGGTAGAGCCGCTCGAGCCGGACGTTCTCGCCGCCATCCAGGAGGGTACTATCCCTTCTGGTGATATCAAGAAGTCGCGCGAGGTGGCACGGCAGCTGCTGGACTTTGGCTGGGATCGCCCTATCGCACGCGGTGTGCTCTGCATCGAGAACGGCTGCGTCTTCGTCGACGCCACCAAGGGTGTCCAGAACCTGTTCGAGACGCGCGAGTTGCTGATTGAGGCGTTCAAGGAAGTCGTCAATCGCGGCCCTCGCTCGCACGAGAAGCTGATGGGGGTCAAGGTGCTGCTGCGCGACGCCAAACTGCACGAGGATGCTATCCACCGCGGTCCAGCACAGACCATCCCCGCAGTCCGTAACGCCATCAACGGCTCAATGCTCACCGTCGGCGTGACGCTGATGGAACCGAAGCAGAGAGTCTACATCAGCGTCCCGCAGGAGCAGATGGGAGCAGTGACCAGCGAGATGTCTCAGCGTCGCTCTGAGATTGCCGGCATGGAAACCGAGGGCGACCTCGCCATCATTACGGCCAAGGCGCCAGTGAAGGAGATGTTGGGCTTTGCATCCGAAATACGCTCGGCGACCGCCGGGCGCGCGCTCTGGAGCACCGAGTTTGCCGGCTACGAGCCGCTGCCGCGCGAATTACTGGATGAGATCACCGCCGAAATCCGGGAGCGTAAGGGACTCAAGGCAGAGATGCCGCTCGCCTCTAACTACGGCGGCTGAGCGCCGACGAGAAAACGGCTTAATCTTTATTTACCCCCCGTCTTGCGGCCCACCCCATCAGGGAGGTCAGAAATGGCAGAAAAACCGCACATGAATGTAGTGTTTATTGGTCACGTCGACCACGGCAAGTCAACATCAGTCGGTAGGCTCTTGCTGGAGACCGGCGCGATTGAGCAACACCTCGTCGACAAATACCGCAAGGAAGCCGAGGAGCGAGGCAAGGGTGGCTTCGAGCTGGCGTACGTAATGGACAACCTCAAGGAAGAGCGCGAGCGCGGCGTCACGATTGATGTGGCTCACAAGCGCTTCGAGAGCGACACGATTTACTTCACGATTATAGACGCACCCGGGCACCGCGACTTCGTCAAGAATATGATTACAGGCACATCGCAGGCAGACGCCGCAGTGCTGGTCGTCGCTGCCGACGACGGTATCGAGGCGCAGACCAAAGAGCACCTCTGGCTTGCCAAGGTAATGGGCGTCGAACAACTGATTGTCTCGGTCAACAAGATGGATATCACTAAGCCCGCTTACTCCGAGAAGCGCTTCAACGAAATTAAAGCAGACCTTGACAAGATGCTCAAGATGGTCGGCTACCGTGATGAGCAGGTCACCGTCCTGCCCGCTTCCGGCTGGATTAACGACAACATTGCCGCCAAGAGCGATAACCTCGGCTGGTGGAGTGGCGACACGTTACTCGCCGCACTCAACAAGCTCTCTCCCCCCGAGGGGCAGGAGGGCGATTCGTTGCGACTCCCAGTCCAGGATGTTTACAAGATTCCAGGTATCGGTGCTGTGCCGGTTGGCCGGGTCGAGACCGGGACGCTCAAGTCCGGTATGAAGGTCAGCTTCAAGCCTTCCGCCCATCAAGGTGGTAAGGTTGGTGAGGTCAAGTCGATTGAGATGCACCACACCGAAGTAAAGCAAGCGGTGCCGGGCGACAACGTCGGCTACAACTTGCGTGGCGTCGCCCACACTGACATCCGCCGCGGCGACGTCTGCGGACCCGAGAACGACCCGCCCAGCGTGGCGCGCGCGTTCAAGGCGTCGGTGATGATTCTGGACCACCCCAATGTCATTACCAAGGGCTACACTCCGGTCTTCCACTGCCACACTGCGCAGGTAGCGTGCACCTTTGACACCCTGCTGGCAAAGATGGACCCTCGCACCGGCGAGGTAACCGAGGAGAACCCAGACTTCCTGAAGAAAGGCGACGCGGCGATGGTACTCATCAAGCCCACCAAACCGCTAGCAATCGAGGAACAGGCCAAGTTCAAGCAACTCTCGCGTTTCGCTATCCGCGATATGGGCAAGACCGTCGCGGCCGGCATGTGCCTTAAGATTGAGGAGTCCTGGGACTGAATTG
>CALBFM010000161.1:0-18109 GCA_937893445.1 uncultured euryarchaeote
CGCCACAGCTTTTGCAGCGCACGGTGCACAGGTGGCGATTGCATCGCGTAATGCTGAGCATCTAGAGGCTGGCGCCGCTACCATTGCTACTGCTACGGGTGTTGAAGCGCTAACGCAGGTTGTGAATGTCCGCGACACCGAGAGCGTAGCGGCACTCGCCGCAACAATCGAAACGGAGTGGGGCGGGCTAGACGTGCTCGTTAACAACGCTGCCGGAAATTTCTTCGCGCCCGTGGCCGAGATGAGCGAGAACGCTTGGCGAGCAGTCGTGGATATTGTGCTTGACGGCACCTTCCGCGTCTCACAGGCATGCCATCCACTGCTACGTAAAGGCAATAATTCGAATGTAGTGAACATTGTTGCCAACTATGCCTGGGGCTCTGCGCCCTACGTAGCACATTCCGGGGCAGCCAAAGCGGGAGTACTGAACCTGACCCGTTCACTGGCGCTTGAGTGGGCTTCCCACGGCATCCGTGTCAATGCGCTCTGCCCTGGTGTTGTGCCCACGGAAGGCGCTAAAGCGAATCTGTTTCCGGCGCCCGAGATGGAGCAGATGATTGTGGACACAATTCCTAGAGGGCGACTCGCCACCGCCGACGAAATGGCGCTACAGGTACTCTGGCTCGCCTCGAGCGATTACACAACCGGCGAATGTCTTGTCTCCGACGGAGGGCAGTGGCTGGCGGGCAATCCGTTCTATACGTTTGGGCGTCAGTTCGTCGACTAGCTGCCCGAGAAGCGATAATCACCAGCGAAACCAGCGTCAGGCATTGCCATCATAGTCTTCGCCCCAGCCGAGATAGCGACCGCGCGCGAAATCGTTTCTGGGAAGACGCGTTCGAAGAAGTAGCGACCGGTGATCAGCTTGTATTCGTAAAATTCCTCATCGTCGCGCTTGGCGAAGGCAACCTTCAGCATCTGCAGCCACATGTAGCCCAGTGCCACTAGCCCGAACTGCCGGAGGTAGTCGGTCGCTCCAGCGCCGATTTCGTGTGGGTTGCCAAGTCCTTTCTGCGCTAGGAACATACTGGTCTTCTGCAGCCCGCGCAGACCCTTAGCGAATGGCTCCACGAATTCCTTCAGGTTAGTGTCGTCGCGATTTAGCTCGATGAACTCGAGTGCGGGATGGAAGAAGCGTCGTAGCAGCCGTCCCATGTCGCGCGGTAGTTTGCGCCCCGCCAGGTCTAGTGCCTGGATGCCGTTGGTGCCTTCCCAGATTGGTGCAATCCGCAGGTCGCGCACCAGTTGTTCCATGCCATGTTCCCGGATGTAACCGTGGCCACCGTAGACCTGAAGCATGTCGTTCGCGATTTCGCAGCTCAGGTCGGTGCAGAGCGCCTTGACAATCGGCGTCAACAGCTCGACCAGCTCGCCGTTTGCCTCTCGCGTTGCTCCGTCAATCTGGCTGCGATCAATCGAGATTCCAGTCCAGACCGCCAGGCAACGCATTCCCTCAATGAGTGACTTGGCGCGCAACAGCATGCGTCGGATATCAGGATGCACGATTAGCGGATCTGCTTCCTGTTCCGGGTATCGCGCTCCTTTCAGGTCACGTCCCTGCAACCGGTCCAGTGCATACGCCAGTCCGTTCTGGTAAGCAATCTCAGCGATGCCGACGCCTTCCATGCCGACCGCCAGCCGTTCGTGGTTCATCATTGAGAACATTGCTCGCAGTCCATGGTTTGGCTCGCCAATCAGCCAGCCTTGTGCTTCCTCGAGCGCGATGACGCAGGTGGGAGAGCCTTTGCACCCCATCTTTTCCTCGATGGAGAGCGCTCGAATGGAGTTTCTCTCACCTAGACCGCCGTCACTGGCGGGAATGAATTTAGGCACTAGGAAGAGCGAGATCCCTTTCACGCCCTTCGGCGAATCGGGCAGTCGCGCCAGAACCAGATGAAGAATATTATCCGTTAAATCGTGCTCACCACCAGTGATGAAGATCTTCTCGCCGCTCAGCTGGTAGCTACCGTCTTCCCGCTCTATTGCCTTGGTACGTAGCAGTCCTAGGTCGGTCCCGCAATGTGCCTCTGTAAGGCACATGGTACCGAACCACTCACCACTCACCATACGCGGCAGGTATAGCGCCTTCAACTCCTCACTGCCGTATTGGTGGATGCAGCGGTAGGCTCCTTTGGTAAGGCCAGTCATGGTTGCCAGTGCCATATTGGTCGCACACATCACCTCGTCACCCAGCACCTCAAAGGCGGTTGGGAATCCCATCCCGCCGTATTCCTGATGCGCGAACAGCGTCACCAGTCCTGTATCACGTATTGCGTTAATCGCGTCGTGGAACTCAGGCGGTAGTGTCACCTCTCCCTCCTTGAATTTCGCGCCAATCTGGTCTCCAATCTGGTTGCTTGGAAGCCAGATGTCCTCCGCAATCTCAGCCACCTGGTCAGTAATCATCTGTAACATCTCCCAGGTCACCTCTTCGTAGCCAGGATGCTGCGTTAGCTGCTCGATGTTCATCACCTCACGCAGCACGAACTCGAACTCCCGTTTCGGTACCCTGTAGCGCATTTCAGTTCCTCAGTGGTTTACCGGTGTTGAGCATGTGTTCGATTCTCTCCAGCGTCGGCTCCGTTTTCATCAACTTCAGGATGGCTTCGCGCTCCAAGTCCAAGATATCCGAATCATCCAGTTCTTTCGTAGGGTCGGTCTCACCGCCGGTCAGTACAATCGCTAGCTCTCCGGCGACGACTTCGTCGTGTGGGGTTGCTTTGCCCGACCGCAGCAGGTCCGCAACTGCCATCTGCAACCCCGCCCGGCCCGAAGGTCCCGCCAGGCGATGCGTTGCTATCTCGGGTGGTTCATAACTTGCTGCCATTTCAAGGCAGCGCGCTTTGGCGTCAGCCAGCACCCGGTCGCGATTCATCGTGATTCCATCGCCGTCGCGCAGGATTTGCATATCTCTTGCTTCGAACGCGCTCGTCGCTACCTTGGCAGTGCCTACGTTCTCGAAGATGCGCGTTACCGGCGCCATCGGCCCGTGTGGCCCCACCTCAGCCCAGCGGCGCAGCATTTCTTTGCAACCTCCCCACGCTGGGACCAGCCCCACACCGACCTCAACCAGCCCCGTATAGGTTTCGGCGTGTGCCTGGATAGCGTCGCACGCCAGCAGCACCTCGCAGCCGCCACCAATCGCGAGTCCGCTGGACGCGCCGACAACAGGGAAGCTGGAGTGCTTGAGTGTCATGAACGCCAGCTGCCCGCCGCGAATCATTTTGTCACTCTCCTCCCACGCGCCGACGTTAGCGACAAAGAGAGCCAATCCGATATTAGCGCCGGCGGAGAAGTGCTCGCCATCATTTCCAATGACCAGGCCGACGAAGTCACCCATCTCAACCAGTTCTACAGCCTCGGCGACCATCTCCAGGGTGAGCGGATCAATCGAGTTCATTTTGCTGTGAAATTCTAGTAACGCAATACCGTCACCTGCATCCCAGATTGATGCTGATGCGTTGGATGCCAGTGGCTCGCTCGCCTTGCGCAGATCAGTGACGTGTAATGTGTCCTCGGCACGCGGGACCGCGATGTAGCTACCATCCACCATCAGTTGCGTCTTGTGTTCGTAGAGTGGACTACCGTGCGCCAGCAGCGGCGGTACTGCAAGACCATCGGCAGAGAGCCTTTCGCAGAACCATTCCACGCCGAATGTGTCAAGCATTTCGAAGGGGCCCCGCTTCCAGCCATAACCAAGCCGCATTGCCTTGTCAACGTCAGATATCGAACCCGCTATCTCGGGAATCAGTGATGCCGTGTAGGCAAGTGTTTGTGACAGCACCTTCCACGCGTATTCGCCCCCTTTGTCAGGATATTCTACCAGTGCACGCAGCCCTTGCTTCGCGGCTTTGGGCGATTCGAGCGCCACTCTCCGGTTCGCGGGCGCATAGTCTCCCGTTGTCAAGTCACGTGCTTCCTTGACCTTTTTTCCGCCGTCCCGATTCAGTCGGTAGAAGCCGCCTTTTCCTTTGCGGCCAGTATAACCGGCCTCAATCATTCCAGCAATAATGGCAGCAATGCCGTTTTCTTCGGCTTCGGCAACCACGCGGCGGTAGTCGTCGTTTTCAGGCAACGTTGCTAGCATGCTTTCGGCAATGTGCGGTACCAGATCGAGTCCGACAAGATCCAGTAGCCCAAACACCGCGGTTTTCGGAACGCCGATGGGACGCCCCATTACCGCGTCAGCCTCCTCGACCGTGAGCCCTAGTTCTATGGCCGCGTTGATGGCACACTGCATCCAGTAGACGCCAATACGGTTGCCGATGAAGCCAGGCGTGTCATTGCAGATAACAACGCCCTTGCCGAGCCGCCGGTCGGTAAAGTCACGAAATGCGTTGAGTCGCTCTAATTCCATCACAGGCGATGGCACAATCTCGAGCAGCCGCAAGTAGCGCGGCGGGTTGAAGAAGTGAGTAATCAGGAAGTCGCGCTCGAAGCGTTGCCCCATTCCCTTCGTGAGCTGCGCGCGTGGAATGGTCGATGTATTGGAGCTGATGAAACTACCGTCCTTGCGGACTTTTTCGAGCTGTTTGAAGACTTTTTGTTTAATTTTTAGGTCTTCGACAACAGCCTCGACAATCCAGTCCGCTTTCGCAACCCGTTCGAGGTGGTCCTCTAGGTTGCCGGGCTGGATACGTTCTGCAAAGTCAGCGTGCATCAGCGGTGCTGGTTTGGTCTTGTGCAGGCGCGCAATCGCCCCTCGTGACAGTATATCGCGGTCTTCGGCGCCCTCCGGAACGATGTCGAGTAGATCTACCTGCACACCGCCATTCGCCAGGTGTGCCGCAATGCCAGCGCCCATGACGCCGGAACCAATGACTGCTGTGCGTTCCATTACGTTGCCTCGAGCACCGTTGCGATGCCCTGCCCGCCGCCAATGCACATAGTTGCCAGCGCATACTTCCCCCCCTCACGCTGCAGCAGCGAGGCCGCCTTGCCGGTGATACGCGCGCCGCTTGCCCCTAGTGGGTGGCCTAGTGCAATTGCTCCGCCATCCAGATTCACCTTTTCGTGAGACAGTCCCAGTTCACTCAGTACTGCGAGCGACTGCGCCGCGAAAGCCTCGTTGAGCTCGATGATGTCCATTTGCTCTAGCTTCAACTCTGCACGGTCGAGCGCCTTGCGAGCGGCCTCTACGGGGCCAATACCCATTATTTCAGGCGCGCAGCCGGAAACGGCGGTGGCGCGGATGCGTGCCAGAGTCTTCAGGCCATTGCGCTGCGCGTAGTCGGCTGAGGTCAGCAGCACTGCGGATGCCCCATCCGTAAGCGGCGACGAGGTGCCTGCCGTCACGGAGCCATTGGCGTCAAAGGCAGGCTTCAGCGCCGCCAACGCCTCGAGGTTTGTGTCGGGACGCGGGCAGCCATCCGTGGAGACCTTGCCTCCATTCTCAATCGTCACTATCTCGTCATCAAAGTAACCCTCGTTTGCGGCACGTAATGTGCGCTGCTGCGATTCAAGCGCGAACGCCTCTTGTGCTTCGCGCGTAATTTCGTGCTTGCGCGCCAGATTCTCGGCAGTTATCCCCATCGAGATGAAAACTTCGGGCGCTCGCTCACAGAGTCCGGGATGTGGGAGAGGGTTGAACCCCATCATCGGCACACGCGTCATTGACTCGACGCCGCCGCAGATGAATGCCTCACCTGCGTTGGTCGCAATCGCACCCGCAGCCATGTGAATTGCCTGCATCGATGACCCGCAGAAGCGGTTCACCGTGGTCCCTGCCACTGATACTGGCAGGTCGGCCAGGAAACCAACAATGCGTGCCACGTTCAGTCCTTGCTCGCCTTCCGGGAATGCACAGCCGATTATCATATCCTCCAGCTCGACCAGGTCAACGCTGTTTCGCTCAAGCAGCCCGCGCACCACCTGCGCCATCAGTTCGTCCGGCCGAACCTTCGCCAGTGCCCCTTTACGCGCGGGAGTGAAGGGCGAACGGACGTAACCTGCAATCACGGCTTCGCTCATTATTGTCTAGCATCTTCCCATATATAAGAGCAGATTTCCGAGATATTTTTCGAGGCTGGCAAGCCGCTGTAGTGGCTGAATGGTGGGCCCGCCCAGATTTGAACTGGAGTACCGGCGTCCCGAACGCCGAAGGATGGACCAAGCTACCCTACGGGCCCCGCTGCGGCGCCACACAGGGTGCGCTAAAAAGGTCGCGTAACGTTACCAGTTAATCGGATGATTTGGTATTTAAGCTTTATATAGGTCGCTTATATAGGCCGCTCCTAGGGGTTTTACCATGGCTGAAATAACAGTAGTAAACGTCGTGGCGAGCGCCTCGATTGGCAAAGAATTGATGTTGCAGGACATCGCTTTCCAGCTCGAAGGTGCTGAATACGACCAAGACAGATTTCCGGGCCTGATCTACAAGCTTAAAGAGCCCAAGACGGCGGTGCTCATCTTCCGCAGCGGGAAGGTCGTCTGCACCGGTGCGCGCTCGATTCCGGACGTGCACGTCGCTATCAACAAGGTGGTAGACAAGTTACGTGTCCTGAAGATGCCAGTCAAGGACGAACCAGATATAGTCATCCAGAACATCGTTGCTACTACTAACCTGGAGTCCACACTTAACCTGATCCAGATTGCGATGTCGCTTGGATTTGAAAACGTCGAATATGAACCTGAGGCGTTCCCCGGACTGGTCTATCGTATGGACGATCCAAAAGTGGTGCTGCTACTTTTCGGCAGCGGCAAGATGGTCTGCGTTGGCGCCCGCGAGGTCAATGACATCAAGAACGCCGTCCGCAACATCAAGCACGAGCTCCGCACCGCCGGACTGCTGCGCGAGGACTAGCTCCCCGTCCGCGGAGTGCAATCATGACCACCACTATCCAGGCAATCCGATCGCTCAAGGTGGGGCGCTACATCGTTGTTGATGACGCCCCGTGTAGGATTGTGGAATACATCACCTCAAAGCCCGGCAAGCACGGCGAAGCCAAGGCGCGTATCGTTGCAGTGGGCATTTTTGATGGGGTAAAGCGGTCATTGGTCCATCCTGTGAAGCACAAGGTGCACGTCCCGCAGGTGGACAACCGCAAGGGACAGGTGCTGGCGCACATGGGTGCCGAGGTGCAGTTCATGGATTTAGAAACCTGGGAGACCTTCACTATCCCGATGGCCGACATCCCCGAGGAATTCCAGGGCAGTATTGAGCCTGGAGGCGAAATCCGCTTCCTGCAGGCGATGGGACGCCGGCTGGTTACGCGTGCCTGAGTTTTTTGCTGATGCCGAAGCGGCTTTCGATGATGCACGCTTCGTAATCTGGGGCTACCCTTTCGATGGCACCGCTTGCTTTCGTAAGGGTGCTGCCGACGGTCCTGAGGCCATCCGGCACCACAGCCATAACTTTGAATCATGGCTCAACGAGCTCGGTCTCGACCTGCGCGACGTCCCGACCCACGACTGGGGAGACGTCGAGACGGTCGCAGACCAGGAGGCTAATAACAGCGCCATCGGCGAGATTGTTGACCGCATTGGCGCCGCAGGAAAATTTTCGGTCGGCCTCGGCGGTGAGCATTCGCTCACTCCGCCAGCGGTCGCCGCACTGAAGCAGCACTATCCTAATCTCACTGTTGTCATTCTCGACGCACACCTAGACTACCGCGACGGCTATCAGGGCGCAAAGTGGTCGCACGCCGCGACTACGCGCCGTGTCTCCGAAATAGTGGGCGTCGAGTGCGTCCGCGTCATTGGCGTCCGCTCGCTATCGCGTGAGGAGCAGCAGGCGGCGCGCGAGGATGACCTCAGCTACATTGAGGCGGGCTGGGCCGACTTGCGCGAGCACCTCTCAGATATTGTTGATGCACTCGATGGCCCGCTCTACCTGAGTCTCGACATGGATGCGATTGACCCTGCCTTCGCCCCTGGTGTCGGAACGCCCGAGCCATTTGGTATGACACCCTATGAGGTGCTACAGGTGCTCAACTTCCTGAGCGACCGACTGGTCGGCTTCGATTGCGTTGAAACCTGCCCACCCGCCGACAACGGCAACACCGCTGCGCTCGCTGCACGGCTAGTGCGGCACGCCCTCGGTGCAGTCGTGAAGGCGCAAACGGCTGGCGAGTAGGCCTCTCACCTAGTATTCGACTGGCTCCGGGTCAAGCGAGCGCCACAGGTACCAAGTTGCGACTGAGCGCCAGGGCTGCCACACCGCACCGATTTCGCGTAGCTCATCAGCCTCAAGCGCTTCCCCGTAAACACCTCGCATCGCTGCCACCAGCCCTATGTCATCCAGTGGCAGCACGTCAGGTCGCAACAAATAGAAAATCAGGAACATCTCAGCAGTCCAGCGCCCTACTCCGCGCAGCTGGCAGAGCTTCGCAATCGCTGTTTCGTCGTCTAGCGGTTCCCAGTCAATATCCCAGACTTCCCGATGGGTGGCAAGTCCGTGCACGTACTCCGCCTTGCGCTGCGACAGTCCTGCCGGTCGCAGCTGTTCCACACTGCGCGCCAGCACTGCCTCCACAGTCACCGCACCGTCGCAAATGACTACCAGCCGGCCCCAGACACTCTGCGCTGCCTTCACCGAAATCTGCTGTCCTGTAATCGCACGTGCCAGAGTGAAGAACGCATCCGCCCGTGGCTCGAGCTGTTCTTCGGGAAAGCGGTCGATAATCGCTGCTAGCACCGGGTCACCGATGCACAGTTCGTTGCAGGCATGTTTCCACCATTCTGGCGCGGTCACCCGGTGGCAGCAACGCGCCGCTAAAATACCCCCGACCATCGGCACGGGGCGCGGGTCGCATAGTCTGGCCAATCGCGGAAGGCTCAAGACCTTCTCCCTTAGGGGTTCGCAGGTTCGAATCCTGCCCCGCGCACCACTATCCTTGCACGAAGTTTCTTTCCTTAAATATTAATTGTCAGAAAATCAGAACTCCATCAGGCACCGCTTGACAACCTCCCCGTGGCGCAGGTGCCGCTCGACAATTTCTGCCACGTCACGCTCCGGCTCCGCGATGCGATACCACACCCCTTCCGGGTAAACTACACAGGAGATACCATTCTCGCAGAAATCGAGGCAACCCGATTTCTGGACTCGCACTCCGGAAAGTCCCGCCTCGCTGGCGGCCGTCTTCATCTGTCTCAGCACTGCCAGGCTGTCGCGTCCGGAGCAGCAGGGTCGCGTGGCATCGGGCGGACGCTCATGGCCGCAGATGAAGACGTGCCGTTCGTAGCCCGGCGCCCGGCGGCCTTTCAGGTCGGCTACCGTGGTACCATCTCCAGCCAGCGCTGGTGCAGTCGTCGGTCCCCGGTCAATTCGGGGTGAAAGGTGAGTGCCATGTGCGGTGGCTGCACAGCGCCAACGATATTTCCGTTGTGCCATGCGATTGGCCTGCACGTCCCGCTAGTGGCGGTGATACCGGGCGCCCGGATGAACACCCCGGGAAACGAGTCACCCTCGTCGAGCTTGATTCGGGCCTCGAATGACTCCTGCTGCCTGCCGTAGGTATTGCGATCCAGCTGCAGCTCCATTTTTTCTAGCGTCCTGTCATCGCAGCGGCCTAACAGGATTGCCCCTGCGCAGGTCCCCAGTATGGGCTTTTCCCACACTAGCAGTGACTCCCACAGGCCGGCATTTCGCAGCAGATGGCGCAGCGTGGTGGATTCGCCTCCTGGCACCACCAATCCCTCAATTTCCGCTAGTTCGCGCGGCGTTCGAACGTCCCTCACGCGGGCACCGCACGCTTCCAGCGCTAGCCGGTGCTCGCTGACCGCTCCCTGCAGTGCCAGAACTCCGATGTTCATCGTCGGTACGCCTCACCCTCCGCTATAGCCCTTGGGCTGCCGTGCAGCCTGCCCGGGCCACGGGCGAACGTTTTTAATGAACCGGCAGCATAGCACGTACCCTTCAACGGGTCTTCGGACCTGTTGGGACAAGGACTCAACCAAGGTGTGTTATATGCAAGAAAACTCTATAGAGAGCTCCATCGACTGGACCGCGAGGCTCGTTGCTTTCGTGGTTGCCGTAGTAATGGTCACCAGCGGATTTGTAGCGCTGGCGCCCGAAGCTGCGGCGAGATCAGGTGGCCCTGATGCAAAGGGCTACATCTTCAAGGACAGTGCCGAGAGCACTGGCCCTACCTATAATTGGATAGACATAAGTAGTAGTGGATCCAAGATCTCTGACCCTGCTGACTACGTACAAGGCCCGTATACTCTGCCTTGGACATTCACCATGTACGAAGTGGATCGTACTCAGTGGTGGATTGGCGGAGATAACGGCTGGCTGACTCTGGGTAACCCCGGAGTGCCGTACGACTGGACAGGCAAGCGAATCCCATCCTCAGCTATCAACACTGCGCTGATAGCACCAATGTGGAATGACTGGCAGTACTGTTTCGGCGATAGCACCAGTGGAATCTACCACGAGTCGCAAGGTGCTGAAGGAAACCGAGTTTTCATTATACAGTTCAACAAGATACGGCAGTGGGCTGCGACCTGCACGAACACAGTCACCTTCGAGGTACTGATGTATGAGGCAACTGGCAACATTGTGTTCCAGTACAAGGATAACACTGCAGTCAACTTCTACGGCTCTGCTTCAGCTGGTATACAGCTTAACGGAGGCACCGGGCTGAGCTATGCCTTTGGCGGCATGAATGGCGGCTATTACACCGGCCGCGCCGTGGAGTTCTACGCACCCCCGCCTCCAGTCAACGAGCTGGAGATAACATCTGTGGATCATCCAGATCCGATATCACTGGCTGACGACAACGTGTTCACGGCCGACATCAAGAACAAGGGTACCAACACCCAGACCGATGTCGATGTGAATATGGAGATATTTACCACTAATGTTGTAACGGTTATGGAAGAGGACTTCAGCGACTATGACGCCAATGGTGATGTAGCCGGCTGGACCCACGGCATAACTTCGGGTACCCGCGATGGTTGGGGTGCTGGCAACGACGAGGACACGTGGAACCGTGGCAAGGATAGTGAAGATGATGATGGAGAGTGGGATGGCGAGGCGATGTCCGCTGGCCGTAAGGGCAGTGGCGCCAGCTATCCTGGCACGCTAGAGTTGGCAGGCCTGCTTTACGACGGCCCATACGACGTGGACGTCGCGAACGGCAAGATTTACACCGCCAACTACTTCGGCGGTACTGGTAACTGTGGCGAAATCGTCATCACCGATGCCGACAGCACCAACTCTCACAAGTACTCCCCATCCGGCTGCTACCGGCCGCGTTCTGTAGCTGCCAGCGCTGATGGCGATGTGTACTTCATCACCTACGGCAGTTCGAATGCACGGCTCTACAAGCTAGCCTATGATTCCGGCACTGACTCCTACACCTACGCGTGGTACAAGCAGCACACGAGCACTAAGCCCCTCTACTACGCTCAGGGAATAGCTTTTGACGACGTGAACGACGAGATACTTGTCTCGACCGGCTGGTACTACAACCAGTGGCTGTACATCACTCGCTGGGACACCAATGGCGATTACCTAAACAAATGGAGCTCCAAACTCACTGGCTGTACCACCTATAGTGGTGGAAATTATCACTACTGCCGGCCCATGGGCATCGATACCACCATAGTTGATGGAGACACCCACGTCTTCGTCTCTTACTACAGCTACCGGAGCCAGTTTGCCAGTGACAGGGGCCGTGTTACCGAGTTTAGCACCGACGGTACTAAGCTGAACGACTACTACAACAGTAATGCTGCCGGCGCATATGCCCTGTGGTACTACAAGTTCAACTACATTTACGATGTAGCTAGCGATGATAACGGAAACATATACTTCGGTGCCTACTACGCCTACTACAGCGGCATTGCCAAGTGCGCCATTGGTACTGATGATGGCTATCCGGGCAGTTGCGGAGAGGGCATTCCCTACGGGCAGATTTACCCAGCTCATAACTACTACACGTACGGGATTGCCGCAGATTCCAACTTCATCTACCGGAGCTCCTATGGTTACGACTCGCTGGAGAAGCACGATATTAGCGACGGCATGTGGGTCAAATCTATAGGTGCAGTGGCCTACGACTCTTGGCTGCGGGCTCCCTCCATCGACTTGACCTCTTCAATAGGCGGCACGCTCAGCTTCGCGCACTCCTGGGGTTTCTACTACCTCTATGAGGGCGCGTACCTGGAGGGCTCCACCGATGGCGGTACTACCTGGGATCAGATAGACGGCTTCTCCAAGGGCGGCTACTACCAAACTCCCTTGACGACCACTTACAACAACCCGTACCCCAACATCAAGGCCTGGTCCTACTACAGCTTCATGAACTCCCAGGACATGTACTGGCGCACCACTGGCGACAATAACTACGATTACAAGTGGGGCGATGTCGAGCTGGACCTGGGTCCCTGGGCGGGCGAGACGCTCGACCTGCGCTGGCGGGTTGGTTACTGTACCTACTGGTACTGGTACTACAATGGCTGGTACCGCCTCGATGACGTCAAGGTCGAACTGACCACGAAGGACAAGACAGCTATGGACGAGACTGAGGTAATCACCTCTATAGGCTACAAGGAGACGCAAACCATCAGCTTTGATGCCTTCCAACCCTCGGCTTCTAGCCCAGACTTCCCCAATGGACTGAAGGTAGGTGATGTCGTCGGTATCGAGATATCAATCACGGACGACTTCAGCGACGAGGACACGAGCAACAATGATTGGAGTGCGTGGCTCACGATTAAGTTCGTTCTCTTTAGTGACGGCTTCGAAAATGGGCTAACCGGCGGGCCTTACGGTGATTGGGATACCAGTTACGAGGCATTCGGTGGCGATAACATATGGGGGCTTGATAGCAAGGCTAATGCTGGCAGCAATGCGCTGTACAGCGGCAAGAAGGCCGATCAGTCCTATCCGGGCGTTACAGGCGTTTCTACCCCATCGCTTGACCTGAGCCTGCCAGTGGATGCGACACTCACCTTCTCGCATAACTATCGCTTCTACTACAACTATGACGGCCTCATCGTCGAGATATCGCAGGATGGCGGCACGACTTGGGACTCGATGGCGCCCAGCGATCGCGGCGACGGTCAAGCGGGCTACAAGGGCGGCTACTGGAGCACCATTGGCACCTACATGGCCAACCCCTACGCCGGCAAGTCTGGCTGGACCTACTACGGCCTCGACGGATTCCCGATGACCGACGACTTCCGCCAGGTCGCGTACGACCTAACTCCCTATGTCGGCAACGATGATGTCAAGGTTCGCTGGTCTGTTGGCTGGAATGGCTACTACTACGCCTATTACGGACCGTACGGCTACTGGCTAGACGACGTGACCGTTACCGGTCTTGTCTACAGCAACAACATCGCCGTTCCGACACTGGACGTAATCGACCCGATTCCAGTCGATGGCACCCCCGATATTGGCATCAAGGTGCTTAACGCGGGCGTCAGCGACCAGCTTTCGGGCAAGGCCAAGGTGCGATTGCAGATTGGTCCGTATGGCACGCAGACCATATACTCCGAGGACCACGATAGTTACACCGGCATGAACGACCACCCCTGGAGCGCGACCAACGTCGCTACCGGCGGCTCGTCTTCCTGGTCAACCAATCCTGGCTTCTACTTCCCGGAGGCTGATGCCGACGGCGGAAAGGCCTGGGGTCACGAGGATGGCGAAATCGCGATGTACTACGGCGGCGGCGACGGTTACCTGACCATGCCGGCGATTGACCTGACTGACGCAGCGGAAGACGCAGTCATGACGGTCGACCACCGCTATCGCTTTGTCTGGTACCAGTCTCAGGGCACTGCCTACAACGGCGGCCGGGTCGAGGTATCGACAAACGCAGGCCATTCCGACCCCACTCAGGTCGTATGGACACCGTTCGTGCCTGAGGGTGGTTACCCCGGGGCGATGTACAACGCAAACTATGGCCACACACTCTACGGTCAGGACGGCTTCGTGAAGATTAGCGGTGGCCAGTCCTTCTTCAGCGACGGCGGCCAGTGGGTTACCGACAGCTTCGCGCTTGCCGACTACGTCGGCGAGTCCGACGTGTCGGTTCGGTTCCACTTTGGGATGTACGCCTACCTCTGGCCAGGTGACGGTGAGCAGTGGGCTATCGACAAGGTAGCAATCACCGGCACCGGCATGGAGTCAGTGCTGTACACGGAGACCTGGGGAATCACAGGCAGTGGCAGCGGCGGCGCCTTCGCCAGTGGCGAATCAAAGGACATCACAGTCCCCTTCCACTTCAGCATACCCGGAATGTACAAGATCAAGGTAGATTCCTGGATAGAGGGATACGTAGATGAGAACGGAGCCTCCGTTCCGGATGAGTACCCGGGAGACAACGACAAGGACGTGAACCGTGAGACCATGTTCACGGTCTCCTTCAGCGACGCCGAAGAAGAGAAGATACGCGGCACGAACGCCAAAGGCGGCGACGATTATGTTGGCGGCTGGAGCACGGGCATCAACAGTGATAGCGGTATGGCTTGGGTCACCTCTACCAGGGACTTCAGGAGTCCAACTCACTCCTGGTTTGGCGGTGATGACATCTATAGTTACCCCGCGGGGGACGACGTTAGCCTCTATTCACCGAAGTTCGACCTGAGTCAGGCAGTGAAGGGCAAGTTTGTGTTCAAGCACAGCTATGCCTTCTACGAGTCTGGCGTTTACTACTACGCTGGTGGTAGGGTGGAAATCAGTACCAATGGCGGCTCGACCTGGAATGGGTTACCCCCATCAACCTCCACGGCGCCGCTGAAGTACGAGGAAGTCTACAACTTTGCGGGCTACGGCAACCCCCTCAGCGGCCAGAAGGCCTTCGTGGGCGGTTCCGGCGGCTGGGTCGAGACGCAGATACGCCTCGATAGCTACACAGGCCCCGGGATGGACGACCTGCAGCTTCGCTTCCACTTGGGTGGTTCCTACCCCGATTGGAACCCAATATGGCACATCGATGACATTGGTCTTTACGCGCTGGGCTTCGACCTGACCCAGACCACAGTCGACATGCCCTACAGGATGGACGTTGGCGCGGGCGCAACGCTCACCACCAACGTCAAGAACGTTGGGATGGGCAACCTGGGTGATACCGGGCTCCCGCAGTCTACTGACATCTACGCCTACGCCAATGACATGGACGGTAACACCGCGTGGTCACATGCGGTGCCAGTGACCTCCCTCGACATGGGCGCTTCGACTGGTACAACCACGATAGCGCTACCGGCCGGCACGCTCGGACCCGGCATGTACACCGTTGGTATCAAGCTGACAGAATCCGGAACCAGCACTACGCTGGCCGACCTGTTCGCTTCGAACAACGGTGAGAGCCACATGCTGCTGGTTGGTGCTGCAGAGGACATGGGTGACTCCGCCCTAGTAGGTGGAGAGAACTGGGCCGATGTCGCGAACGAGCCTGCTGCGGTGGGCGACGGCGCACTCTCAGTAAGTTGGGACGAAACCGACGTGGCGACTGACGACGTCAGTATCTCCATCGGTAATCAGGGACAGGGTTTCACACCCAGCTACATTGAGGTGGTTATGGGTACCACAGTAGAGTGGACCAACAGCGACACCTTTTCGCATACGGTGACTGACTTGAACGGCGAGTTCGACTCTAGCACCATAATGAATGGTGAAGCGTGGGAATGGACCTTCGATAGCATTGGTACCTACACCTACAAGTGCACCTTCCACCCCGTGATGCAGGGCACCATAGTGGTGGTGGCAGCAGCCGAAGCTAACGAGTACGCGCGCACACCCTATCTGACTGTCTGGAGCGCCGATAGCTACCTGGTTTTCTGGGCCAACTACGACATGGGAGCGGGCAATCAAATCATGGTCAAGGCGCAGCACGAGGGCTTCGGACTGGATGACCCAGAATCGCTGAGCCTCACAACGGCTAACGGCTACAAGATCATGGATGGCCGCGACCACAGTAAGGTTGGCAGCGAACTCACCGAGACCAGCTGGGGCGAGTGGATACCCTACTACATCCACCTCACCAGCTCTAGCGGCATGTATGCAGCCTCACAGCCATTGCAGTATGACACGGAAACGGGCAACAAGTTCTCGTTCGTGTTCCACGCACGCGGGCCACTTGGCAGCGCCTCCATTGGTGGTGTTGAGGTGGTGCGCACGCTGCACTACGGCTTCTTCGCCATGCGCGAAGGGGCTATCCAGCAGGAAATATTCCCAAGTGAGACCGTGACGACCACTTTCTTCGTCAAGAACACCGGGACGCTGGCCAATGTACTGCAGGTCACACCTGAGCTGAAGCAGATGGGCTACGACACCTCGTTGTGGCAGATATTCGTCTCAGCGAGTGCGCTCAACGGCGCTCCCATCTCAACTACCAGCAGCGGTGGTACCACTAGCGTGCCAATGGATGCTGACAGCGAAGCGCGGATTACCATGGTGATCGAGGCCCCAGATTTCAACTGGGATACCAACGAGCCGCTCAGCAACCGCAAGCTGACACTCTACATCAACCTGTACGACACTGGCTCTCAGTCCGCCATGGCCGAACCGCCCGGTAAGGCCAAGTACTTCATCCGGCCGCCACAGTTCTCGCTCACTGGAATCGAGCTGAATCGCGTGGCAGTGCAGGATGGTGACCCAGACGGCATGGAAATCCGAGTGACGGCAGTCAACGAAGGCAACTACGCCAAGGACGTGCAAGTCTACTTCCTGGTCTACGACCCCAAGGATGGAGATCGGTACAAGAACTGGTCCATCGGCACTACCCGCGCGACACAGATAGGCAGCACCGTCATACCCAAGATGGAGCCTAAGCGCGTGCTCGAAGCGGCTGATAAAGACTCGTCCTATACCGCCTCCTTTACCTGGACCGAGCCATATGTGCCCGAGAAGGGTGCCGACCGTGGCAATGGCGGTGACTACTACGACGTTCAGGTGTTTGCCTGGATTAATCCAGACCAGAACGAGGACGATCTGGGCGTCATCAAGCCGTGCGGTACCAACAACGCCTGCGACGAGTACGACAACAAGAAGGACGACAACCTGATCTCGACTGAAGTCAGCGTGGTGTCTGCTACCAGCACCTCCCCGTCGTTCGCGCTGGGCCTAGCTGGCCTGGCTGGCGCCGCCTTCCTGGCGTCGCTCGGTGTCGCACTGCGCCGCCGCGAAGAAGAAGACTAGGCGCTCCAACGCGCCAACCGGGGGGTCCTACGGGATCCCCCAACCATGCCCCAGCGTGAGCCTTAACTCTCGCCGCGCTCGCCCCCAGCGATGAGTGGGCTATCGTTCTTGCTGCTACTGCTGGCGGCCGCGGTGTTGGTCAGTGGACTGCGGGCGCACATGTATGCAGCGCAGGCGCTGGTGCTAGCTAACTTTACGCTATTTGCAGTGTGGTGGCTGGTGGGCATGCCGCTGACTACCTGGTTGGACCTGGGCTTCCGCCCCGGATACCTGACAGATCCCGGGTTCGCATGGGCGACGTTGCTTACTGCCATGTTCGTGCACGCCGGTCCGCTGCACTTGCTGATGAATATGCTGGTGCTGTTGCTGCTTGGCGCACCGTTCGAGGAGCGCATTGGTGCGCGTCGGCTGCTGATTGTTTTCTTCGTGGGCGGGTTGCTCGCATCGATGGTGCTGACGTTGGTTATCGTTCCACTTTGCTACACCATTCTCGACGATGCCCGGACCCTGGTGCGAAGGATGGTGGCCTCGGCGTTCGGGAAGGAAGATTCCTCCTCTCCGCGAACCTGATCAGGGTATTCGAAGACGATGGACCTCGTACTGGATCGGGGCACAACCCGCGTTCCGTCGCGATAGACTGGCGATGGCCTCTGAATCTCCGTAGCGGCTCAGCAGCGACGGTGGCAGCGTTGTTCGGGCTCGCGCTACGAACAGGATCTCGGGTGGAAGATCTACTCCGCAGGATGCATACAGATCACTCAAGTCAGAGAAACGCGGATCCTCCACGGTGAAGTGAGTGCGCTTGCCGGAACCGTAATAGTCCAACCCGAAAGCCACCCGAGTACTTGCAGAGAATGGTCAAGCCGGCTGCGGCACCTACCTGCGCAAGGTGCCGTCGGTGGACGGTTGAGGCACCGCCGTACCAGCACCGCCGAGCGGCGATCAGGGTGAGCAGCCAGCAGGCGACGAACGGACCGTCCGGATGCAGATAGGAGGTGGTGTGCCAGAACCAGT
>CALBFM010000162.1:0-1319 GCA_937893445.1 uncultured euryarchaeote
AAGACCGTCGCGGCCGGCATGTGCCTTAAGATTGAGGAGTCCTGGGACTGAATTGAGGAATGGCAAAGGGAGATACACGGGCCTGCATCTCCCTGCATGCCCTGGATCACGGCTCGGTTGACATAGTTTGCGAGCAGATACGAACCATCTCCGGCCGCACCGGTGTCAAGATGACCGGGCCCATCCCGCTCCCGACGCGCAAGCTGCGCGTCCCTGTGCGTAAGGCACCTGATGGCGGCGGCTCGGAAACTTGGGACCGCTGGGAGGCGCGCCTGCACAAACGGCTCATCTACATCGACGCTGACGACCGCGCACTACGCCAACTGATGCGTATCCAGATACCTGACGGCGTCAAGATTTCAATCCAGATTCAGGCGAAGTAGCGCCTACAGATACGGCGATAAAAGCATGCAGAACATCGCCGCTGAGCCATAGAGCGGGAGCCACGAGAAGCGCGCGACCTGCACGACAGCATTCGCGCCGGCCGAGATGCGGTCCTGCATCCCTTGCCCCAGGATTTCGACGCCGGTAATAGTGACACGCCCCATCGCGCTCTCGACCGGTGCCAAGTCAGACAATGCTTCAGCAAGCGCCGATTGCGCCGCAGGGAGGATGAACTCGGCGCCTGAGAGTGGGTTGTGGCCACCGGGCGTGATATTGACATAGTGATTGTCGGTCGTCGCCAGTAGCAGCGTATCAACGCGGTCCGCCAAGCCGTCGCGCAGGGTGGCGTTCATCCCAGGTGCGAAGCCGTTGGCGTCCCATAACAGCAGCGCGCTGGTAGTACCACTCGTTTCAAGCGCCAGCACGCGTAGTCCACTAGGACCGATGCCATGCTCCAAGTCCTCGCCAGGCAAATATGCAACACCAGCGCGCAGCGCGCCGACGGGTGCAGCGCGGCATTTGTCGGCGACCGCGCCCATTGCATCTGCCAGCGCGCTCCCCTCAGCGGTACCGGGCGGCAGTGGAGGGCGTCCCCAGCCCTCCTGATTATGGAGGTCTACGAGCAGGCGCTCGCCGTCACCTCGGGTAGCGCTGCCCTCAAGAATTGAGCCGAGTGCTGGGTGAATGTCGTCGCTGTCGCCTGGTTCAGCGAACATAAGCAAGTCTTCCCCAAGGCCTAGTGCGTGCGCGCCAGGTCGCTCGCCCGACGTAGTGGCAGCGCGGCCACCCGAGTTGTGCTCCGCCCCTACAGCTGCTTTGGCCATCGCGCTGCCGATACGGTTGACGTCCTCAGAGCGCAGTGGGTTCTGGTCGTTGGTTGTCGCGCCGTGCAGCGCGAAGCCCAGCCCCGGCAATTCGGGGTCAATCTTCGACGG
>CALBFM010000163.1:0-1408 GCA_937893445.1 uncultured euryarchaeote
GTTCCAGCACCACCGCTGCGCATATCCCTAAACCCGCCCGACACTGCACCGCAATGCCCTCGCACCCCCCAAACCCAGCGCTCCAGCTGCTGCGCACGCCGCTGGCGGAACCGGGCAGCGATAGGCTCGCCGGGGAACTGGTGGAGCTCTGCCGCTACGAGCTGGATCTCCATATCTCGTCGCTGCGCATCGCTGCCAGTATCCTCCGGGCGTGCGAGGGGCGGGTGGCACTCCATCACGGCGAGCTAGTGGGTGCGGTCTTCCTCTATCCTCGTAGCGCAGGATGGCTTGAAATCGGGACCTTAATAGTGCATCGTTGCCACCGCGCCCACGGGCTGGGGCAGTTACTCCTAGCCTCCCTCGTCGCAAGGCGGACACGGCTACTGGCGACGACACGCATCCCCGGCTTGGAACAGCTACTGGCGCGGATGGAGTTCCAGCGGGGGCGCATGTTCGACCTACCGCAGCCGGTGGTGGCATCAATGCTGCTCAACCGCACCTATCGCGGCCTCCAGCTGCTCAAACACCGGCCGGCACATTTCGGCCACCAGCTGCGCTACAGCAGCGACTACCGGCTCTGGGTGCGGCTGTGAGGTAGTGAGTCACCCAGCGCCCGCTCCGCCAGCTCCAGCGCGCCGGACAGTGCCGAATCATTACCCAGTGTGGGTGCAATAACATCTGGCAGTGGCGTAAAGCCAGCCATCAAATCTGCCAGTCGCTGCGCAACTTCCTCACGCAAACTCGCGTGCTGCATCACGCCGCCGCCGAGTACGATTGTGTCGGGCATCGCGATGGCAGATATGGCGAGCAGCCCCTGCGCCAGCAGCTCTGCCTCGGTCACCCAGGCGGGATGGCTGGCTGGCAGCATCTCTGCTGGCGCGCCGGTGCGCGTCGCCAGCGCCGGGCCCGATGCAAGCCCTTCCCAGCAGTCGCCGTGGGTGGTGCAAACGCCGGCGAAGCTGCCGTCGTGCACCACGCGTAGGTGACCCATCTCAGGGTGCAATTGTCCGTGGTGGACACGACCGTCAACCACCAGCCCTCCGCCGATGCCGGTGCCGACAGTTACGTATGCAAGCGTTCCGCGCCCACCCAGTTGAAACTGTTCGCCCAGCGCGGCGGCGCCGACATCAGTCTCGAGCACAAACTTATCCGCAAGATGTTGAAACGGTGACATAACGTCAACCCCGTTCCAACCTGACTTGCTTTCCACCAGCACCTGGCCGAAGGTAGTTGCCCCGGAGTCTAGTCGCAGCGGGCCGAAGCTGGCAATGCCCATGGCCCTGAACGGCCCGAGCTCGTGCAACCACTCGGCGAGCGCCACCAGTGTCGACTGCGGGTCACCAGTCTGAATTTCGAAGCGTTCGACTATTCCACCCGCCGTTCCCGTGGCGGCCCGACAGCGCGTGCC